>NZ_JBHWUE010000027.1:0-107984 GCF_042738615.1 Rhodococcus sp. NPDC059968
GCCAAGGAGACCGGCGCCGACATCCTCGATGCCAAACTGCAGACGTACTCGATTTTGGCGCAGGGTGCGCACGTGTCGTCCTGGTACAAACCCGGAGGCCCCAAGTCCCTCGACAAGGTCGTCAAGGCCTACATCACGATGGCGTTGCGGCAGCTCGGTGTCGCAAACGCCGGCTGACCTGCCCCTCTCTCCCCGTTCGGCCCGCACCTATGGCACCCAATCCGGGGTGCGGGATGGCAACTCTGGTGACACCACTCAACGAATCCCCGGAGGCGATGGTCTCCGGGGATCGACTGTGCGCTGCGCAATGCATCCCTGCGATATCGCCCAATGTTTGGGTAATGTCTTGGCGGAAAATGCTTCCCGCCTCGGATCGATGACTCAGCGAAGGTCTTGTGCCGCGGCGCTGCACGCTGGGAGGGACCCTCATTCTCACTCGACGCACCTGGTCGACATTTGCAGCCGTGCATATCACACCCCAATTAAACAAACGCACGTACGTTTGTTGGTCCACTACTCCGCCGACATCGGCAGGGACGTACATCGAGAGATTGGGAAACTCAATGAGCCGTTTGGAGGGCAAGGTCGCCCTGATCACCGGGGCCGCACGTGGCCAGGGGCGGTCGCACGCACTGGGACTGGCCAGGGAAGGCGCTGACATCATCGCAATCGACATCGCAGACCAGATCGATAGTGTTCCGTACCCGATGGCCTCGCTCGATGACCTGAAGGAAACGGCGCGGCTGGTCGAGGAGCTGGGCCGCCGAGTGGTCATCGCCCAGGGCGAGGTGCGTAACGTGCAGCAGCCGGACGTGCACGGGAATGGTGATGCCCATCGCACGCCGGCTGACGATCCGTCAGGTGCTCGCCGTGCGTCCGTCCGAAGATCCGCCGGCCCGCAGTAGTCGACGTCCTCGGGGCGCTCCCCACCGGCCCCAAGCGGTAGTCGTCCGCCGACGTCGGTGGAGGTGTCCCGACGTCGCGGCCAGCGCCCTGGGGTATGGAATCCGTGGAAACCGCAGTCGTGGTTCGCGGTCCGCCGTCGTTGACCGCTGTCGCGTTGAAAAAAGAGATCCCGGACCGTCACTGACGGTCCGGGATCGAAGGGGCAGGCGGAAGGTGCGCCGTCAGAGAGACATTCCGCCGACGATGGGCAGAACCACGCCGGTGGTCCAGTCGTCTTCGAGCGCGAAGCGGGCGATCCACCTGGCGGCGTCGACGGGGTCGCCGCCACGGCGCAGCGGGATCATGGCCGCGCGCTCACGCAGTAGTTTCGACTTTTGCTCGGTGCTCATCCCCGCCGTCCGGTAGATCGCGGTGGGGGTCGAGGAGGGACGACGGAATTGACCCGGACACCGCGCCACAGCCGCCTTGGAGGCCGCGTAAGGCAGAAATGCTGACCCAGGGCTCCTGATACACCATTTGCCGCCCCCGCATCCGCGCAGCAGGCACAAACCGACAGTGTCCGCGTGCTGGGACGATCGTGTTGTCCAGGAGCACTTCACGCGCCGGTCTGGTTTTCCTCGAGGTGCGAGAGAAGTCCGAAATGCTGGGACATCCCGTACCTCACCTTCACGTCGATGGCGAGCTCAACTAACCGTGCGTCACTGCACACACCGAGCGGCGTGTACGACCACCGGCGGGGCCGGCTTCCCGCGCAACCCGCGCAGCCGGTCGGAAGATTTCCAGCCCGGCTCCGCCGTCTCGCGCTAGCCGACGGCGCTGTCCGACCACTCCGGGTAGTCGATGTAACCCTTGTCACCGCCCGAGTAGAAGGTGTCGAGATCGGGCATGGTCAGTTCGAGGCCATCGCGCATGCGACGCACCAAGTCCGGATTGGAGATGAAGTACCGGCCGAATGCGATCAGGTCGCCGCCGCGCGCCAACCACCGATCGGCATTCGCCTTGTCGACGAAGTCTGCACTTCCGACGATTGCAGGATTCACGATCAGTGGGCCAATCCAGATTTCCCGGATCCGATCGTTGATATCCTCCGATGCAGTCTCGAGAATGTGGAGGTACGCCAATCCCAGCGGATTCAGGGAGCTGAGAAGCGTCGCGTAGAGGCTTTCAGGATCGCTTTCGTTCATGTCGTGGAACTTTCCGCCGGGAGAGAACCTGATCCCCACCCGGTCGGCGCCGATGGCAGCGCTGACGGCGGTAGCGACCTCGACCGCGAAGCGTGCCCGGTTTTCGTTGGAGCCGCCGTACCGGTCCGTGCGCTGATTGCTGCTGTCCGACAGGAACTGCTGGATCAGGTAGCCGTTGGCGCCGTGGATCTCGACACCGTCGAAGCCGGCGGCGATCGCGCGCTCGGCCGACGCGACAAACACGTTGACCTGCTCCTGAATCTGCTCGACGGTCATCTCCACTGGAGTGACGAACGCCAGCCGACCACCCGAGTTGAAGATGGTGCCCTGGGCGGCGATGGGCGAGGCTCCGAGTGGCTGCATTCCGTTGATCTCCGGGTGCCCCACGCGTCCACCGTGCATGAGCTGGGCGAAGATCCGACCGCCGGCATCGTGAACAGCCTGCGTGATCGGGCGCCAGGCTGCCTCCTGCTCGTCGTTGTAGAGACCGGGAATGTTCGGCTCGGACTGTCCCTGCTTCGACGGCGAGATGCCCTCGCTCACGATGAGCCCCGCGCTGGCGCGTTGCGCGTAGTAGAGCGCGGCACTCCCGGATGGCAGTCCCGTCTCGGAGGCGCGAACCCGCGTCATGGGTGCCATGACTACTCGATTCGTCAGCTCGAGTGAACCCAATTTGTATGTCTCGAACAACATGACCTGAGGTCTCCTTACTGTGGGGATGTTTGTCCGCCGGGTCGTTGCCCGGCTCGCATCGGCACCGCGCGAAGCCCGTCGGATGGCTCGTAGTCGATTGCGGTATCGGTGCTGTCTGTCTCGCATTGAATCGGTGCTGCACTCGTCGGCCGAGCCCGAGAGCTCAGCAGCCACATCGGCGCCACGAGCTCCGGCGTTGTGCTTGTCGTGGCCTCTTCGAGTTCTTGTAGGACGAATCGATGAGCGCCGCTGGTGCTCACGTGAGGTTGATGTCTCGATTGAATTCTTCTGCTGACACCGAGGGCGATCGATCTCTGATCGAAGTCCCCCTCCAAAGCAACAAACGTACGTACGTTCATAAGTATTAGTGTGAGGTTGCCATGTGTCAACCCTCACAGGGCAGCGCACGGTCGACCCGTGTCAAAGGCTGTGGCGACAAGGTGCGATCCGGCTGCCTCGGGAAGTTCCGCGTGGTGCGCCGGTGCGATCGGCCGACTGTGGGGAATCGGCAGTGCTGTGAGTGGAAAGGGTCTGCGGGCGGGCGGGCGGGCCGTCGTCGGCAGTTCGTTCTTGGCGCCAAGGCTCTTGCGCCACCGCAAACCGTGATATACGCTCCATGCGACAAACGAGCGTTTGTAGGCGCGTCGACACGTTCCTTACACGTACCAGTCGTCCTGACGCATCGTTCGCATCGTCGAACGCCTGGGTCGTGGTCAATGGCGCTGGATTCTTGAGACCCGCATTGTTCGAGGACCTTACGGTGGCAAACATCGAGGGAATCAGCGACGTGCACCTCCAAGCCGCGTTCTTTGTGACGCAGCCGGCTTGGCGGGTGGTGAAGCGCAACGGCTATGCAAGGGTGATCTTGACTAGGGTCGAGCGTGGGCATGCTCGGGCAGGGCGCCAACAGCAATTATTGTGCGGCCAAGGGCGGAATCTTCGGGCTGACTCGCGCACTTGCGCTGGAAGGAACGTACCGCGGCATTGAAGTCTATCTCGTATTTCCTTATGCTCCAACGATAACCGTTACGGATAGCCCCATCCGGTATCAACGCGCAGCGGGATCGGTTCGGCTGCACCTATGACGGCAGACTCGCGGAGCGACGGACGGCGGAGTCTTTGGCACCGTTGGTCACCTACCTGGGCAGCCGGCAGTGCGCCTTGACGGTGAAATCTTCTCTGCGTGTGCCGGGGGAGGGTACACCGGGGTCGTCGTGGGAATCGACGGGGTGGATGGCACGCGATGTCGAATGTGATTCCCCAGTATGATCTCCGAGCATTTTGCCGAGATCAGAAGTACTGAATCATTCAGCGAACCCGCGAGCATGTTTGCCGAGTTCGCAGCGGTCTCTCGCGCACTGTAGGTCAACATTCAGAACCAGGCGGCTCGATACCCGCAGCAAACGTCGAGCGTGAGCCGGCCTCGCCCTTCGCAGTCGGCAGCAGCTTCACCACACTCACCGTGGCTGCGTCGCTGCACTGATTCATTTTCACGCGGCGCGACCTGTAGCGGCTCAGAGGATTGAGTGCTGGTTGCAGACAGAACGATGACAAGTCACACCCACCCGCTCCGAATCCGGCTCGAATCCCACGTCAATAGGTATCCGGCAACACCCTCGAGTTGCTCGCGCAGCGCGGAGTTCGACAGTCGGAACTGCCGTAGTTCACGGATCCCGGACTCACGGGCGACTCGGTTTGATCGATCGTCACAGCGCTGCTGGGGCGTCGCGGCCTGGTTGGGCTCAGTGGCGAACTACCGGGTGTCGTCGCACTGGAGCGACCCTGTCGTTCCTGACGGTAGCTCTCCGTCGAGCACATGATTGAGGTGCCCTCGTCGGCCATATCACTTGTAGCCTGGCCGCTAAGGCCGCTCACGAGGGCCGTCCACCGAGGCATAGTTCGGGGCTGGTCCCAGAGTTCAACACAAGGTCGGTGGCCAACACCGCTCCGCGACTGCACTCGACTGGACGAGCAATTACTCTTCGGAGGCGCGCCTCTGTGCGCGTGAGATCGGTGTTCGTTCTGGCAGCGAGAGGTATCTGGACGCATCACCACTATCGATCTTTACGTTGACGACCAGTGCTGACTGACGGTTGCGACGGAGAATTAGCCGCGCATGTCTACCCGCCGGCGTAGTGCTGCCCCGCCGACTATCTTGGCATTCTGAAGCAATGATCGGATGCGGCGTCGGGCGCGTTCAGCCGTTCCAACCGAAACACCTCCCACTATTGCACCCGACGGTCCGCCCGAAGCCGCTGTTCTGGGGAGAAATGACACAGATGCAAGCGACTGCGCTGCAGAGGATGATGCCTGATGCGTTCTTGATTGCGTCGAACCGTGCGCGCGGTCCGTTCGGTTTGACGCTGCCCAGTCTGCGAGATTTGTTGGTGTTCTATGCAATCTAGTCTCCGTGGTGCTGTGCCCCATTTATTGCCGCACGTGGGAGCTCGGTGTGCTCTAGTTGTAGCTTGGAATGCTTGTTTCGGTGGTCGACGAATCGCTTTTCGGAGGGGGATAGGAAGCCCGGGCCTGAAGCTTCGACGATCCGCGCAAGCTTCCAGTAGAAGCGCGATGGAGTCATGCCAAATTTCACCAGGATGTCTTCACTTCTTGGCCCGCCGTAAGGTATCCATAGGCGAGCGAAGTCGACGATGTCCTTGTCTTCCAAATTCATTTGGTCCTCACAATCGTGGTGTCAATCGGCGTTAGCGTCAAGGCTTCGAAGGCTGAAGGCGGTGGGTTCGTTCTTATCCACCCTGAGTCTTCGGCTGCAATCTCTACAATCGACCTGCCTTGTTGTGTCGAGTGGTGGGATCGCTGGATTGACTTCGTTAGGATCCTGGCGTTTCTTCCGCAGCGGTCGGTGCATTGATTGCGTTGAAGAACTGAATGCCGCTTGCGATCGCGACGGGACCGCCGATAAGGATCGTTCCGACGACTGCACCGATCGCGCCTCCGGCCGCGCCAGTGACCAGACAGCCACCGAGGAACCCGGGGACCGCGAGTGTGCCGATCGTCGGAATACCGACCGCGGACCCAATCAGGGCACCTCCTGCAATACAGCCGATTCCCGCGCCGATCGCGGTGCCGATGAGACTCCCGAGCCCCATTCCGAGCGCGACTTCAGTGCCGAAATTGATCACAGCCCCGCTGAACTCCAAGGATTGGACGTCGATAGCGACCTGGCTCAGCTGAAGCTCCGGGTACCTCGATATTGTTGCGGAGCTAGGGTCTGTCGCGGGTGTCAGCGTTGCCGAGTTGCCGTCGATCAGTGCGGCAATGGGCCAGTCCCGTCCATCGCGCTGGTAGGTCAGAGGGAAGCCGGCAACAAGGTTCCCGGACGGGTCCAGGACCTGGAACTGATCTCCCTGCGTCGTCAGTGTTCCGACGTCGGTGGTCAGTACAATAGATCGATCCACAACACTGGCCGAATAGTGGATACCCGGCAAGACTTCAGTACTGCGGGTCGCACTGCTAGGTGCGTCGACCCGGACGGGAGTCGCAACTGCTGGCCCGCTCGTGATCGCACAGGTGGCAACGAGCAGTGCCGATGTCGCGGCAAGTTGTCTGATTCTCATGGGTCGATCTCCCTCATTGGAGTGCGTGGTGCTCTGTGTGCTTGGGATCACTTCTCCGCGATTGAGCCAAGATCCGCACCAAGGGTCGTGTAATCGACATCCACGTTGCCGCGATGAAGTTCGCATTGCCACTGCTGCGTGAGTTGGTGCTTCACGGTGCCTACAAGCCCTCACAGACGGTCCGACGGCGCGAATTATTCACCGTGGCCCGTGGCCCTATAGCTCGGACGCGGGAGTTGATACGTGAACCTGCTGTCGCGGCATGAGGGAATGAAGCCTGTGAGATAGGTCGTTCAGAAGTGCACTAATGACTCTCCACCCACTGGTGGTCTGCCCATCGCACCCCGTGCCGTCGGGGGGCATACCTCGAAGCAGACGAGGTATGCCGCTGACGGCACGGGGTGCGATGGGCAGATCTACACCGTGTTGTCTGCCCGTTCATAGTTCGGCGCCGGCTTTTCATTGGTCTCTCTAGCAGGTGCCGAGATCGGGAAGACAGGCGTTCCCTCGTCATGCCATAGTGGCTTACGGTCAACGTGAAGTTGGAAGACCTCCGGTCGAGAGTAGTGGCCACCGGAGTCAACCGAAACCTTGAGTAGATCGATATCAGCGAGATCGATCTCTGCCACAAGCAGTTTGTCTTCAACGCCCTTGTAGGGTCCCGCCACGTAGGAACTAAAAGGCGAGACGATCAGCGATTGGCCGCCTCCGAGAGCGAGACTCTTCTGCGGTCCAAGGTTGGTTTCGAGCCATTCCAGACAAGTCTCGTCGACGGAATTGCCCGCGCTGATCACAAAGCTCTGTGTGCTGACGGCGTGGGCCCTGACCATCACGTCGATTTGCATATCAACGAGCGATTCGGGCGCGGCGTTGTCATCGCCTTCCCATGCCGCGTTTCCCAGCGAGGCCAGACCAGGCCAAGAGGCGGCGTGGATCTGCTCACCCTGCGTTGCGAGCGACTGACGTGCAGGACTCATCGTGTGTTCCCAGCAGATAAGACCGCCGATGCGTCCGAGATTGGAGTCGTAGACGTTTAGCGTCGCGCCACCGCCCTGTCCCCAGATTGTTCGTTCGCCAAAGGTAGGCTGCAACTTGCGATGTACTCCGAGCAGGGTTCCATCATTGTCGATGAATACCTGGCTATTGAAGAGGGTGTGCGTGCCTCGCAGCCGTTCACAGATACCGAGAACTACAGAGGTACCGGCTTTAGCTGCTGCAATCTGAACACGCTGAATCTCAGGGCCGGGAACTTCGATGGCAGCTTTCGCGTAGAGTGCGTCTGCTCCCATCTGTTCGATAAGTGGGTAGAGATTGATCCAGTACGGATACCCGGGAACGAAGGTTTCTGGGAACACGAGCAGTTCGACGTTCTGGTCAGCAGCTTCACCGATCAACGCCACAACCTTATCGATGGTCGCTTCGGTGTTCATAAAGACCGGAGCGGCGTGGACCGCCGCCACGATCCGCTTTGTTGAAACCGCAACTGGCACAGTAGTTTCCTTCCACTCAGGTAACAATTGCCCACAAGATTTGTCGCGCTGGACTGGAGATGCCCCGGAGGGGCACTATCGGCTGTGAAGCGAACGAGCGCCAACCAGGCCCGGAGCTCTCGATCTGAGTGCAATGCGTACATTCGAACGCATCGCAAACGGTAGGAGCGACCGCCAAAGGTGTCAAGGATCCGGCGCCACTCATCGCCAAATCGAGTAAAACGCTGTGTTCCCAGGTCGGTGCCGGAATTGTTCATGACCTCATCACGTCGGCGGCAGCAAAATTTCAGCCAGTACACCGTCACTCCCGTGAGCCTTGGTGCCCATCGGTCAGGACTCGGCCTCAGCTCGTTCGAGGTGCGAGTACCCCTCCTGGCTGGCGCCAAAGTCTGGATCCGACTCGATTCACAGCCAATCGAGATAATTCGCCCACTGCCGGTGGCCTGGCTAACCGGATACCTTCATCATGTGGTGAACATTAGGTTGAGGCACCCACCAGACACTGAGAAGGTCGGAGTATTTCGGATCAACTAACCGTAACGACACCCGACAGCTCAGAATATGCAGCGCGTGAAACCATACTGGGTCGCTTGATAACGGAGTGCTACACACTCGGACGGCGTGGGGAGGCACGGTCCCGATCGGGTCCCACATCGTCGAAACCTGCCAGCCTCCAGCGTACCTGACAGACGCTCGCATGACCGGCTCCGGTCCAGCAGGCTTCGTACCCAATGTTCCATTGAATTGGCTACCCCCGTGCCGACTACTCCTGGCGGGAAAACTAGATCAGCTGCTGCATCCAGACTAGCGACATCTCGCGCACCAATCTTGAAACAAGTTGATGGGCATAGAGAGGAATGAAACTTGTGAGCAAAGAAGAGCTGTCTAAGACCCCGCAGGTAGCGGTCAGCCTGAGCGGGACGCTGGAACGTGAACATTTAAGTCTGGCCAAGGTGACGTTGCTGGGACTCGCTGGCTTACAGCTGGCACCGAGCATCTCTGTGATTGGGGCAATCTTAATTATCTACTCCGGCAACGGTGCCTGGCTGTCATTGCTGATCGCACTGACGAGTGCGCTGTGTTTGAGCGCAGCAGTCAATGTGTTCGCTCGTCGCTACGTGGTTACCGGCTCGTTGATGTCTTATGTCGGGTTTGCGCTGGGGAACCGCGCACGTCGACTCACTGCCGCCTCTTATCTGGTCGGATACGTCGTTGCCGTCGCAGCAGGTATCGCGGCCATCGTCGTGTTCACTAGTAGTTTTCTCGTGAGTGTTGGATTCGACTTCGGCGCAGGTGGTGTGGTTCAGTCGGCTACTGCAGTTGTGGTTGCTTTCGCTGCCGGCGGACTGGCCTATCGTGGGCTCGATACCTCCATCAGGGTGACTGCGTTTCTATTCCTGCTTTGCCTGCCATTCGTCGCGGTGGTCATCGTAGCGGCGGCGTGGAAGGGAGGTATCAGCCTTGTTCCCCAGTTCAGGTTGCAGGATACGACGCCTGCGGGAGTAATCGGCGGCGCTGTAGTCGCGATGTCAGCCTTTGTCGGTTTCGACGGGCTCGCGACCCTCGCGGCCGAAACCAAGGAACCCAAGCGCACTGTGCCTCGCTTGATTTTGCTGGTCCTCGGAATCGTTGGCGTGGTCTATATCGTCGCAGCGTTGGTCCAGGTCGGTCCGCTGTCCGCAGAGCTGGATCAAATAACTGCAGGAGTGTCACCAACTGCGGTCATGGCGGCGATTGGCGGAGTTTCCTTCCTGCAGAAACCGACTGACCTTCTCCTTGCCGGCGCAACCTTCGCTGGGTTGGTTGCTCTCATGAACTACGGTTCTCGCATCATCGCAACTGCAGCCGCGGACGGACTTCTCCCACGACGCGCCGCACGCATACATCCGCGGTTCCATTCCCCCACGGGCGCGACGATCATACTTACTGTCGCCGCTACAGCGGTCCTCGTGCTACTTCAAGTAGTCGCGAGCGCATCACCGCTCGAGTCATCGACATACCTGTACATCTTGTTCTCGTACTATTGGGTTCTGCCATATGTTCTGATCGCGATCGGAGCGATCGTGATACTAGTGCGAGAGGGACGCCGCAACGTGCTCGTTCCCGGCGTCATCGTTGTCGGGGCAGCGACATTCGTCGTCCTCTTCGTGTATGGCATTGCGAATAGTTCGGGCGGAGTCCTTGGCGCGCTACCGTACGTTGCGATCGGCACAACTGTCTTGTTGTTTGGCGTTCTCTCGTTTGCCGACCGCGGAAGAGCGTCGGATGAGCTGCCGGGGGACGTTGACGGCGACAGACGTTCCGAACTCTCACTCGCCGACGACTGATCGATGGCGGTCCACCGTTGGAGGCATTGCACCGCCTCGCCGTCAAGGATCATGTGCGAACTGCGGATGGCGGCGACGTCGAACACGCTGCGGAGATGACCTTTGACGGCTACGTGTCGAACCCATACATGTCAGCACGCACGACTAGTCTGGCGTGTCCATAGGTCACGACCGAATCTACCGGTGGCTGCGTGGAGATGCCTGCTTGATCGTCTCCCGGCTCATACTCGCGGATCAACCCAGCCGTGAGAGATGCGGGGTGCCGTAAGAAGTCCTCTCTTGGAGTACCTGTTCGGGGGTCCCTATTGTTCCTGTCATGCTGCTGTGGTGAGCGGTGCCCGGCAGAGTTCCTTGTTCTTCAGCATGGCGTTGAGAACGTCGCAGCGGCGTCGGGCGAGGCAGATCAGAGCCGCGTCATGTATCTTCTTCTCGTCCCGTTTTGTCGTAGTAGGCGCGACTGGTGGGGTCGTGGAGGGCGGCGAAGGCGGACAGGAACGGGGCACGTCCCAAGTTTCTTGTTCCCGGATCGGGCCGGGTGCTCACCACGGATCGAAGAGCCCGATTTGGGGGTGACCGGTGCGATGCCGGCGTAGGCCGCCAGATGAGCGGCGGAGCCGTCGCCGACCTCGATCAGGATCCGAGCTGCTGCCGAAGACGCCGATGCCGGCCGTCGAGGTCAGGACTGGGGAAAGAGGGTGGTCATCGAGCGCCCTCTCCACGTCCTCGGCGACCGCTTTCCGTTGCTGAAGAGTCTCTTTCAGGGTGTCGGCGAGTTTGGGGAGGATGGTCTCGGCGGCCTGGGTACCGGGCACAACCACGGTCTGCTCGTCGAGGGCGGCACGGATGTCGGAGGCCAGTCGGGTGCCCATGCGGGTGCGTGCTTGACTGCCATCGCGGTGAGTTTGCGCTTGCCGGCGGAACTCTCTATTCAGCCGATCCTGTGGATCGTTGCTCCAGATCTGCCGCCAGATCTGTTTCGAAAGCCCAGTGAAGGCGAGGAGATCGGCCCGCGCAGCGTCGGAGTAATCGGAAACCTTCGGTAGCTTGCTCCAGCAATGCACCGATTTCTCGATCATATTGGGCATGAACCGAATCAGCGTCCGGCTGGTCGGCAGCAGGGTCCTGGCCTGCCCCTGCGAGCGGGTGGTACCCCCAGGCCACGAACTCTTCGGGGTCCGGGCCATCAGGTTGGTGGCGTGCTGGGGTACGGCACCGCTGCCAGGTCGCCCCGGGCGGGTGGCACCGACCTCCGACGCGAGGCCAACGTGCGCGTCGGAGGTCACCAACCGCACTCCGGACAGACCGCGGGCGACCAGCGACCGGAAGAACGCCAGCCAGTCGGCGCCGTCCTTCGGACGAGGCCACGTCCAGGCCCAGTACCTCCGGGTAGCCCTCGGCGTTCACGCCGACCGCGACCAACGCGTGCACGTTCACCACCCAGCAGTTCTCCCCGACCTTGAGGAAGAGGGTGTCGGCGGCGAAGAACGTGTACGGTCCCGCATCCAATGGTCGGCTCCGGAACGCCTCCACCTGGGAGTCGAGGTCCTTGGCTATCGCTCTGACCTGTGACTTCGACAGGGAGGTGATGCCGAGCGAGTCGACGAGCTTCTCCGTCTGCCGCGTCGAGAAGTCGAGCAGATAGCAGGTGGCGGCCACCGAGGTCGGGGCTCGTTCGGCGCGCTTGCTGCGCTGCAGCGACCAACCCGGAAAGTACGAACCCGACCGGAGCCTCTTCGATTGCGATGTCGAGAGTGCCGGGGGGCGAAGTCCCGGTGGCGGTGCCCGTACTCGCTCGCTAGGACCGAGTTTCATCAGACAGGTGAATGGGGTAGTACCCAGACTGATTCGTTGCTCCCGTGCGGAGTACGAGTAGTGACCACTCTTACGCAATTTGATGGTAAGTCAGTGCAATCGTTGACAGGTACCTGAGCTAACCCATAGCGTCGTCGATGCGTTCAGATGTACGCATAGAGAGGGATT
Source organism: Rhodococcus sp. NPDC059968 (assembly GCF_042738615.1). Classification (NCBI taxonomy): domain Bacteria; kingdom Bacillati; phylum Actinomycetota; class Actinomycetes; order Mycobacteriales; family Nocardiaceae; genus Rhodococcus; species Rhodococcus sp. NPDC059968. The sequence continues at coordinate 12,159 of NZ_JBHWUE010000027.1, forward strand.
GGATGAATATGCCACAGACTTACCGCACGCCCACGGCGTCTGAGATTGACCTCTCGGATCCACAGCTGTGGCAGAGCCCCCGCGCTACTCAGCACGAAGTCTTTGCCGTGTTGAGGAACGAACTACCGATCTCAAGGCACAAGCCACCAACGCCGTGGGCGCCTGCCGAGTACCCTCCCGGCCCCTACTGGGCGGTTACTCGCCATGAGGACATTCAGGCGATCACCAGTGATGTGGCGACGTTCAGCAACGAGCGTGGCACCGCGTTCGCGATGGACGGCGTACCGTTGATCAACAACCAGCTCCAAGATGGATTCCTAGCGAGTGACCCTCCGCGTCATTCCAAGATGCGCCGGATAGTGTCGAAGGCCTTCACTCCCAAGGTCATGAAGAACATCGAGGGTTGGATCGAGGAGCAGGCTCGCGGTGTCGTCAGTGCTGTAGCCGATCGAGGAGAGTGCGACTTCCATCATGAGATCAGCGCACCCTTCTCTTTTGGAGTCATCTGCGACATGGTCGGGGCGCCAGTAGCGGACCGTGCGTGGATCGCCAGAACCGGCAATCTTATGGGTTTCAGCGGCGATATCGAGTATCAACCGTCCACCTACGTAACGGAACTGGTTGAGAGTGTCGTGACCCTGTCTGCCTTTGGCGCCGACCTCTCGCGCTCGCGGCGGAAGTCAGGCGGCGGCGACGACTTGCTGGGGTCTCTGATCGAGGCAGAAGTCGATGGTGAACGTCTGTCGGACGAAGAGATCGGTTCCCTCTTTTATCTGCTGCTTTCTGCGGGAACGGAGACTACAGCTGCGACAGCAGCGCATGGTATGCATGCGCTGACTACCTTTCCCGACGAGCGCCGGCGCTGGCAGTCCAACTTTGAGGGCCTCTCACGCACCGCCGTTGAGGAGATCCTTCGGTGGGGCTCCGCAGTACAGGCGTTTCGGCGTACTGCCGTCACCGACACGACAATCGGTGGGCAAGAGATCGCGGCTGGCGACACGGTTTGTCTGTTCTTCGTCTCGTCCAACTTCGACGAGACCGTGTTCGACGATCCGCTACGATTCGACCTGGGACGGAAGGACAATCCGCATCACACCTTTGGGGCGCGGGGGATCCACTACTGTCTGGGAAATGTGCTGTCCCGCACCGAGTTGAAGATCTTGTACCGCGAGTTGTTCCAACAGCTACCTGATCTTCGGATGACCGGGGATCCTGTGCTTCTGGATTCTCCAGTGTTTGCTACGTTCCGCTCGGCGCCCTGCGCGTTCACCCCCGTCAAGGCAGGGGCGAAATGAACGAACGGACAGATCTCGTAGGGATCGCAATCGACGGCAACAGGTGCGTTGGGATGGGCATCTGCGAGATGCTAGCACCCGACGCTGCCGTCATCGAGGATGATGGAATCGCCTACCCCACTGGCTCGGAAGTTCAGTCTTCGCTCGCGAAAGACATGCGTGACAACTGTCCGAGTGGCGCCATCTCCATCCTATCGGACTAGTCGTGATGGTTTCGGTCCTGCACACGGTGCGCTGGGGAGTTTACGCAATCTGCGGGCGGGGTGGCTTCGCGTTTGAATTCAGGGACAAGTGAGTAGAGAATGGCCTATGTAATAACACAAGCATGCTGCAATGATGCGTCTTGCGTCAGCGTGTGCCCAGTAAACTGTATTCACCCCACCCCCGATGAGGCTCCGTTCATGCGAACGGAGATGCTGTATATCGATCCAGAAGCCTGCATCGACTGCTCCCAATGCGTCTACGCGTGCCCGGTTGACGCGATCCGATCAGAAGACGACCTCGACGATGAGACGATGCCGTACTTGGAAATCAATGCGGCATACTACGAGAAGCATCCCATCGAACTTGGCACTCCTCTGAAGCGTCCCGCGAAGAAGAACTTCGACTATACGACCTTGCGTGTCGCCATCGTCGGGTCTGGCCCTGCCGCAAGCTATGCCGCGATAGAACTTTTGGGCCACCGCGGAGTCCAGGTCAACATGTTCGAGCGTCTCTTGACCCCCTACGGTCTTGTCAGGTTTGGCGTTGCCCCCGATCATCCCGGCACGAAAGCAGTGACCGAGGTGTTTCAGTTGTTGGGGGATGAGCCTGGATTTCGCTTGAATCTTGGCATCGAGGTTGGCAAGCACCTGACCCACGACGAACTACTTGCACATCATCACGCAGTAATTTATGCAGTTGGAGCGCCTGGGGATAGGCGCCTTGGGGTCGAGGGGGAAGATCTTCCTGGATCCCACGCTGCGACGGAATTTGTTGCTTGGTACAACGGTCACCCCGACTTCGCAGATCGCCGGTTCGACCTGTCACACGAACGAGCGGTTATCGTCGGGAATGGAAACGTCGCGCTCGACGTCGCCCGTATCTTGGTGACCGATCCAGACGAACTCCATCGGACCGACATGGCAGATCATGCAGTCGAGGCCCTGCGAAAGAGCAAGGTTCGCGAAGTGGTCGTGTTGGGACGACGCGGTCCGGCGCAAGCTGCATATACTAACCCTGAGTTCATCGCGCTCACGAATCTTGATGGCGTCGATATTGTTATCGATCCAGCAGATGCGGAACTCGATGAGCACAGTAGAGCACTAATCGACTCTGATGCTATCGAACCGTCGGTACGTATAAAGGCTGAACTTGCCGAGAGCGTCGCGGCAACTTCAACGACCGGAAAAGCTAAGCGAATTGTGTTCCGCTATATGGCATCTCCCGTCGCTGTGGTCGGAGACGAATGTGTCAACGGTCTGCGGATAGCGCGAAACACGCTCAGCGCGGGGCCGGCCGGGATGCTACTTGCCACCCCCGGCAGCGAAACCGAGATCGTCGAAACAGGTTTGGTACTGAGATCCATCGGCTACCGCGGCAATGCCACAGTGGACCTACCCTTCGACGACTCTCTCGGCATCATTCCTAATGAGGGAGGGCGTGTGGTCGACCCGGCAACTGGAGCCGCATTGAAGGGCGTGTACACCGCCGGCTGGATCAAGCGCGGCCCCTCGGGTGTGATCGGTACAAACAAAAAATGCGCGTCCGACACTGTCGCACGAATTCTGGAAGACTTCGAGAACAGCAGGCTCGACGTGCCGATCTCCAGCGCTGAGGATCTCGAGGCCATCGTTACCACACGGAATCCGGACGTTCTCAACTTTGCGGGATGGACCAAGATTGACGTGGCCGAGAAGGCGAACGGTGAGCTGAGAGGCCGTCCACGCCTCAAGTTCACTGACATCGAGAGCATGCTGGCGGCCGCTCGTGCGAACGCGTCTGACTGAGCCGGTCCGGAACGACCACTTCACGCCAAGATTCAGAGCGCCAACCGTCGCCGATCGTACCTACCTCGTGAGCATGCCACCGCATTGCCGGACTCAACGGGGTTCATCGCGACAAGGACGAGTGCGTTGTCTCACGGAGACGACCTCACTGAGAAGAGGAACCGGCGAAGCTGAGAGGGCTTCGCTTGTGACGAAGGCGATCAGAAGATAGTGATCACCTTCGTCACCTGAAGGGACGCCGCAATCACTGTGAATCCTGGTGCTGCAGAAACGCACACCCGCACTGCGATATCCACAGCCTGTTCCACGCCAACAGCACAACGCACAGAATCATCTGGCGACCTCTGTGTTTGCGGTGCGCCCGAGCCTGCATCGAAGGTGGAGAGACACATTCACATGCTCGCGACATATCAGACAGGCGCGGACTCGACCCGAAACGACTGTTCGGCTCCAACTGCAGACTGCAGGAGCCTCTGAGGTTGGCTGTTCCTATACCACTCAATCAGCTCGCGAGTAGAGACTTCTCCTAGCAGAACTCACGGTTTGGCACGACAGCGCCACCTTCACCGGCAAAGCTTGAGTCATGCCGAGTTCAGGCCCCCTGATCGAAGGAGCTAATTTCCCCGATCGCCCTCGAAGGAAGTCTTAGTGTTCGTACAAGGCGATCAGTTGGCCGAGCGTCGAAGGTGTCAGTTCGTGTGCCAGCCCGGCGTATCAGATCTCATGTATCTACGACGAGGATTCTGGGTGATCGTTCCGAATCTTCCCGCACAAGGCATAGTGCGATTACCGCGCTGGGGGAGTAGAATTCATCCGTGCCAGAGGTTGTGTTTATCCGACCGAAGGCACCTCCGACCGGCGAATCCCCGTCACCCTCACGACTTTCTGATCGGGTGAGCCAACAGGAAGTGGGAGGAGCCCCACCAGATAGCACCGCGGCACGATTGGCGGCGTGCTGCGTGAAGGCCAGGTTCAAAGAGTGGACGTGGATCTAGAATGCATCTGAGGGGCGGCGTGGCGCCGGTCAGTGGCGGCGGTCAGGACTGTGCATCCTGGCCGCCGCACCCAGATCCTGATCGAAACTGGATGCGAAGGGAATTCGCGCTAAGTAGCGCTCGCTGATCTTGGTCTGAGGGGCCTGTCCAGAAGGTCAGTCACAACCGCATGGGGCGAGAGGGTGGGGAACGCGGACCTCCACTGCGACACGGGTCCGTACTCGTGGAACTCGTCGACCCACCAGCCGGACGGCTGTTCGCTCCCCGGAGAGGTCACATACTGCCCGTGCGGTCGTCTCGACAGCAGTACTTCGTCTTATGGCACAACCATGGACAGCGCGAACTCGTATCGCGTGGGATTGAGATGGAGACAACTTACTTACTGCAACTCCGTGATGACAGCACGAGCGCCGTCGAAATTTCGCCTCTCGATCGCCAGATTTGAGGTCGTGTGAGGGCTATGGGGTGCGTCGATCTATCCATCCATCGAAGGTCGGGAAGCCGCGTCGATGTTCAGAATCCATGCCGTATTCTCGTCCAACGACCCGACGCACCCCTCTTGGCAGCACCAGATCGCCGTGAGCTTGAGGGTGCTACGGCACCTGTCGATCGGAAAGCAAATAGAGGCAGTCGCTGAGGATACTGGGGATAAGTGAAAGTGCAGTTAAGTTCGACGTCGCGGGTATTTTGGGTAAGCTCGACGTATTGTCATGCGGCGAAGCCGGTTCGGTGGGAGCGAAGTGGGGATCAAAGAGAGTTCCACACTTTTCAGTGATGTCACGACGCTCACAACGCTTCTGCGCAAGATTCGAGCGTCTGCGAGAGCAGACGTTCGCGCACGCTGTTTCTTCAGAGATCTACTGCGATGACGAACCTCCCGATCTCAATGTGAAAGCGGGGTAACGCACTCGGTGCCGGCCTCGCTACTGGAGTTTTCGGAAATCGAGGCTGTGGCTGTTGTGTCCGCTTTCGATCCGAAGTCGCGTCAGGGTTGCCGCCGGTGATATCGATTGGCTCTTCATGAGGTCGACTGTCGCCGAACAGTGATTCCCGGAATCTGCGGTTTCCATCGGGTTGAGCAGTCCTGGCCTGGTGTCGGACGGCTGTCGCGTTCGCGCCAGGCCAGGACTTTCGCACTTTGCGATGACTATCGCTAGAAGGGCGACCCTCGCGTGAGATCTGCCCTGCTCACGAACTTTGCCCTAAGGGTCCTGATGGTGCACCGGGGCTAGCTGCAGTCTTGGAGGGTGAAGTCGGCTGCCGGCCATCCCAGCGCCATCGTCGGAGCGGCGTTGCCAGCTGATGGGATGCTTGGGAACACGGATGCGTCGACGACTCGGAGTCCTTCGACGCCTAGAACTCTGAGCCGTGAATCGACTAGGTCCTCGGCTCCAGGCCCCATTGCACATGCCCCAATCGCGTCAGCTAGTGGGCCCGCTGTTCATCGAGTGTTCGATCATTTGTTCCGGCGTTTGGACGCCAGGGCCTGGGTACTCCTGTTCCTCCACCAGATCCGCGATCGGAGGCGTGGGCACCGGTCAGAATGCCGACGGTAGCTTTCTTATCATAGTCGGGTTCCGGTAATGTGCGTCAATTATTGGCGGGCTCTCCGGGAGGGAACCGCTGATATGGATGGAACTTGTCGTCGTAGGCTCCAGGATGTATCCCCTCAGTCCGGCCGTCTTCGCTACCTTCATTTCTTCTTCGTCGGCAGCTTCAAGATTGTTGTAGTCCGGAGGTAGTGCATGTAAAGTATCTGATTTGAATCAGGCCCCCATATTTTAACAACAGTGCTTTATTTGATGGGTCTTCTGGAAGCCTATTAGCAAGCACGCATACAGCACTCCTGCGCCTGCAATAGTGTAGTCGTGACTCATCTCTCGTCCCTTGTCCTCTGGTATTCCCGGATACTTCAACAGTAGTGCAGGTCACATCCTTACTTATTCTCCCGACGGCGCATGACTAACGAAATCCCTTGATTAATGAGGGTCGTGACAAAGCCGCAGATTAACTGAAACTCGTGATCAGTTACGAGCAACGAATGCCTTACAATCAGGACGGTTGAAGCTGAGGGAGTGCTGTTTTTGCGTATCCGTTCGCAGACACTCTCCTGCCCTGATGCGCTGCACGCGGGCCCGTTCAGGCGTTTGTGACCCAGCGAACCGGCTCCACCGAAACTGCCAACGCGCGACCCCGAGGAAAACTGATGGACGAGTGCATCTTCTGCAACTTCACTGACGACGAGGTCGTCTTCTACTCTGATGACCTGTGCTACGGCGCGATCAGCTTGGATCCGGTCAACAAGCATCACCTCTTGGTCATCCCCCGCGAACATCACGTCAACTTCATCGACGTGCCCGACGATTTGGCTGCCCATGTCTTCCTGGTCGCTAAACGCCTGTCGCGGGCACTCCGAGAGGTCACAGCGCCGATCTCAGTCCACCACATCTCGAACGACGATCTGGTGGGGGACTACAACAAGGTGCAGCACTACAAGTTTCATGTGATTCCGCGCTACCCGGAGAACGGGGTCATGATGTCGGCGGAGCGTGGTAACGACACCCTCGAGCAGCGCGCAGGCTACGCAGCCGATATCGCGCGACAGTTGGCTGCTTTCGTCGACTGAATGTCGACACACCCGCCCGAATCATCAGGCTGCTGAGTAGGTACTGACCTGGTTGGGGCGGTTTGTGTAGTCGGCGCAAAAAGGTTCCGAGCGGCGGTGGCCTTGATTGAGTGCGTGCCGCCTGCCGCGTACAGCTCGTAAAGTCCAGGAGGTATCCATGCCACTACTGGTTGCACATGCCATTCTCGCACTCGTGACCCTGCTGAGGCCTGGTGGCTGGCTAGCGCTCGTCCAACGCGGCTTCATCGACGTTGTGGTCGCTCGGAGTAACGCACGTTGGCTGGCCATGTGTGTACACGATCCATACTGGACGGAATCGGACGAGGATCGTCGCGACCTGGTCATCTGATCGGGGTGTTTAATGCACTCGGCGGGGACGGTTCACCTATCAGCTCCTGCGCTATCCGGCAGAGGGTGCTTTGGGGTCCGCGGCGGGCAGGAAAGCTGCACACCGCTGGGCCATGATGCGCACTGTTAGTGACAGGGCTGAGACGGGGGGAGGGGCGAACTTCGCGCCCCTGGCCTGCTCAATGCGTGTGAAGTCCCAACTGGAGCAAGTTGAGGGCGACGACCCGGATCCGCTGATTGATTCGCAGTCAGCCGAGTAGTCGCTGTGGGACTACTGCGGTTCACAAATGCCAATGCGTATGGGGGTAAGATTTGCTAACCATGGCGAATCCAGCATCTGAGAACGAAGGGTCGACCGCACCAACTGCTGCGCGGCGTCGCCGATTCGATCCGGACCGTAGAGTGAGAATTGTTCGCGCTGCGGTTGATGTCGTTGCGGATATCGGCGTCGAAAGGCTTACTCTGCGGGCGGTTGCTGCAGTGGCGGACGTTCCATTGGGGTCGATGACCTATCACTTCTCGAACGTCGAGGATCTCCTTGCTAGTGCGCTGGAAATGGCAGCGGAGGAGAGCACGACGATGTGGCGCCAATGGGGAGAGACACTCGCCGACGGCGCAGATCTCGCGGAAGAGCTTGCAGTCTTTCTCAACCGACTTACGTCGGGTCAATCCCGACGCAAGTCCGCTGTTGAGCTGGATCTCTATCTCGCGTCGAGGCGTCGGCCTCATCTGCGTGCTGCCAGCAAGTCGTGGGCCAGGATCGCGTACGTGACACTCTCTAACCACACGGACCCAGACACGGCGAGAGCTCTTTCGCTCGTCGTTGACGGATTGGTCCTCGAAGCCCTCGCCAGTGATCGCCCACTGAAGCGCGACGAGTGCTTGCCAATGTTGCGCCGTCAGTTCCACGAAATGAAATGAGCAGCCGCAGGCCGGTCGGATCCTCTGTGGGGACCGGTCGGATCCTCTGTGGGGAATTGTCGGTTGTGCGTGACGGTCGTCTCCTATCAGAGAGACCGGGTCGGTCGTGATCGACCTGATGGTCGAGCAAGGAGTGGACTGGCATCTCGATCTGCCCCGAAAGCCGTTCACGGCTCGGGTTCTCTCCAAGGAGAGTCAGTGGGCGGCTCGCGGTTCAATATTGGCCGAAGGCGAGCCGCCCATGTCTGCTCGGGTACCCGACGGTCCCGACAAGGGTCATATCACTCGATGCCGTACCTGTCGACCAATTCCTTGATCGCCACCTTGCCAGTGGGCGTGCGAGGAAGGGACTCGACAATGAAAATTCTGCTTGGGACCATGTAACGGGGCATTGTCGTAATCGAGTACTCGGTGAGCGTATGCACCTCGAGGTTCTCGTGCCCTGGCCTCAATTCCACATATGCATGCACATCGTCGTCCTGCGTATCCGTCCGTGACGGCACCACCGCGCAGGCTGCAATGCTGGGATGTCCATCGAGAATCTCCACGATGGCATGTGTAGAAATGCTTGCGCCAAAGCGTTTGATGCGGTCACTCTTACGTCCCGAGTAGTACAGTCGGCCGTCGCTATCGACATGGCCCACGTCACCGGTATGGAACCAGAGATTCCGTTGCGCAGCGAGCGTAGCTTCGGGCATTCCGAGGTAGCCCTTGAACATGACGTCCGCCTCACGCGGGCGGAGAACAATCTCCCCTTCTTCACCCACGGGCAGCTCGTTATCATGGTCGTCGAAGATTCGAACTTCGTGAGTATCGAACGGCGTTCCTGCGCAGGCCTCAGGGAGCCGGTCTCCGAGCACCGGGAGAGCAACAGACCCGCCGTCGGTGGAGCTATAGCCTCCTCCGCGGAGGACCTGCCACCCAAACCGATTCTCGAATTCCTCGACATCAAAGTGAAATTGAGCTCCCCATACGAATCTGACCGAGTGATCACGGTCCATGTCGCTCGCCGGCATATCGTGCAGTGTCACGAGAAGCGAGCCCATTCCCTCGAACCAGGTCGCACCCGAGGCGCGAACTTCGTCCCAGAAGTGGGCGGCTTCGAAGCTAGGAACCGAGACAACGCTTCCACCAACAAGCATCATCGACAGAACGTCATAGTACGCGGCCGCTACATGGTGTAGCGGCCACATCGTGAAGACTCGATCGTCACTGGTGAGGCGACAGGGGGCGACCATGCTTTCGGCTGCGCGGACTGCATATCGGTGAGATAGCATGCACGCCTTCGGGGGACCCGTGGTACCGGACGTGAACCCAATCGCTTGGAGGTCCGTATCCCGAACGCGCCGGTCGGGGGCTTCGGGGGACCCGCTCATCAGATTGTCCAGGGTTTCGATCGGCATTGCTCCAAGCACGTCACGTGCGATTCCGACCTCGCCGTCTGTGACCACAATGCTGCGTAGGTGCGGTAGATCGTTTGCGACTTCGGCCAGTGCCGGAAGCAGTTCCGGCGACACAGCAAGAACCGAAGCCTTCGACAGGTTCAGAATGTGCCTCAGAGCGTCGCCGCGGAAGTCGGTGCCAATGGGGACCTCCACCGCGCCTAGCTTCTTGATCGCGTACGAAATCGTGAGGAAGTGCTGGCTGTCGTGCACCATCTGCGCCACGAAGTCACCCGATCCGACACCGATGGTGCGAAAGCCGTTGGCGGTGCGATTGCAAAGGATATCGAACTCGCGATAGGTGAGTTGGATACCTGCGCGCGGGAACGATAGGAACAGCTTGTTCGGGATCTCCTGCGCGCGTGCCTCGAGCAGCGACGCTAGATCGATGTTGAGCGTAATGGTCTTAACCCCTTCGAATCGGATGTGTGGCGACCGCTGTGAATCGGCTCTGCTGGCGACTCCGCCTGCGCGCAGGCATACGGGGAACAGCGAGGTACTGAGCTCGCGCTAGTTTGCGCGAGCTCAGTGCTTGTTCCCGCGCTAACTAGCGCGGGCTGCCGGATGTGTGAGGAGCGGGCGGATCTGTCGTTCCGGGATCGCGCTGCCAGCAAAGAGGTCGGCTGTTGCTCGTACGTCGGAGCCGTCTCCAACAAGGTGGGAGGACACGGTCCTCGCCCCAGGCGAAGGCGGTAGATCCCGTTGGGCATGGATCGGGGTTCGCACGGGACCCCGATCCAGTGACGCGCTTCGTCTCGCTTCCTCCACTGCGCAGTCGAGCTGATCGAAGAGACTCTGGACGTGCTTGTACAGGACCCCGCCCGCTGTCGTCAGTTCGACCTTGCGTGTCGTTCGGTCGAAAAGCTTGATGCCGAGCTGCTTCTCCAGGAGTCTGATCTGTGTGCTTAGCGCCTGCTGAGTTATATGCAAGCAGGCGGCTGCACGAGTGAAGTGCAGCTGCTCGGCTGTTGCGGCAAATGCGCGTAGATGGCGTACCTCTACATTTGTTGACATCGCTTGTCCAATCTCCCGTCGGATCACCGCACTGTTGGATCGGTTTCGGGCCGGAACAACGTGCGGACTCGACGAACCCTGTCTGCGTACGGACGGCGCCCTCAACGATCGTCGGTCGTACGCGTGGCGGTTCGTCGCGCCACGCATACGCCACTCTCCGCCGGCGACGGCGTCGGTATTGCTACGGATCTTCCTTCGTCTCGATCCAGATGACTAGAAGCCTGTCCGCGTTCGGGAGACGTGCACTCGGCCTAGGATGGTTATGTGTACATCTGAACGCATAGAAGGAAGGTAGGCCAGCTGAGAGCGTGTGTCAAGAGTCACAGCGATCCGCCGCTGCGCTTGCCGCGGCTCCGCGAGCAGGGAAGGGACGGCCCACCACCGTCTCGCGAAGCACTTCGATGCGAGATCGTCGAGAGATCGGCAGGGTTACCTCAGCGAACTCCGGCCGTTAATCGACGGCATCCCCCAGAACGTGGGCGACGAGCTTCACGTCAAGATACTCGTCGATACCTTGAGCTCCCCCTTCCCTGCCGACGCCACTCTCACCGAGACCACCGAATGGAGCGGCGGCAGCAGTCGGATTGATGTCGTTGATGCCGACGATTCCGAAGCGGAGCGCTTCCGAGACCCGGACTGCTCGTGCCAGATCCTTCGTGTAGACGTAGCTGGCCAAGCCGTACTCCGTGTCGTTTGCCATAGCGACAACCTCATCTTCGGTGTCAAATGCGATCACCGGAGCAATTGGGCCGAACGTCTCTTCGTTGTAAATCGACATCGCAGGGGAGACCCCGGTCAAGACTGTCGGAGCGAAGAAGTTGCCACCGTCGAGGCCATCTTCGCGCAGCCGCTCGCCGCCGATCGCAACTTGCGCACCCTTACCGACTGCGTCGGCGACTTGCTGCTCCATCTTGGTCACCGCGGTCATGTCGATGAGAGGCCCAATCGTTGACGATTCGTCGACACCGGAGCCGGGTCGCAACCGCCTTGCTCGATCGGTGAGGACGTTGACAAAGCGGCCAATGCTGCCTCTTTGGACGTAGATGCGGTTCGGGCTGATGCATGCCTGCCCGGTATTGAGGTATTTGGCTAACGCCGCTCCCTTCGCGGCGTGTTCGACGTCCGCGTCGTCGAACACGATGAAGGGCGCGTGCCCTCCTAGCTCGAGGGACACACGCTTCATGGATTCGCTGGCACGGCTCGCTAGCATCTTGCCGACGGCAGTGGATCCTGTGAAGGTGAGTTTGCGGATTGCACGCGATCGAAGGAACGCATCTCCTACCTCGGAGGGCCGGCTGGTGGTGATTAGGTTGACGACCCCAGGCGGCAGGTCTGCTTCGTCGAAGATGTCGAACACTGCGCGAGCACACAAGGGTGTTTGCTCGGCAGGTTTGACGACGATGGAACAGCCGGCCGCGATAGCGGGGGCAACCTTGCGTGTGATCATTGAGACTGGGTAGTTCCAGGGAGTGATTCCAGCCACCACCCCGATTGGCTGTCGAAGCACTGTCAAACGTTGATTCGTCCTGGAGGAGGGAATCGTACTGCCGTATATGCGCTTCGCCTCCTCTGCGAACCAGATGAGAAAATCAGCGGCATAACGGATTTCGTTGCGCGCTGCACGTAGCGGCTTCCCCTGCTCGAGACTCATCAGCAAAGCGAGGTCTTCGGAACGTTCCAGCATGAGCTCATGCATGCGGAGCAAAGCAGCCGCGCGGGTGTACGCATTCTGCGCACGCCAGTTCGGGAACGCATCTGAAGCGGCCGCGATGGCGCGCTCAGTCTCGGCTGTCCCCGCATCAGCTGCTACGCCGATGACTTGCCCTGAGCTTGGATCCGTCACCTCGAAGGAGGCTCCTCTGTCTGCCTCCACCCACTTGCCGTTGATGTAAAGCGTTGCTGTGCTGTAGGTATCCATCGAACGAAACTCCCTTAACTTGATTGAACGAGTCAGTTCCTCGAGCGCTGACCTTCGGCGCTGCAATGAGGATCTAGCGCGCGGTGCTCAAGAGCAAAGATTGCAGAGGCCAGGCCATGTCGATTCGTTTGACAACGAAGTTTGATAGTCATTGACCTTCGGTACCGCCTTATGGGTAGTACCGTAGGTTCGTCGATGTCGCTGGCGTCGGAGAACCCACCTCGCTACGACCCGCCGGTTTTGAGGCATCGCCGCCAGGCGCCGCTACGACAGCTCGCCGCGGGGCATGCGGGGATCAGCACCAGGGGGAGGCGTCATACGCCACTGACGAGGTGGCCCGGATGCGGTACGGCCGGGCCGTCCGGTGCCGTCTTCAACCACTGTGGGCATTGACAACAAACTTTGATACTGATGGATATGTGAACCCGTTGCGCGTGATCCTGTGATTCTGCGGTGGTGCAGGCACAGGTGCAAGACGTGAGAACGGAAATGATACGAATGGTCACCAGCTACGTAACTCCCGAGATGGAGGGGGCCGTGGGGCAGGTCTACGAGCGCTTGGTCTCGTTTCCTGTCAGTGAGTCCGACATTCGGAGGTGGGCTATCGCCGTCTATTACCCGGACCCTCCTCCTCGCCAGTTCTGGGATGGTGAATTCGCGGCCGGCACTCGGCACGGCGGAATTGTCGCACCCCACGAATTCAATCCCTTTGCCTGGATGACAGCCGTCCCGGAGCGAAGACCGGCTCTCATTGACGCGGAGGCAATCCATCAGTCAGAGACACTGCTCGGCATCGAGCCGCCTCCGCTCAACCAGGGACTCAACGGTGGGCTCGAAGTCGAGTACCACAAACGGATTCGGCCAGGTGATGTCATCACCAGCGAGGCCAAGCTCGTGTCGTACAACGAACGCGAGGGCAAACTCGGACACATGCTGATCAGCCGCACCGAGGCAACCTGGACCAATCAGCGGGCCGAACTGGTCAAACGGTCCTACTTCACACTGATCCGGTACTGAAGACAGGACATGCTGCAATGACTGAGAATACGAAGTCCGACGATCTTGTCGTCGGGTATGAGCTCCCGGCCTTTTCCCGCACAACTGATCTGGGAAATTGGAATCGGTTTGCCGCCGTGAACGATGAATTCGTGCACATGCACATGGACGACGACGCTGGTAGGGCAGCCGGCTATCCTGCGGCATTCGGCATGGGCAACCTGCAGTGGGCATACCTGCACAGTGCACTGCGCGAATGGCTCGGCGACAACGGCGAAATACGCTCCTTGTCATGCCAATTCCGGTCTCCCAACCTCAAGGGTCAAACGGTGACTGCCAGGGCATCCGTGACAGACATCGAGAGAACGTCCGAAGAAACAATCGTTTCGCTCGACATATGGACGGAAACCGAGGAAGGCCTGCAGCTCGCCCCCGGCAGGTCCGTTGTGGTGCTATCGGACGATGGTCACTTCCACCAGTCGCAGAGAAGCGAACGATGCGTGACGGGCTGATCACGAGTCCGACGCTACCGATTTGCTTCGAGATCCCTAACATCGCAACGGGTTGAGCGCAGTCCCCACTGGGCTGGCCCAAAGACGGCCGTACGACGGTCACACCAACAATCGTGATGAACGGGTGGCCGGCTGACGGACGACTGTCGAAACGGCGCCGGATGGACCGGGGAACAGGTCTTTCCGCAACTGGCCGAAACACGCGATCTGTCCAGTGAGTTCCGGGACCTCAGGATCTGGAGGACCACCTCGAAATGCCTGGACCGATCGCGAGTCAGGGTGTGACCGCCTGCGGCTTCTTGAGTTGCCGGCGACCGAGTCCGGTATCGGTGGTGAACCCACGCGTCGGTGAGTACGGAACTTTCGAGACTGATGCTTGACACCCAGCTCGAGGGGGCTTACCTTTCATCTATGCGTTCAGATGTACACATCGATTGATCGTCATAAGTTATGCCGGAAGAACGGCAGTTCCTCAGATGGCGCGGCACACATAGGCGAAGCCTGGTACTACGTGGCCGCAGCAGAGAAGCGATGTGAAAGACCAGTTTCGCCCCATTAGCCAAGTCAGCCGGAGACAAACCTGTTCACGGATGAGATGGCGCCCCAAGAAAATCAAGAACCGGAATTCAAAGGCGCGGCGCAATTGATGCGGTCGTACCTCAACGGATCTTGACGCGGGTGGAGATGCGTCTGCAGATGCCTGAGGCACCCGAGATGAGCGTGCCTCCGAACACTAGGAGCAAGTACCGTGGCAGAATTCGAGCTCGACATCCGACGGCTCATGCTACCTGATTCCGTCGCCGTCGTCGGAGCCAGCAAGAATGGCATGGGTGCATGGCTTTTCGATCAGTTGGTTGACTGGAAGTTCCCGGGACCGATCTATCCGGTTAATCCCAAGTACACCACACTGAGAGGACTCCCGTGCTACCCGAGCCTGGCAGATCTCCCAGATCCGCCGGATCTGGTTGCGATGGCCGTCTCCGCCTCACGTGTCAACGACACGCTTGAGCAGGCTGCGGAGGCGGGCGCCGGCGCGGCAGTCGTCGTCGCCTCCGGATTCGGTGAGATCGGCGGCGAGGGCTTGCTTCTCGAACAGAAGATCAAGGCGACGGCCGATCGTCTCGGAATCGTAATGAATGGCCCGAACAACTACGGCGTGGCCAGTCTCCACGAGCGCAAGATCATTACAGCGGGACCTATGCCCTCGACGATGCAGGCCGGAGATATCGCGCTCGTCTTCGCCAGCGGCGCGCTGACCAACAGCGTGGGTGATGCGTTCGTATCGCGGGGGGTGGGCCTCAGCCACGTCATCACCATCGGCAACGAGGCTCAGGTCGGGCTCGCCGATTACATCTCCTACCTGGCCACAAACGAGCACGCCAAGGTGATCGCCTGTTTCGTAGAGGGTTTCAGAGACCCCGCCGCTTTCGAGCGGTCCGCTCGACTCGTGGCGAAGAACGGCAAGCGCCTCGTTCTAGTCAAGACAGGCCGCTCCGAACTCTCACGGCGCGCAGCACTGGCACATACCGGTGCCCTCGTCGGAGCCGACAGCGCAGTCGACGCATGGCTCCGCAAGCTCGGCGTCGCGCGAGTCAAAGATCTCGACGAACTGGTCGAAACCGCCATCCTCCTCGGCCGCTACCCGCAATTCGAAGCAGGAAATATTGGCCTCGCTTCCATCTCCGGCGGCGGAAGTGGCATCTTGGCCGACGTAGCCGCAGACACCGGACTGCAACTGGAAGCGTTCAGCGATGAAACCACAACCAAATTGCAGGGCTGCCTGCCAGATGCAGCAACCCCCAACAACCCCCTCGACGTAACGACGTTCGGTCTGGCCGAAGACTCCCGATACAACATTCTGCGCACGCTCTGTGAGGACCCGGACTTGACCTTGGTCAGTTGGGCCTTCCATTCGCCGACCGTGGCGGACGACCTCAACAGGGGAATCTATGCCAGCATGATCGAGTCACTGGGGAAGGCCTCAAAATCTGGCGTTGACAAGTCAGCCGTGGCCTTCAGCATGGTCGGCGGGACAATGGATCCAGCTTTTGTCAAGATCGCCCGCGACTACGACTTGCCGCTCCTGCAGGGTGCGCGGAACGCGCTGGCCGCGTTCGCCGCGGCCCAAAATTCCAGCCGGTGGATCAAATGGTTGGCCGACTCCGATGACATCGCCGGCCCCGCTCCGGAAGGGCTACTCGACGCGTTTCGCGCAAAGCCAGGGACAGTCGTCTCGGAGCGTGCAATGACCGAACTGCTCGGCACAGTCGGTCTGCCGGTTACGCGTCAGGGACTTGCCCGTGATGAGAACGAAGCCGCGCGAGTGTTCGCCGACCTCGGTGGTGTGCCGGTCGCGCTGAAGGTCGATTCAGCTGACGTTCCCCATAAAGCAGCAGTGGGAGGGGTCGCTCTGGGCGTCACCACCGAAGCCGCAGTTAGAGCTGCATACCGGGAAATCATGACTGCGGTACAGAAGTCTGTGCCACTGGCAAAGATCGATGGTGTTCTCGTACAGGAGATGGCAGCGGACGGCATCGACGTGTTCCTGGGCTGCACCATCGAACCAGGTATCGGCCCGATTCTAGCCCTCGGTCAGGGAGGCGTCCTCGTCGAAGCGCTGGACAACATCTCAACGGCGCTGGCGCCGCTGGCACCAGAAGAAGCACGGGCCTTCGTGGAGAGCAGCCCGGCGGCAACAATCCTGCGCGCCCGGCGGGGAGGAACAGCCGGCGACTTGAACGCGCTTATCGACGTAGTCGAGAAGATCTCACACCTTGCTTGGTGGTTGCGCGACGATCTCGACGAATTCGATGTCAACCCGGTGCGGGTATTCCCCGAGGGCCAGGGCGCTCGGATTCTCGACGCATTGGCAGCCAAGAAGTCAGGCGGTCAACCGTCATGAATCGAGCCTTCCACAACTACGGGACATCGCTGCACCACATCGTTGAAGAGGAGATTCACCCATGTTGGCTGTTCTAACAGAGGAGCAGGACGCCCTGCTGGACGTGGCGCAGCGGATCGCCGATACAGTCGCGCTGCGTAACCCATCCGACCTAGGCGACGTCGACCGCGCAGGCGGCTGGAAGAGGCTCGCGGAGGTGGGCGTGCTGGGCCTTCGGGCCCGAGAGGACGGCCTCCCGCTTGCCTCCGGCACCGAGGTACGCCTCGTCGTCGAGGCACTAGCTGAGGCATTGGCGCCTGTTCCCTTCGTGGGTGCGTCATTGGCCGTGGAACTACTCAGTCTCGCCGGCGCGCCGGAGAAACTCGTCGACGATATCGCAGCCGGGACGGTTCGCTGTGGGCTAGGGATGCGCGCGGACTTGTCCTCGCTGGCAAATCCACACGATGGCGACCTGGTCGGCTGGGACGTTGACGGAGCTGATCTTGTCGTCGCGCTCGGCCTTGGTGGCGAGACGATCGAGGTTCTCACTGTTCCTGTCGACATCACATCCGTGATCCCGTCACCATTGGACACCACCCGCTCGATTGCACAACTGTCTTGGGACGGTGCCGAGACAGTGGGTGAGCTGTCGGCCGAAGACCTGATGCGTTGGGAAGCGCTGGCATTGACCACCGTCAGCGCTGACGCGGTGGGAGCAATGCGCCAAACGCTCGCCAATGCCGTGGCGTATTCGAAAGAACGGATCGCCTACGGTGTGCCGATCGGATCGTTCCAGGCCCTGCAACATCTGATGGTCGACGCGTATGTGAACACCCAGCCTGCCATCAGCTTGACGGCGTACGCCGCGTGGGCGGTGGACGCCCTGGAGCCGGCCGAGGCGCTATTGGCAGCACGCAGCGCCAAGGCGTACTCGGCCCGCATCGGGCTCGAGGTCACCGAAGCCGCCATGCAGGTGTTCGGAGGCGTCGGTGTCACGAGCGAGCACATCGCACACCTCTTCACACGGCGCGTCTTGGCCGACCGACACCTCTTCGGCTCTGAGGACACGCACTTTGCACTGATTGCCGACTCACGCTTGGTGGTGAACTGACATGGATTACCTCGACAGCCCAGAAGAAGCCGAATTCCGCACAAGGCTCAGGAAGTGGCTCGCGGACAGCAACGTGCCCGATTGGCGGAAAGCGTCGAGCATCGAGGAGGCACGACCTCTTATCCGGCAGTGGACCAGTGCGCTGAATGATGCCGGCTACCTGGCACTCACCTGGCCCGTCGCAGAAGGCGGACAAGGACTGTCCCCGGTATACAACATGATCCTCAACCAGGAGATCGGTGCAGCGGAATGCCCCGAGTACCCCGGAACGATCAACATCTTCGCTCGGATGATCTCGATCCACGGGACCGACGAACAACGCGAGAAGTTCCTGCCCGCAACGTTTAACGGAGACATCATCTGGTGTCAGGGATTCTCCGAGCCCGATGCCGGATCCGACCTCGCGAATATGAGTACGAGCGCGGTCAGACACGGCGACACATGGGTCGTCAATGGCCAGAAGCTGTGGACGACCTACGCGGTGTACTCAGACTGGTGCTTCCTGCTGGCAAGGACCAGCTCGGAGGGTCCAAAACACCGTGGCATCTCGGCATTCTTGGTGCCACTGGATACACTCGGTGTCCAGGTCCGGGCCGTGCACCTTGCCAACGACGACCCGGAAACCGGCGAGGTGTTCTGGGACAACGTGGAGATTCCCGACAAGTACATGCTCGGCAATCCCGGAGACGGGTGGAAGATCGCAATGTCCACCTTCACGTATGAGCGCAACCCGGCCGAGACCCATGTCATGTCGGAGCTTCGGGCCTGGCTCCGCGAGGCAGAGCGGTTGGCAGCAACGCACGGCGTCCTCGACGACCCCGTGATTCGCCGTCGCCTCGCGGACATGTACACCCGAATCGAGGGCCTGCAGTACGTAGGACTCGAGCAGGTGTCCGCACGTGTCAAGGCCGCGATCGCTCAGCCCGGAGAGGAGAGCTCCGTCGGAAAGCTTCTCTGGACCTATGCAGGGCAGCAATTGCAGCACCTGATTCTGGACATCGTCGGCGCACGCACCGTGGTCGACACTCGGATCGACCCGATGCACGACTACGTGTGGTCCCGAGTTCTCAGCGTGCTCGGTGGTACCGCCCAGATTCAGAAGAACATCCTTGCATGGCGAGTCCTGGGATTGCCTCGGGCGTAGTTGCTTCCGCGCTTGCATCCCAATCAAATAGACAGGACTACCAGTATGGAGAAGAGCAAATGCGTAAGCCTGTAGAAACCAAGAGTCCCTTTGGTGTCGGCATGATGATGCGGGTCGCCCACATCACCGAGGATGTCGGGGCGATGGTCGAGTGGTACGGGCGAGTGTTCGGCGCTTTGCCGGGTATGGGGTATCCGGATCCGGACTACCTCGAACCCGAAGACAGGTACATGACCACAGTCCATATCGCCGACCTGTGCATCGAAATCATCGCTCCTGCAAAGCCAGTCAATACACAGCTGCCCGTCGGCAAGTTCTTCAGCAAACACGGCAGTCGACTTCACTCGGTGGGTTATCAAGTCGACGATCCGATCGGTTTGGCCAAGCACTTCGTGAATGAGGGCGTCCAGATCGCTATGCCAGGAGGCGTACCGATCGACGAAATGGACCCGGAACACATGTACGTTTTTCCTCGCCCGAAAGATGTTGCTGGAATTGCCTGCGAGTTAGGCGACTCAGAATCCTTCGTCGAAGGCAAAGATCCTCGATACATCGACACCTGGACCGAGTTCGCTCGAAGCTGGGACGACCACCCCACCACAGTGACAGGCCTGGGTCACATCACCTTCGCCGTGACTGATCTCGCCGAGGCGACAGAGGTACTGCGGACGAAGTTCCTTGCCGAGATCGTAGAGGAGGGAACGAGAGAGGAACTCGGTTACCGCTACACGCTTGCACGACTTGGGGACACCTTGCTCGAAGTTGCAGAGCCCACCGCGGCGGGAACCCACCTTCACGACGAGCTCACCCAGACCGGGGCGAGGATCTACGGCATTACGCTGCAGGTCCGTGATCTCGACAAGCTCACAGAACACCTGAGCGACCAGGGGATTCGAACTACTCGGCACTCGCCTGACTATGTGACAGCTGAACCCGCCGACTGCAACAACGTTCCCTTCGTATTCACATCCAACTAGCCCTTCGAATTGAAGGCTCTGGGGTGAATTCTCGGCAGGTCGATGAGCCGATCCTCTCAGGTGCCGTCATCGGCGGTACATTGCCAAACCTCAGTTTCTAGGAGAACCACGATGTCGGAGCAGACCGAGCCGAGACCAGAAATGTCCAATTATGTTCGGCAATCTTCGGATGCGGAATCCGCGGATGCCTTTCCGACTGCGTCGGCCGCGGAACGACGAAGAGGAATACTCGCCGCAGGCGCCGGCAACTTCATCGAGTACTACGATTACTTGGTCTACGGGACGTTCGCAACGGTCATCGCCGCGGTCTTCTTCCCGCAGGAGAGCGATGTCGCCGCTCTGCTGTATACCTTCGCCATCTTCGGAGTTTCGTTTGTCGCACGACCAATCGGCGCCGTCATATTTGGGCATCTAGCGGACAGGGTGGGCCGCAAGTCGTCGCTTGCATGGTCAGTCTTCGCGATGGTGGCAGCGACGTTGGTCATGGGCTTGGCGCCGAGCTACGCGAGTGTCGGCGTCACCGGCTCTCTCATCTTGTTCATCGGGCGGTTTGTACAAGGAATCGCGTTCGGTGGCGAATTTGGTAGCGCGGCGTCCTACATCGTCGAGATCGCTCCGCGGAATCGTCGCGGTCTGTACGGCTCCATTCAACTGTTCTCCGGCGGACTGGGAACGTTGGCAGGCGTCGGCATCGGAGTCGTACTGACCGCGACACTTCCCACCGAGGCAGTGAACTCGTGGGGATGGCGGCTCGCCTTCCTCATCGGTGTCCCGCTAGGCCTGATCGGGCTCTATCTGCGCCGGCGGTTGGAGGAAACACCCGAATATTCGCGCGTCATGGACGAGAACAAGGTGGAGAGATCCCCGATTCTTTCCCTACTTCGTTTCCACAGATCGCGCGTATTGGTCGCGGCCGGTGCAGTAATGGGTTTCGCCGCTTCCGCTTACATTCTAGTGTCCTACATTCCGAGCTACCTGACCAAGACGGTGGGTCTGGAGTATGGAACCTCGTTGAAGATACTCTTCGCCGGGCTCGTACTGTACGTGCTTTGCATTCCCCTCGTCGGATTGCTTTCAGACGTCTGGGGCCGTCGAGTAATCGGACTGTTGGGCAACGCAGTTTACCTCCTCAGTATCATTCCTGCCTTCCTGCTCATGAACAGCGGGAGCACCTGGTTGGCGACGATGGGGTGCCTTCTGATTGCATTCGCACAGGCCTGTCTAGGTGGAGCGATTCCAGCTCTACTAGTCGAGATGTTTCCCAGCAGCGTTCGGGCAAGCGGCGTGTCCATGGGGTACAGCACGTCGGTCGCGCTGTTTGGAGGTACTGCGCCGCTGATCGGAACCGCATTGGTTGCCAGCACCGGCAATGGCATCGCCGTGTCCTATTACGTGATCGTCTGCATCGCGGTGTCTATTGCGGTCATCGCGTCGCAAACTGTTCGCCGCTCGGAGTCTGGCGGTAGGACGACAAAACCAAAGCACACCAAGCAGTCTCAAGCGCATTCCGATGCACGGGTCAGCGATCCTATTGAATCTAGCGAAGGGAACTAAGAAGATGAACTTCAAGCGCGTAGGAGTCATCGGTGGCGGAACTATGGGCGCAGGGATCGCCCAGGTTGCGGCACACAGTGGGCGGGAAGTGATCCTGGTTGAAATGGACCAAGACCGAGCCGCAGTGGCGCGGCGCCGCGTGGAGGACGGACTTGCGCGATGGGTCGCGCGCGGGCGCATCACCCCTCAGGACACCGAAGTGGCACTGAGCCGGATCACCACGGCGACCTCGCTCGAAGACCTGGCCGACGTCGACCTGGTCGTCGAGGCATTGTTCGAGGACGTGGCCCTTAAGACCCAGGTGTTCGCGGACCTGGATCGGCTGTGCAGGCCCGATACCATCCTCGCCTCCAACACCTCGACCATCCCTCTGGTGATCTTGGCAGCGGCAACTAACCGACCCGAGAAGGTCGCGGGGATGCACTTCTTCAACCCGGTGCCGGCAATGAAGCTGGTCGAAGTCATTCGGACGCCGGTATCATCCGACGACGTTGTCGCGTCCCTGAAGGACTTCGCCGATGAACTCGGGAAGTCCCCGGTCATTGTCAACGACGTACCGGGATTTGTCGGCAACCTGCTGATCGTTCCTTTCCTGCTGGATGCAGTGCGTGCACTCGAGCGCGGCGTAGCCACCAAGGAAGCCATCGACAGTGTGATCCAGCTCGGGTTCAACCATCCGATGGGCCCCTTCGCCCTCTCCGACCTTATCGGGCTCGACATCGTTCAGGACATGGCGGAATCGATGTATGAGGAGTACAAGGACCAGAAGTACTTTCCGCCTCCGCTTCTCAAGCAGCTCGTGCGGATGGGCCGACTCGGACGTAAGACCGGCGAGGGCTTCTACAAGTACGACACGCAAGGCTCCCAGCAATGACCGCGCCTGCCACCACAGCGCTCTTCTGGCGGTTCACTGAATTGTGGGATGAAGATCTTTGGTCGACAGACCCCCTGACGTTTCCAGGATATGCCTCGGTGCTCGCCGACCTCCCCGAAGAGTCCGTGCGAACTGGGCTCGCCGAAGTGGGTGGCACACAAGTCGTACTCATCGAGCATCGGTTCGAGTCTTTGGGCGGAACGATGGGTTCGGTCGCGGGTGAGAAAGTAGTCCGCGCCTTCGACCGGGCCACCTCACGCGGCCTACCCGTTGTCGCGGTGATCCGCACGGGTGGCGCGCGTATGCAAGAGGGCATGGTTTCACTCATCCAGATGGCAAGGACCACTGATGCGGTGGTTCGGCACTCACGGGCGGGGCTGCTATCCCTCGGAGTCCTGCGATCACCCACAACGGGGGGAGTCTTCGCGTCATGGGCATCCCTACTTGATCTGCGCATCGTCGAAGCAGGCTCGACCATCGGGTTCGGTGGTCCGAGGGTGGTACAGCAGGTAACCGGCCAGGCCCCCCCGGACACCTCTCACACAGCTGAGTCAGCCTTCAGATCTGGCCTTGTGGATGCGATTGTGTCATCGCCGGCCGAGATCTCGGAATGGATATCGAGTGCATTGGGGGAGTCCAGTTCACCGTTGGCTCTCCCTGAGGATCGCGCAACTCCGGCACATTCATCGCTCTCCCACTCGGCGACAGCGATGGACCGCGTGCGCCATGCACGATCACAGACGCGTGCATCAGGCCTCGAATGGGCGGCCGCTCTCACGTCGTCGTGGATCGATATTCGTGGATCAGCCGAGGTTGTACGCGCGGGTCTCGCGAAAATAGCAGGGCGCCAGGTAGTCGTTATCGCTATGGATCGCCACGTCCGAAGCTCTCGACCGGCTCTATTGCAGCCAGGGGACTTTCGCCTTGCGCAGAGGGCCGTCCGCCTCGCCGGGCATCTCGGACTTCCAGTCCTCACACTCGTCGACACCAACGGAGCGAATCCCGGTCCGTTCGCGGAGGCCGACGGGATCGCTGGCGAGATCGCGCGACTGTTCAGTGCATTCTCCGAAACGGCCGTCCCGACGGTGTCCCTATGTGTAGGGGAGGGTGGCAGCGGAGGTGCGATGGCCTTCTGCCACACCGATCGGTTCCTCATGCTCTCGGATGCAATCTTCAGCGTGATCAGTCCGGAAGGCGCCGCCACCATCCTCACCCGCGATGCGGACAACGCTCCCACAATCGCGGAACACCTCCGATTGATAGCCTCCGACATACTCCAGCTCGGTGTAGTCGACGGAATCGTGGACGCTCGGCTGGACCGGGAGGGCGCAATCGCGGCAGTCTCAGAGGCTTTGCAGGCTGCCAACGCCGGCGACAGATCACGCCGAACGGAAACACTGATGCATAACCTCTTCACCACGAGGGACCGCAGCTCGTACCAGTCCGATGACAGGTGCGGTTGATGAGCCGTGTGGTGGTGGTCGGGTCGTCCGTGGGTGGCGTGCGCACCGCGTTGTCGCTGCGGGCGTCAGGTTTTGACGGAGACGTGGTCTTGGTGGGGGAGGAGGCAGTGCTGCCGTACGACAAGCCGCCGCTTTCGAAGGGTGTGCTCAGCGGAAACAGCCCGGCGGCGAGAATGTCACTGTTGACCGAGGAGGATGCCCGCGAGGCAGGCATCGAATTGGTTCTCGGCAAGTGCGCTGTTCACCTTGATGTGCCTGGCCGCGAGGTGGCCCTGGCGGGTGGTGACCGGTTGTCGTTCGACGATGTGGTGGTGGCGACGGGCGCACGGGCCCGCCCATCGCCGTGGGGCCAGCCGGAGGGCGTGCATGTGTTGCGTTCACTCGCCGACGCAGCAGGCCTGCGGGCTGACCTTCTGCGGGGTGGTCATGTTGTGATTGTCGGCGGGGGATTCATTGGTGCTGAGGTTGCCTCTACTGCCCATGCCTTGGGGCTGCCGGTGACGGTGGTCGACCCTCAGGAGATCCCGCTGAGTCGGGTTCTCAACCCTGAGGTCGGCCGCTTATTCACGGGGTTGTATGAGCAGAAAGGCATTTCCACCCGATTCGGCGTCAGCGTGGAGGGGATTGATGGCAGTCGTGGAGCACTGCGGATCCGGTTGTCGGATGGGACGGATCTGGACGCTGCCATAGTGGTCGTAGGTATCGGCGCCATTCCAAATGATGGGTGGTTAGCGTCGTCGGGTCTGCGCGTCGAGGACGGTCTGGTGTGCGATGAGTTCAGTCGCGCAGTCGGAGCGCCGCGGGTACATGCAGTTGGCGATGTTGCGCGTTGGTTCCACCCAGTGCAGCGGACATATATTCGAGCGGAGCATTGGACCAACGCCGTCAAACAAGCAGGGTGCGTGGCCCACAACATCATTCATTCGGATCAGTTGCGGGCGTACTCACCGTTAGAGTACGTATGGAGCGATCAGTTCGATTGGAAGATTCAGATCGCCGGACGTACCGGGGGCGCCCTCGAGCACTGTGTAGTCGATGGCCCGGAGCCGGATCGGTCTTTCGCGGTCCTCTACGGCGATGCGGAGGGTCGTCTTTGTGGAGTCGTCGTGGTGAACTGGGCCCGCGCGTTGGTCGAGTGCCGCCGCACGCTCAGCGGTGACAGCGCATCGGTCGCAGCAATGCGAGAGAGAGTCGCATCACTGGTGAACAAGCCGTCTTCTCAACGTCAGCCGACCTAGCTTGTTCTTCCATGTTCGGTACAACCGATCAAACACGTGTGGAATCGGGCAAAGTCCATTGGACGCAGAACCATCCGGAAACCAGTGGCCAATCTCGCGCAGTTCGCTGTAACGTCGCTGCTCCGCTTGCCGGCGCGGTCTCATCTAACAGGAGCGGGTGCAGCCACGGAGCGCTCGTGCGACGCGTCCGTCGACCATACCGACAGTGCGCGTATGCACGGGGCACACCTATAAGCGATCTGGTGCTGTGTCGCGAGCGGATTGAGCTGGAAGGCGCTCGCCGACTTCCGTCGTGGACCTGGAGCCGGCGCGCGACACAAAGCGGTGTGCACACGTGATGCGCAGCGCCTCGACAGTGGGGCGCTGCGCATCAACACACGGGAGGACGGGGCCGCGATCCAAGGATCGAGATTCGGACCATCCGGGGGGACCATGTGATCGCCTCGGTAGCCCCGTCGGCGTCTAAACCTTGAACTATGCGTCTTCCATGATGAAGTCAGATCCTCGCCATGCGACCGCCATAGTCGGCGCCATGGTGCCGCCGCCAGGATTGCTGGCCAACACGGATGAGTCCACGACACGCAAACTATCCACACCACGGACACGCAGCCGAGAATCAACGACGTCGTCATCGTTGGGGCCCATGGCACATGCCCCAACTGCATTGGCGGAAGGTCCGCTGTTCCATGAGTGCTCAATAATCTGATCCGCCGTCTGCACACCCGGCCCCGGGAACTCTTCCTCCTTGATCAGATCTGCTATCGGTCCCTGGCTGAGAAGCGCACGCACTCCCGTGAGAATGCCGATTGTGGCCTTCCTGTCATGCTCGGTTTCCAGGAATCGCGCGTCAATCGTTGGTTCGTCCTCTGGACGCGACCCTCTGATATGGATCGAACTGGGAGTCGTCGGGTGCAGCATGTAGCCGGTAAACAAAAAACCGGGCCCTCTGGCGACCTTGTGGCCTCCTGAGGCGAGATCGAGAGACAGAGGAGTAAACAGTCCTGTCACATCCGGTTCCGCAAGATCGGGAGAGGATTTATAGAAGGTTGTGATGTCATACCCCCCATTTGCGATCACACCTTTTCGGGTAAGGACATACTTGGCGCCCGTAACAGCTTGCCGCGGAATAGTTGATAACAGGCGATTATATCCCAAATTATCCTTCAGCTTGAATTGCATCTGGACAAGACGCTGTTCCAGAACTCTTTCGCCCACATTGGGGCTGTCGACCCGGACGTCCACCCCGGCGCTAGCCAGGATACTGGGGTTCCCGATCCCTGATCTTTCCAACAGTAGTGCACTCTCGATGGAGCCTAGGGAAACAATAACTTCTTTCTGGGCGTAATACTCTTTCAGCACACCCTTCCTGCTGGTCCGTACCCCCACAACGCGGGTTCCATCAAAGATGAGGGATCCGACTCTAGTTCGGTTAACGCACGTCAGGTTCGGGCGTTTAAGGGCGGGTCGTAAGAATGCCTTCGCTGAACTGACGCGAAAACCGTTCTTTATCGTGGTCGGCGTGTAACCAATACGCTCATTATCGTGTTCATTGATATCGTGCGCCCGTTCCCAGCCAAGCTTCTGGGCTGATGCGATCAGTGCTTCATTGGTTCGCTCTCCACTTGCGTCAGTCACCGAAACTGGCAGCGCCCCTCCGACGCCCCGCGTGGCGGATGCGCCGAGTTGATGATCCTCGATGCTTCGAAAAGCGGGCAGCATTTCTGCCCAACCCCAACCTTTGTTTCCAGCTTCCTCAATGGCGTTATAGTACGAGGCTGTTCCACGAATGTAATGCATTCCGTTGATCGCAGTCGAACCACCGACAGCTTTGCCGCGGGTCCAATGCTCCCCCGAGGGAAGGGTGGGATATTGATAAGCGTACCGCTCCCCCTCTGTGGTAAAAGCGAAACACTTCGGTATGTGAAACAACGGATTCATGTCAGTTCCACCATATTCGAGCAAGAGAACATCCTTGGACGGATCTTTCGATAGCCTATTGGCCACCACGCAGCCCGCGGTTCCCGCTCCCACAATTATGTAGTCGTAACTCATAGCATCTCCCGTACATTTTCGAAAGGGTGGAGTTTTCATGAACTCTAGCCTTGTGGTCATCGGGAGTCGATGCCCGGCCGGGAATAATTTCTTGCGATTTACTGTTTTTAGTGATGAATTTATTGCACCCTCGCACGGAACACGCAGTAGGCGAGTCTGAACCCGCGCAATAGCCACAAATTGGACAACGATGGATCCATGCCCGGTGGTAAAGGGAGCGTTCGGTCCTAGGCGTCACGCCGCTGTTTCTGCTCGACAACCCAGGCGGCGATCTGTGCGCGAGAGGTGAAACCCAACTTGGTCAGGACGTGCTCGACGTGTCCCTGCGCGGTGCGTTGAGCAATCACCAGTCGGGCGGCGATCGCCCGATTGGTTAGACCTTCGGCGACCAAATCCGCGACCTCCTGCTCACGCTTGGTCAGGTTGGTAGCAGTATCGCTTGGGGCGGTCGCATTCGGAGTCTGCTCACCGAGCGCATACGAGACAGCAGCGTCAAGCCCGAAGTCATTTCCTTCTCGACTGGCTGATGCGAATGCCTTCTGTCCCAGTATCCGGCGACTCGTCTGGATACACTCGTCGTGGTAAACGAGCAGGTGGGGAAGAAATGTAGGCGAACTACCGACGGAATTGCCAAGGACTTCAGCGGCGCCCATCAGGACAGCAGCTCGTTGTACGTCGTCTAGCCTGCTGGCGATCCAGGCCAGCGACTCGAGGCACATAGCGGCGCCCACGGGATCGTCCACTAACCTCGCCAGTCGCACCAATGCCTGATTTAGCAGTTCCCGTGCACGTGTGAGGTCGCCCTGTCGCCACAACAGGACGGCCATGGCCCACTGCGTGTAGGCCCGGCCCACCGACTCGCCGCGCGACTCCGTGATCGTCAGAACCTGGCCATAGTGGTCCATCGCCTGTCCAGCATCCCCCAGCAATTCATAGGACATTCCAATCAGCGTGAGCGTCTCGACCTGTAAGGCGGTATTGCCCTGCCGCCGGAATTCGGCCTGCGACTTTTCGAGAAGTGAGCAAGCGCGCGCCAGTTCTCCCTGGTAGAACGAGAGGAGGCCGGCGGCGTGGTCACTGAAAGCGTTAGCCACCGAGTCAGTCGTTCCCTCCGTCAGCGCTCGCCCCGCCCTCACCAGCTGCTCCGCGGCCCCGAGGTCTCCCTGCAGCTCGGCCAAAGCGCTGTCCGCGTGCAAGGCCTTGACCCGGTCGACGATCGGCTGTGTGACCTCGTCTTTCAGGAGGCGGTCGAGCCAGTGCCGCCCTTCGCTGTACAGTCCGCGGGAACTCCAGAACAAGTACATCGATGCCGCGATCCGAAGTCCGATTCCCGGATTGTCGGAAACGCAGAACTCCAGCGCTTCACGTAGATTCGGCTGTTCCCGGTCGATCCGCGCGATCCACTCGAGTTGTCGCGAGCTGATCCATTCTGCCTCGGCATCGAGTACCAACTGCTGATACCAGTCCCGGTGGCGCCGACGCAGTTCCTGATATGCACCGCTGTGCTGTGCCTTCTCGCGCCCGTAGTCACGCAGTGTCTCGAGCAGCCGGAACCGCACCACCCCTCCGTGTTCCTCTCGGATGAGAATGGATTTGTCCACCAGAGAGGTCAGCGTGTCGAGCGTATCCTCGGGTGCCAGGTCGTAGCCGCATACCTGTTCTGCCGCATCGAGTTCGACGGTGCCGGCGAACACTGCCAACCGTGACCAGACCAGCTGCTCCTGCGACGTGCACAACTCGTGGCTCCAGTCGATGCTTAACCGCAGGGTCTGCTGCCGCGTCGGTGCACGCCTACTCCCGTGGGTCAGCAGTGCATAATTGTCGGCCAGCCGCCGCAGGATCTGCTCGGGCGACATCGCCCGCAGCCGTGCAGCCGCCAGTTCGATCGGCAGTGGCAAACCGTCCAACCGGTGACAGATCCGCGCCACTGCAATCCTGTTGTCGTCTGTGAGGCTGAACGTCGAAACGGCAGCGGCCGCGCGTTCGGCGAACAACGTCACGGCGTCGTAGCTGGGTAATCCTTGCAGGGAGGGCTCGCGGTCGGGATCGGGGACCGTCAGTGGAGGAACACGCAGTACCGCTTCTCCGCCGATCCCGAAGGCCTCACGGCTGGTCGCGAGGATTCTCAGTCCCGGGCAGGCCTGCAGCAGCATCTCGGACAGCGCCGCCACCGCATCCACCACCTGCTCACAATTGTCGAGGACCAGCAACACCTCGCGCGCACCCAGGAACTCAAGCAGGATCTCGTCGGGCAGCCGCGCCGATTTTCGTAACCCGAGCACGTCCGCCACCACGTTCATCAACAACGACTCGTCAGTCAACTCTCCCAATTGAACGAGCCACACTCCGTCGGCGAAACCCCGTTGTGCTACGGTCGCGACGCGTAAGGCGAGCCTCGTCTTTCCCACGCCCCCAATTCCCGTCAGCGTCACAAGCCGGGAGGCTGTCAGCTGATTCCTCACCTCGGTCAGCTCCCGGCGGCGACCAATGAAACTGGTCAGCTCGAGAGGCAGATTCCCCTTCGTGCCGGCGGGCCCTGTCATGGGACGCCGTTGCCGCGACATCGGTGTTCGGTCGTGCGGCTCAGCTCCCCGTTCGGCATGGATCGCCATCTCGTCGACAAGAAACCCGTGTCGGAGTTGGGCCTCGCGCAGTTCGTCACCGAGCATTGACGCAGTGGACTGCCGGTCTTTCGGGTGCCCGGTCATCGCGCGTTCGATGATGGCGCACACGTCGTCGGCGATACCTTCCTCCCTCAGGTCAGGAGCGGTCTGCGTGGTGATGCGGACGAATTGAGCCACCAACTGCTCCCCGCTGCGGCGTTCGAACGCGGCATGACCCGTTATTGCGCAGAATAGGGTGGCGCCGAGCCCGTAAATGTCCGACGCAGCGCTCGGGGACTCACCGGATAGGACCTCAGGCGCGGTGAATGCCGGAGAGCCTGTGACGGTGCCGGTGGCAGTCTCGAACCCGCCTGCGATGTGCGCGATGCCGAAATCGGTGAGGGCCGCCTCACCGTAATCCGTGAGCAGGATGTTCGCGGGTTTGACGTCCCGATGAAGAACTCCGAACAGGTGCGCGCTTTCCAGCGCGCCTGCCAGCTTCACGCCAAGCCGGAGTGCCTCTTCCAACGGCAACGGACCGTGACGGCGGATCCTCGCATCGAGGGAATCTTGTGCATAATATTGCATCACAATGAATGGGCGACCGCTGTCGGTGGAACCGACCTGCAGAACGTTGACTATATTCGGGTGCCCCGTCAATCGGCCCATCGCGCGTTGTTCCCGGAAGAAGCGCTCGAGGTTCTCCTCGTTCAGATCGGCGGTGAGGATCTTCACCGCCACTGTACGGTCTAGAGCAGACTGACGGCAGCGGTACACGACGCCGAAACCGCCGCGCCCGATCTCCTTGGCGCCCTCGAAGCCGGCGACTTCCAGTTCCGCCGGGACCGAAGGTCTCATCTCGTCGCGCTGCGTCTCAAAAGGATCAACATCAGCCATCATCCACCGGCGATTCATCCGACTAATACATCTCTTGCGTCGTGTCACCGCCCTGACAGCGACGCTGCTTCAGGATATCGCTCCTCGGCAGGCTGCCAGCGGAACTCGTCCGCCCTTTCTCAGGGCTCACCGTGGGCACTCCTCACGTCATTATTCATTCGGGATCGGGTCTCGAGCACATTTCCCGGAAGCAGCGGTCCCCCTGTTCGACGCGCAGGCTCTCTAGTTCTGCTTCCAGACACCGAGGACAGGCTCGCGTTCCGGCCGCTTCCGCGGCCCGCTGGCACACCAGCGGGCCTGAGCCAGCCCTCCCCGTATCGGCGACAGGGTGAAGGCCGTCGAGTCAGAACAGGCTACGGTCGGCTGGGCGTATCGGGCGGTGTTGTCCCGGTTGGCTTCGCCTTGGCTGCGAAAGCGGGGCGCACCGGTGGGGTGCGGCCGAGGTCGCGCGCATGAGGTCGACAAGTGCGGTACAGCTCGGGCGCCTCGAACGCGAGAATCCACTCGTAGTCGCCGAGTGCGAACGATGGCACGGTGTTGGCGCGGACGTCCTTGTACGTGCGCGCCGCCATGCCGTGGTCGGCGAGCATCTTGCGCCGCTCGTCGTCGGGCAGCAGGTACCACTCGTAGGAGCGGACGAACGGGTACACGCAGATGTAGTTGCCCGGGTCCTCACCGGCCAGGAACGCCGGAATGTGGCTCTTGTTGAATTCGGCGGGACGGTGGCACGCGACGTTGCTCCACACGGGCTTGCTCGCGCGGCCCAGTGCGGTGGTGCGGCGGAAGTCGGCGTAAGTGGCATCGGGAGCTGGCATGACCAGCCCTTCGCCGATGAAACCCGCACCAGGACCGCAGGTTCGGTTGCGTTCTCGTCGTGTCCGCGTCGTGGTCGTGGGTGACGTGGACGGCGAGCGCCTAGGCCAGCCACTCCCAGCCCAGCCGGTGGCGGCGGTCGAAGACGCCGTGTCGGTGACCCGCGATAAGGAACAGGGTGACCCACAGCAGCAGATCGGTGTTCGGCAGTCTCATCTCAATGCCGTCGTGGCGGCGGAACACAGTAGTGGTGGGTCCGACCGAGAGTGCGATGCCGCCGTGCTGGCCGCCGCCCTCATTTTTCGGCACTCCGGGACCTCCGCGATCTGCGCGCCACCGAGGCCCGTCGGCGTATCCGCGAGGAGGTGCCGTCCTTCACCGGACCACGGGTGGGTGTGGAGAAGCTGATCACGGCTCTGCCGTGTTCAGCAGAACCCCGTGTAGGCCGTTCGGTCTGCCGCCCGCCACACAGCGCAGAGGGGCACTTAGGGAAGATCATTGCTGTCGGCGCCGTGTGCATGCACCCATTGGTACCAACGGACCATCGAATCAGTCGAAGAGTCGAGATACGAAGGCAGCGAACCATTTCGGGAGGAGATGGTTGGCTCCAACTCGAGCGCCTGGGCCTTTCCGAGTTCGACACCCCATTGGTCGAACGAGTCGATGCCGTAGATGATCCCTTCGACGAATACTTGGTGTTCATATAGAGCGATCAGCTGGCCGAGCACCGATGGGGTCAGTCGCGGGGCCAAGATTGTGGTCGAGGGTTGGTTGCCGGGCATCGTCTTGTGGGCGATCAGATCGGGGGCGGTGTTTTCCAGTGCGAGCTCGTCGGGTGTCTTCCCGAAGGCGAGAACCCGCGATTGCGCGAACAGGTTGCTCATCAAGATGTTGTGCATGCTGCCTGCGCCGTCCGCCGCCGGAAGGTCGTGGGTGGATTCGGCGAAGCCGATGAAATCCGCTGGTACCAACCGTGTTCCCTGATGCAGCAGTTGGTAGAAGGCGTGCTGACCGTTGGTTCCCGGTTCGCCCCAGAAGACAGCGCCGGTCGCGGTTCCGGTGGGGCTTCCGTCGACCCGTACCGACTTGCCATTTGATTCCATGGTGAGTTGCTGCAGGTAGGCGGGGAACCGGCTGAGATCGTTCGAGTACGGAAGGATCGCTCGGGTCTCGGCACCGAAGAAGTTCGAATACCACACTCCCAGCAGTGCGAGAATGGCCGGCGCATTGTCCTCGAGTGGTGTGTCCGCAAAATGCCGGTCGATGGTGTGGAATCCGCTCAAGAACT
Source organism: Rhodococcus sp. NPDC059968 (assembly GCF_042738615.1). Taxonomy (NCBI): domain Bacteria; kingdom Bacillati; phylum Actinomycetota; class Actinomycetes; order Mycobacteriales; family Nocardiaceae; genus Rhodococcus; species Rhodococcus sp. NPDC059968. The sequence goes on from NZ_JBHWUE010000027.1 coordinate 45,109, forward strand.
CCTCGAAGGAGTCTTTGCCGATTGCGACCATGACGGCGAGGCCGACCGCGGAACCCACTGAGTACCTGCCACCGACCCAGTCCCAGAACCCGAACATGTTCTCGGTATCGATCCCGAACGCCGTGACCCGTTCGGCGTTGGTGGAGACGGCGACGAAATGGCGAGCGACCGCCTGCTCGCCCAACGCGGAGGTCACCCACCGCCTCGCAGCGGTGGCGTTGGTGAGGGTTTCGAGGGTGGAGAAGGTTTTCGACGCGACGATGAACAGGGTGGTCGCTGGATCGAGGTCTGTAAGGGTGGCCACCAGGTCGGACGGATCGACGTTGGAGACGAACCGGACCGTGATACCCGAGTCCGCGTAGTGCCGCAACGCGCGATACACCATGTGTGGTCCGAGGTCCGAGCCGCCGATCCCGATGTTGACCACTGTCGTGATCGGGCGGCCGGTGGCTCCTAGCCACTCACCGCTGCGGAGCCGGTCGGAGAAGTCGCCCATGCGGGCCAGGACGCGGTGCACATCGGCGACCACGTCCTGGCCGTCTACCCGCAGTGCGGCATGGGCGGGTAGACGGAGGGCGGTATGTAGGACGGCGCGGTCCTCGGAGGTGTTGATCCGTTCTCCCCGAAGCATTGCGTCGCGCCGCTCCTCCACACCCGCGGTGCGGGCGAGTTCGATCAGCAGTGCCAGGGTGTGGCGTGAAACGCGGTGTTTGCTGTAGTCGATGTACAGCTCACCCGCTGTGAGGGTGAGTTCGCGACCGCGTTCGGGGTCTGTGACGAACAGTTCACGGATCGTCGGAGCCGAGGTTTCATCGCGATGGGCCTGCAGTTTCTGCCAGGCTGAGGTGGCCGTGATGTCTGAGTGCTGTGCGGTCATCGTCTAGCCGATCGCGGCGGGTTCGGCCAGGCGGACCGCGTGGCCGCCGAACTGTTTGCGCAGCGCCGAGACGGCCTTCATCGCGGGGGAGTCGTCCTGCCGGGAGGCGAACCGGGCGAACAATGCCGCCGAGATGACCGGGACCGGAACGGCGTGGGCGATCGCCTCTTCGACTGTCCAGCGTCCCTCGCCGGAGTCTTCGGTGTATCCGGAGATGTTTCCGAGTGCGGGGTCGTCGGTCAAGGCGTCGACGAGCAGGTCGAGGAGCCAGGAGCGCACGACGGTGCCGTCGGACCAGGCGCGCATGACCGCGGGCACGTCGATGATCGAGTCTTCGGCGGCGAGGAGTTCGTATCCCTCGGCGTAGGCCTGCATCAACCCGTACTCGATTCCGTTGTGCACCATCTTCGCGTAGTGACCTGCTCCGGTGGGGCCTGCGTGCACGAAGGAGTCACGACGATCGCCGAGCGGACGCAGTGCATCGAAAACCGGCATCAGTCGTTCGATGTCGCGGGCGTCCCCGCCCGCCATGAGTGCGTAGCCACGCTCGCGGCCCCACACTCCCCCCGAGACTCCGCAGTCGATGTAGCCGATTCCTCGCTCCGCGAGAACATCGGCGTTGACCTGGTCGTCCGAGAAGCGCGAGTTGCCGCCGTCGACAACAAGATCTCCCGGTTCGAGAATGCGGGAGAGTTGCCCGATGACGTTGCGGGTCGTGTCGCCGGCGGGCACCATCACCCACACCACTCGCGGCGTCGCCAACGACGACACCAATGCGTCCAAGGTCGGGACGTCGCTCGTGGTGGAGTTCGGGTCGAATCCGATCGCGTCGTGGCCGCGCTGACGCAGTCGTGCCTGCATGTTCGATCCCATCCGGCCGAGGCCAACAAATCCCAATTGCATTGTCTTACTGCTCCATCTCTATAGAAAGAAGTGCGGGCGTTTTCCCGTGTCCGCGGAACTTTCTGGGGCCGAAAGGGGAACCGACCGGCCAGTTGCACAGGACGCAGGCGAACTGCGGGCATGCGGATGGGTGAAGGCCCTGAACTGGTTGGTGTTCAGGGCCTTCACTGTCAACGATGTTGTGCTACTTGGTCAGTGCGTCCTTGAGCGCCTTCGCGGCAGCAGCGGGGTCCTCGGCGCTGTAGATGGCGCCACCGGCGACGGCGACGTCCGCACCGGCGTCACGGACGGCGGCGATGGTGTCGACCTTCACGCCACCGGCGATCGAGAACGGCACACCGGCGATCTTGCCGTCGTCGAGCAGGGTCTGAATGGAGTAGCCGGGCTGGGCCTGCTCGTCGAGGCCGGCGTGGATCTCGACGAACGCGACACCGAGCTTGGCGATCTCACGGGCCCGCTCGACACGGTTCTCGACGCCGATCAGGTCGGCGACGACCTTCTTGCCGTGCTTCTGTCCCGCCTCGACGGCACCCTTGATGGTGGCATCACCGGCGGCGCCGAGGACGGTGACCAGGTCCGCGCCGGCGGAGAAGGCCAGGTCGGCCTCGAGGAAGCCGGCGTCGGCGGTCTTGAGGTCGGCGAAGACCTCCTTGTCCGGGTGCGCGGCCTTGATCGCGCTGATGGCGCTGAGGCCGGCGCTCTTGATCAGCGGGGTGCCGAGTTCGATGATGTCGACGTACGGGGCCACCTTGTTGGTCAGGGCCAGCGCGTCGGCGGTGGTGAGCAGATCGACTGCAACCTGCAGCTTCGTCATATGTTTTTCTCCTGTTTCGTTGTTCGGTCGATATGGCTGACGGTGGCGTCAGCCGATGTTGGCGTGGCGTTCCCAGAGCCGCTCGGCGGTCTGGTCTTGTGCACTCCACAGCGACTGGAACAGCGCGTCGAACGCGAGAAGTACGGACTGTTCGAACAGGCTGCCCGCGTACTGGCGGGTGATCGACGCGGTGTGGTCCTGCTTGTCCGCTGCCGGGAGCACCAGCACCTCGTCGGCGCGCCGGGCGAGGGGCGAGTCCGGCACGGTGGTGACCGCCAGTACCGAGGCACCGACCTTCTTCGCGGTATCGGCAGCCCCGACGACCGAGGCGGTGGTGCCCGACCCGGAGACGGCGATCAGCAGATCGCCGCCACCGACCGCGGGTGCCGTGACCTCACCGGCCACGTGCACACGGAGCCCGAGGTGCATCAGACGCATCGCGGTCATCTGTGTGGCCAGGCCGCTGCGCCCGTTGCCGATCACGAACACGGCACGAGCCGAGGTGATCAACGAGCCCGCATGGTCCCAGTGCTCACCGGCCACTGAATTGAGCAGACGCTGATTCTCCTCGAGCACGATGCGGCGCGCGTCACTGAACCCCGTCCTGGTCTGCTCGGCGGTCGCGGTCATGGTTCTCCTCGGTGGTAGTCCGTTGTCTACTCGACAAGGCTGCGGCCGGACTGCGACTTCGGCACCCCGCCGGTTGAGGAGTTCGTTCTGGCCGATTGGCCAGTGCCCACTTCGTGTCGACCGGCTTACGGTGGGCAGGTGGTAGGCGTGGAAGAACCCGTTGAGTCACAAGCAGCCGCATGGGTCGACATGCGGGCAGTGATCGCTGGGCCATTGCCAGAGATCGCGCACCGCTTCTCAAAGTTCCTGCAGAACACGACGCCGCATCAAGCTCTCGTGATCTTCACCCGCGAATGCACAGGAAGGCCGCGCAAGGTTGCTGGTTCACCGCGGATCGTCGAGCGGGTCACCCTCGACGAACTCGACGCCGTGAAGCAGTCCGTCACGATCGGTGGGGTGTTCGACGGCGACGCAGTCATCGCCGGTATCCGGCGGAAGGTGTGGGCGGTCCGCGACAACAGCGACAGCCTGCTTGTCCTCGTACCACGCAATTCAGAGCACGACACCCCGAAGCCCGCCCGACTCAGCGCGATGTTCGGGATCGTCGCGACCTCCATCCAGCAACAGGTGGCACAGGCCAGCCCCGACTACCTGGCCGAATCACGAGCCGCATCGAGCGAACGAGCACGCACGATCACCGAACTCACCGAGCTGCACGAGGCCACCCTGGCCTCGATCCTCGGTACCCTCCGCTCGAACGACCTCGATGACCGCCGGTCGCGCATCACCGCCAGCGAGACCGCCTCCGCAGCCCTCATCGCACTGCGTTCGGCAGGTACCGCAGACCGGGCACTGTCCGAGGAAGCCGTCACCACAGCGTTCGCCCGACTCCAAGGCGAACTCCGACCCCTGCTGCGACACCAGGACGTGACCGTTGACTACGTGGAGCCGCCCGCAGACGGCCGAGCCCTCCCCGGTGAAATCGCGCATGCCGCAAGGGCAATGGTTCGAGCCATCGTGCTGGCCTTCGCCGACCAAACCGTGCTCACCCGACTCCGGATCGCCTGGGACTGCGACGGATCCAACGTGCTAATCGAAGTCCGGGATCAAGGAGCCGGCAAGATCGATCGACACGCACTCACGAGGCAACTGTCCGGTCGCATGAGTACCCTCCGCGGCCACATCGATGTCGAGTCGATCGACGGCTGGGGCAGCCGGGTCGCCCTGACGATTCCACTCGACCCACCAGCAGCACGACCCGGCGAACAACTCCTATCGACATTGAATCCACGCGAACTCGAAGTACTCGCCCACCTCGCGGTGGGCAAGCGGAACAAGGCAATCGCTGCCGAACTTGGTATCAGCGAAAGCACCATCAAATTCCACGTCGCCGCCGTGTTGAAGAAACTCGCTGTCGCCAATCGCGGCGAGGCAGGAGCAATCGGCATCCAAGCCGGAATCATGGCACACGAGACGCCCCGACCGGCCTGAGTGCAACACCCTCGATTCACAACGGCCGCCACGCCCTACCTGTGCGGGTGACGATGGAGGCGGCCGAAATCGGTCCGGTGCTACCGGATTGGTATGCGTCGGGGCGCCCCTGCTCGGCCCAGAACGCGATGACAGGATCGATAATCGCCCACGACGCGTCCACCTCGGCCTGCGACGGGAACAGTGAGGCGTCACCGCGAAGGACATCGAGGATCAGTCGCTCATAGGCCTCGGGTGAGGATCCGCCGAACGAGTCAGCAAAAGACATGTTCAGATCCACATCCTGGATTCGCATCCCATCTCCGGGTGTCTTCGCACCGATCGTCAACGAGATTCCGTCGTTGGGCTGCACCCGCACCACCAGCACATTCTGGGGTGGCGGGCCGGCCTCGGCGGAGCCAGTCAAATGGTGCGGCGCAGCGAAGGTCACGGCAACTTCCGTGGTTCTCTTGGTCAGGCGTTTACCCGCGCGGAGATAGAACGGAACCCCGGCCCAGCGTCGATTCGCTATCTGTGCGGTGATGGACGCATACGTTTCGGTGGTCGAGCAAGGATCGAATCCGTCCTCGTCGAGTAGACCCGGTAGGTATGTCTCACCTCGGACGGTAGCCGAGTACTGACCACGCGCGGTGGTGTCGGCCAACGGACCCACCGCTGACGTGGCAGAGAGGACCTTCACCTTCTCCGCGGACAGACTCGCCGCATCGACGCCAACCGGCTCCTCCATGGCAATGAGGGCCAACAACTGCAGCAGATGATTCTGAATGACGTCCCGGGCCGCACCGACCCCGTCGTAGTAGCCGGCTCGCCCTTCGACACCGATGTCCTCGGCCATGGTGATCTGTACGTTGTCGATGTGGCGGTGGTTCCACAGCGGCTCGAACAACCCGTTCGCGAATCGCAGCGCCAGGATGTTCTGGACCGTCTCCTTGCCGAGATAATGGTCGACTCGGAACACCGATTCCGCACCGAAAACCTTGTCGACGGTGGCGCCCAATGCCCGCGAGCTGGCCAGGTCGTTGCCGAACGGCTTCTCCAGCACAATGCGCCGCCATCCACGGCGGTCCTGGTTGAGGCCCACGGCGTTCAGCTGAGCGCACACCAGGGAGAAGTGTGCCGGGGAGATCGACATGTAAAACGAGTGGCCGACGGCGGAGTGAAGCACATCCAGTTGTGCCAGTGTGTGTTTCAGGTCTTCAAACGCCTCACGGTCGTCAAACGTGCCCCGGACATAGCGGAAGTTTCGTGCCAACTGGTTCCACGTGTCGATCCGGAAGGAAGTGCGCGCGCCGGCAACCATCGCGGCCCGGATGGTCTCGATGACGCGGTCAGGTTCGTGTCGGCCGAAGCCGACCAGCGAAAAGCCGGGCGGGAGGAGGCCCCGGTTGGCCAGGTCGTAGATTGCCGGGAGCAGCTTCCTACGGGACAGGTCGCCGGTGATGCCGAAGATTACCATCGACGACGACGGCACGACCCCGGCGGCATGACCGAGAGCATCCGCCATGACGGTTTGTCCGCCGACTGGGTCAATCGTGACCGGATCGGTTACTTGAGACATGCTCACGTGTGTTCTCCCCATTTAAGCTGGAACTTCGAACCACCATCCGACCGTCCGCCGATGGGTGCGGCTCTCAGTGTTGCCGTGCGTCCTCGCCGACACACCTGGCTGAGTGGGGGAATTTACCTGGTCGACCGGCGGGTACTGAATGCGTCACGTGGGAGACCTGGGTATCAAGTCGGTCAATACCGATGAGCACGGCGATTGTTGGTTTCGGAATTGTTCATGATCGTCGGCACGGTGTGCAGGTGCAGGAGGACCGCACGGTGATTCCGGGGGTATTCCAGCCATCAACATAACGTTAGGTTGCGGCTGTCATCGAACAGTGGCGGTGCAGTTCCGCGATCTCACGGCGGGGCGAGCGTCTGATGTGCGCCAGCGGTTACTCGCCGGCGCTGTCGCAATCCGATTGTGGGCGTTTCTGTGAGGTCCGTGACACCGTACGTTGTCGCGCGGAGGGAGATTCCGGTGACTGGCCGCCACCGGACAACCGAGTAGGCACCCGCATGTCTGCCTTCGAGGACGTGTTGTTCGGGGGGCCCGTAGTCGACGGCGTGTCTGACGAATATTCGGGTGACCGGTACGGGCAGATAGTCGGCTTTGGGTGTGGATTCGGCCGCTGACCCCGGGGATCCGCACCGCGCGGCCGATCTCCCATTCCATTCGCCGGTGGCGCTGTCGATGAATACCTTGTCGATTTAGGTGATTTCGTCGATGCTGTCGATGAACTTGCGTACGGAGGTGACGATTTCTGGGTCGTCGATGATGATGATGACGGCGAAGGTGAAGTTTTCGGATGCGTTTGCCGATCCGATCACCGCCCGCTTGTTGGTGGCGATTACCTTCGCGTGCAGGGTCGGGGAGGCGTCCGGGTCCCGACCTTTGTCGAGGGGGTGGGCGAGTGTGGTGGGGGAGGTGGCGTGCGCGCGGATTGCGCCCTTGGAGCCGTTGACGATCAGGACGCCGGGCTGAGCATCGCGACTCCTTGGGCGGGCCATTCTGAATGTGGGGGAATTTGTGTCACATAGTCGATGGTTGAATCATGTTCGAATCCCTGGCAGTGGTCGTTGTGGCGCGGATAGTCTCAGCACGCACCGATCCCGACCCTCCCAGTGTTTGGTTGGTGTAGAGACCCTGCCTTCCCACGAAGGTTGGCGGGGTTTCGCTTGCCGCGTCCGCGATGAGGGCGATACGCGGCACGGGACCCCGCCGGCAAGACCCCTGAATTGTTCTCAGCTGGTGGGGTCCTCTTCATCCGCGTCCCGCCTGTCAGATCCGGGCGGGTTTCGCCCCTCCTGCAGGCAGGACTTCGGGTCGAGTGTGACGTAGTCACGACCACCAACTTTCAACGATCTCTTGTGGTACGGGCGTGCCATATGGTGTAGTTGCCACGCCTCCAAGCTAGGGGTATCCCCCTCAATGAGGGGTGGAGGATTCTTCCTGGCAACAGGTGGCAAAGCCCGTCAGCTCTCACGTCCCAGTAGGGGCTGGCGGGTTTCCGGATCGACGAACGCCACGATCCGTCCATGCAGAGTGTCGAGGGGACCCATGACCCACAGTCGAGGAGCGCGCCACTGGTTCGCGCCCGTAGCGTTGATCGGCGTTGGCGCCGTCGCCGGCATCTGTGCCAGCAGGTTCGACTGGTGGCATCCAGGCGAGAAGTTCTGGGCGGGTCTCGTGTCGTTTGCGTGAATGATCTTGCGGTACTGAACTCGCCGCAAATCGCCGCGAGAACCGACCACGACCTTGGCAGATTCGGTGCCCCGGCCGAGTCGCCAACTGACGTCCGGCCCCGCCCTCAAACTTGGAAGGCGGGGCACCCTGCGATTCGGACTGCGCGCTGCAGGGCTTCGCGCGGACCGTCACGTCTGGTAGGCCGTGGCCGTTACGCTATGCCGTCCGCGGTCTTCGGGTTCCACCTCGGCCGCCCGGTTGTTTCAAAGCAACCGGCCAGACAATCATCTCGGCGATATCGATCGTGTCGAAGGTGACGCCGTGATGTCCGAGGTCGGACGTGCCCTGTCCGGATCCCGTGCAAGTGCACTGTGCTGCGGTTGAATAGGTGGTATGGAGTCGACCGCGGTTGAGCAGCTGTGGCAGGTGTTGTCGGATTCCGGGTTGGCGTTGGTGTGCGTCCGCGAGCCGCAGTGCCCGGGGGTGGATCTGATGTCGGTTGGGGACGAGGCGGTGGGGGAGCTGACCTGGCCGGCTCGGGAAGCTGAGGAGATCGCTGAGCAGTACCGCTGCGGCAACGCCAATAGCGGCACGCCGGTGCCGTGACGGCCCTGGAGCCGATCGGGCGGAGCGAGACGCTTACTCGGCCCGTTGAATGACTTCCTCAGGAAACCGTGCCCTCGGATCGGGTGCTCGGGGTGTGTGCGGAGCGGTTACACCGCGGTGGTGATGGCTCCGGTCGGGAGGGTGAGCTCAGGGTTCCGGGATGCGGGGTGAACCGTGTCCCGAGGCGCCCGAGGCGCCCGAGGCGCCCGAGGCGCGCGGATGTATCGATGTTCTCAGAATGCGCAGTCCCGGCAGATCAGCTGCTCACAGCCGAATCGCGATCGCCGACGCAACGACCGGCGCGGATGTCCCACCGCTGCGCGCGAGTTTTACGATCGCCCTCACCACCGCCCGCGATCTGGTGGTACTCGCGTCAGGCGTGATCGCCGGCACGACCATCGATCTGGTCGGAAAGATTGGCCGCGCAGTCCTGGCCGAACTCAATCCCGAACGCCGAGCACGTGATTGCCCCCGCGTGGTCAAACGAGCGATCTCCAAACACCGCGCCAAAGGCGCCATCGACCGCACCAACTATGCCACGGTCAACATTGCCATCAACGTTCTCAAACCGCCCGATTGGACAGACAGCTCAAACCCTTAACTGCGCGGCATTGGGGCTAATGGAGGACCCACCGGCGTCTGACAGGTCGGCGGGCCACAGCACAGATCGAGGAGAACTCCCAACGTGACCGCTCCGACACCCCGCCCGGATGGCACCAGGACCCGGCAGATGCGAACCTGCTGCGCTACTGGGACGGAACGCAGTGGACCGAGCAGACCCAGCCAAAGCCGTCCCAGACACCCACTCCACGGAAGAAGGGCGGCGTGGGGAAGGTCCTGCTGATTCTGGCGGCGGTGCTGGTAGTCATGGGAATTCTCGGTGCGGTCTTCGGTGGTGGTGACAAGAAGGACGACAAGCCGGCGGCCGCGGCGGCGACAACGACCGCCACCACGACACAGATCACCACGACACGGCCTCCAACGACGTCGGCGGCACCCTCGTCGACCACTCCACCGGTCGCGGCCGCACCGACCACGACGCAGGCCCCAGCGTCGCGACCCGCGGTTCCGGCTTCTGACCCGCGCTGCGCCCCGGCGAACGAAACGCTCGTGGCCCTCGTCGAGTCAGGGTTCTCCGCGTCCGGCCTTTCGCTCATCAACGGCACAGTGATCGACTCCGGCCCCTACACGTTCCTGGGCGGCACCACCGTCGACACGACCGGCAAGATGAAGAATCGCTCCGATGTCTGGGTGATCTCGAACGGCGCCGTCTACTCCTCGACCGGCGGCGCCCGCAACACCACCACCTGGCCCAAGGCCAGCGCCACCCCCCTGAAAATCTACCCCGGTGACGAGATCGTCCAGGCGCTCGACACCTGCGTCGTCAACCTGACGCGGTGAGCAGAGCCATGACATCGGAGAGCGATCCCACCACACTGCCTGACACCTTGTGGCACTACACGACCGCCGCGGGCTTCCTCGGAATCCTCGGCAATGCAATGACGCTCCCGCCGGACAACGAGGCCGGGGATGTCACGACCGCGTCGTCCGACGGGTTCACCGTTTCGGGATCGGACTTCCAGGCGGTGTTTCGCGCAACTGCAATCGAGTACCTCAACGACCATCAGGAACTCATCCACGGGTTGCAATTCCTCAAACAACCCATCATGGACTACGCCGAGTTGGAAGCAATCAACTACGGGCCGACCGACCGGCACGAGATCGCCAACCCCGCGGACAACCCGAGGACCCGCCTACGTAGTCGCTGGTAACCCCGCGCGGCTGGGTTTGCGTTCGTGGACCAGCACTTCTCCCGATAGACAAATTAACGGGCATCGATCTGTCCTAGGCTCGAAGTGGTAATCGGTACTTACCGAATCAAGGAGTCCGCATTTAGCTCGCACGAGAGCCAAATACGTTATCCCGCTGCCAGTTCCGTCGGAGGTGCGGTGATGGCGTCGTAGAACTGGAAGGCACTCGCGACAGCGACAGGGCCACCCACGATGATGGTTCCTGCGACGGCGCCGATTGCACCTGCGGCGGCGCCGGTGACCAGGCAACCTCCGAGAAATCCGGGGACCGCGAGCGTGCCGATGCTCGGAACCGCAACGGCCGAACCGATGAGTGCTCCTCCTGCGATGCAGCCAATTCCGGCGCCGATAGCTGTGCCGATAAGGCTGCCGAGCGTGACACCGAGGGCGACTTCGGTGCCGAAGTTGATCAGCGCGAGGCTGAATTCCGGCGACTGCACGTCGAGTGCTACGTTCGTCAGTGGGAGGGCCGTATCATTCAACGGGGTCGCTGATGCGGGGTTGGTACTCGGTGTCAGTGTTGCGGTGTTGCCGTTGATTTGAGCGGCGATGGGCCATTCCTTGTTGTCGCGTTGGTATGTCAGGGGTACGCCTGCAACGAGGTTTCCGGCGGCGTCGAGGACCTGGAACTGATTGTCCTGTGTCGTCAGCGTGCCGGCATCCGTGGTGAGGACCACCGAGTGATCGACGATGCTGGCTTGGTAATGAATGCCCGGCAGGATGTCGGTTTGTACGTGGGAGTCGGAGGGAGGCTCGACGCCTGGGGCGGCGTGGACAGTGCCTGCCGCGACGAACGTCGTGGTGAGTGCGAGTGCGACTGTAGTGGTCAGGTAAGCGATCTTCACGGTGGATTCCATCTTTCAGCGGGGTGTGGAGAAGCGTCAGTTCGCCGAACGAGAAGTCCCGAACGGGGATCGCAGGGTTTGCGCCGGGGCCTGCTCCGGCGACGTCCGAGTCCGGGCGCAGGAGATTCAGTGAGGTCCGTAGACGATGATCGTGTTGCCCCAAGGGTCCTGTGCTACTGCTCGTATCTCGTGAGGTCCTTGCGCGGGTTCTCGGAGCACCCTTCCCCCTGCTTCTACGAGTGCGCCGAGGGTGGCCTTGACGTCCGAGACTTTGAATGAGGCGGCTGGGGTTCCCCGGGTGAGGTCCTCTTCCGGGCCGGCCAGGGCGAGTACGGTTCCGCCGGCGTCCAGTGCGGCGTATCGGTCGCCGTCTACGAAGCGGGGTGCGAGGCCAAGCGCGTCGCGATAGAACTCCACTGCCGACTGGACGTCAGCCACCGGATGTAATACGTTGCCGATCTTCGACGGCGTAGTTTCGTTGTCGGGGTTCGACTTCAGCATGTTGTGTTCCTCTTGATAGTCCAGGGTGGCGGCCTCATGACGCGCTGGGTGTTGCTCAGGGTGGGCTGCCGTTGCCGCTTCGGTCGATATTGGTCGCACGCGGGAAGAGTTGTTCTCAGGTGCGGCGATCCGGGGGAGGGAGGCGGTGGTCCACGCGCCGCCTTCGTTTCATTCTTCGAAACGGTGTTTCTGTCGTTGGTACGGCGAGTGTAGAGTTGCCAGGGTGCCGTTGACAAGTACTGTTTCGAACCCGCGCCGACTCGCTCTTACGTCAGCGCCCACAGCAGGGCATAGTCGGGTTGCGAGGCGTTCATCCATGTCACCGCTTCGCCCTGTAGCGTCCGAACAATGACGATCTCCAACTCGCGAGCGCTGGTTGAGGCCCCCAGGCTGTCGGATCTCGATCGCAAGATCATTGACTGCCTCAAGGTCGACGGGCGGATGTCTTTTCGTCAGGTCGCCCGTGAGACGGGTGCCTCGGAAAAATCGGTACGCCGCCGCTATCAAGAGCTGCAGTCCGATGACGTCGTGGAGATCGCGTGCTTCATCCACCCCAGCTGGACCCCCCAACATGGGTGGGCCGTTGTCGGTGTCGTCGTCGATCCGGGGGGCTCGGTCATCGCGGCGGCGAATACGCTGGCAGCGATGAGCGAGGTCGACTACGTGGCAATCGTGGCGGGCCGATTCGATATCTTCGCCGAGATCGTCTGCGAGACTCGCGATCAGCTACTCGAGTTCCTCGACGGTCCGCTCAGGCGTAGCGGAAACTTGAGCCGAATCCATGTGTATCCGTACCTGGAACGTTTCTACGATGAACGAGCGGGTCCGGGGTTGTTCGGGCCGTCCCCGGAGACGACCGAACTGTCCGCCATCGATGTCAAGATCGTGCAGGAGTTGTCGATCGATGGGCGGGTGCCCTTACGCACGGTCGCCGAGAACATCACTGAGTCCGAGGTCCTGGTGCGGCGGCGGTTGAAGCGAATGACGGATGCAGGGCTACTGCGGATCACCGCTGTTACCAACCCCGCAACCAGTGGTCTCAACGCGGGCGCGTCGGTGGCGGTGCAGCTCGGACCGGGGGCATCGGCGCGGGTTGTCGCAGACAAGCTGTCAGCTGTGCCGGCGGTCAACTACATCGCACTGTGCGCAGGTGGCGCGGATATTTTCTTCGAGTTCCTTGCCCGCGACGAGGGCGAGCTGGGCGTCCTACTCGACGAGCAGATCCGCCCGATCGAGGGAATTCAGCGGCTCGAGACGTTCACCTACTTGAAGCTCCACTACAAGTCGTCACGACTACACGCCGCGTCCCAGATATCGTCCCTCGTGAACAACTAGAACGTCATCGGAATTCCGTTGTTGCCGAGACGGGAGCTCCGACGGTCCGAGATCTCCTGCGGGATAAGACAGCGGGGCATCACAAGCCGCACACCATAGTCCTGTGACAGGGGCCGGGACTGCCTGATCAGCAGCCCTGTCGACAACGCACGCACTATCGCCTGGATCCGACGGTCGGCCCGGTCCCACCCGTTCCGCGAGTTCTCCATAGGCGCGGCGAACGTACCGGGGGAGCAGGTCGGTGCGCGCCAAGGTTACTGCGCGCACCGTACCGGCGGCACCACGCCATCGCGATTTAGTCCAGCTTTCACTGGAGCAATCGGCATCGGCACGGGCGGGTGCTGGTTGGGTGCCAGGGGGAGCCGGCGCCGTCCCTCACCGCGCGACCCGGCCGGGACGAACCGTGAGCGCGGAGCTGATCACCCGCGCCGTCTCACACACCCAGCTGCCCCACTCCGGAACTCGGTCCGGAACGAACCGGATGTCGGGCATGGAAATCGCTACCGCTGCCACGGGTCGACCCGCGTTGTCGGTGACGGCGGCCGCGATCGCGCAAACATGCTCGCGGTTCTCCGAGATGTTGACCGCGTACCCGCGCTCGCGCACTTCGAGGATTTGATGTCGCAGATACCGCGGATCGACGCTCGTGTTTGCTGTGGGCTTGTCCAGCGGTCGGGAGAGGACCGCAGTCATCTCGTCGTCGGGCAGCATCGCCAGGACCGCCTTGCCGCTGGCACTGGCGTGAAATGGGGTGGAGGCGCCGATGGGATTGAACGTGCGCACCGCCTGCACCGAGTCGATCCGCTCGATGAGGATGAGTTGGACATCTCTGTCCGGAACCGAGAAATGGATGGTCTCGGCAGTCCTTTCGCCGAGCGCATTGAGGTGTGGCAGGGCGATATCCCGGATGCCGGAGAGTGGCTCATGGCGACGCGCAATCCCCCACATGTGCGGACTCAGCTGCCACCGCGTGACCGGATCCGCAGACGTCTCTGCCCAACCCTCCTGCTCGAGGGTGCGGAGAAGTCGGAACACCGTCGACTTCGGCAGTTCGAGCTGCCTCGACAATTCACCAACTCCGATGGGAGCAGACTGGTCGGCGATTGCGTCCAGGACCCGGAGTCCGCGGATGAGAGTTTGGGTCCCGGATTGGCCACTTGGGGGCCGAGGCACGGCAGAGTTCCCAGTCGAATCCGCAGGGTCCGTTGTCATAGTTCCCGTCCTTTCGGGCGCGGGCGCCCGACGATATGTCCGATTAGTCATCATCCTGCCGAGAATTGGACCACTCTGCGGCACGAGCTAGTTATTCGGCCGGTACAGGCGGTCTTTTGCCTGTTCCGACCCTTGTCGACGACCAATCGCTGTCCTACACTCACCGTACCAATCATAGAAACAACGTTTCAACCAATGAAACGCCCGCGATGGTGGGCATGGGCGGCGTCGACGGACACAAAGCCGGTACGGCGGTCCTGGAATTGAGTTGACGGCCCCACCGACAAAGAAGGATCGGAATGGCAATTACTGAGAACGCAAGCCTCCAAATCCGGGGTGAGATTGTCCGGGAGGGTGATCCCGCATTCGATCAGGCGTTCGCTATCTGGGATGGCGGCCATGGCCAACGGCCCGCCGTTGTAGCTCGATGTCTGGACGCTGATGATGTCAGCGCGGCCGTCCGGTATGCGCGCGACAACAACCTCGAAATCTCGGTTCGGTGCGGGGGCTACAACCCCAACAATTACGCCGTCAACGATCGCGGCCTGGTGATCGATTTGCGTCAGATGGACGGCGTGAAAATCGACCCCGACACGCGGCGCGCACGAGTGGGCGGCGGAGCAATCGCAGGTGACGTGCTCACGGCAGCAGGAAAATTCGGCCTGGCTCCGGTATCGGGAATGAGCTACCGGGTTGGCTTCGCCGGACTGGCGCTCAGCGGTGGGGAAGGGTTCTTCACCGGCAAGTACGGGATGGCCTGTGACAACATCGTCGGTGCCACCCTCGTCACCGCAGCGGGAGAGGTGATCCACTGCTCGGACGATGAGCGACCGGAACTGTTGTGGGGAATCCGTGGCGCCGGCCCGAACTTCGGGGTGGTCACCGAAATCGAGGTCGCCCTGCACGCACTCCCCGGCAGCGTCCTCTGTGGCGTCCTCACCTGGATGCCTGCTCCCGAGGAACTGTCGGGGTTCCTGGCATCACTCCTGACCGCATACCTGGCCACAACCGATGGTCTGTACCCCACCCTGTTGATCGGCCGGGACGACTCGGGCGCTGCACAGATTTCTCTGGCCATCTGCCACATCGGCCCTCCGGAGATCGCGGAGCAGGAGGTTGCACAGATCCGCGCGCTGGCCCCGGCCGTCTACGACGGAGTCGAGCGCACGTCATACCCCGAGGCGATGATTGCACTCGACGAACTCACCAAGGAACAGTTCTATCCCTCGCCGGACGTCGCGCACAGCCACTGCTGGGCCGACCATGAGTTGGTGAGCTCGCCGGAGCGTTTCGGTGAGGTCATTGCAAGCACTATCGACAGGCTTGTCACCGAACCGGACCCGGGGATGGCGATGATGATGTTCGAGGTTCTCGGCAAGAAGCTGGTGAATACTGTCGGCGCTCCGGCCAAACATCGCAGTGCTCCCGGCGTGATGGTCTCCGCCGAATGGGCGGACGCGGCGCAAACCGACCGATTCACCACTTTGGTCAAGGATCTGGAGGAAACGCTCGTGGCCAGAGGGGTGGTCTCCGCGTCCTCGGGCTTCCTCCACGGCTTCTCCGAGGTGACCCCCGAAATGGTCGAAGAAAACTATGGTCCCGCGGCTTATCACCGGCTTGCCAAATTGAAAGCGCAGTACGACCCGGAGAACATCTTCCATCTCAACTACAACATCACGCCTGCCGGCCAGTAGAGGCGAGCGCTGGCTGGTCCTCAGTCAGATGGGTGAAGTTGCCCCCATCAAGTCGGTTCCAGACAGATCCTGGCAATGGCCAATCGGACCCGAGGCACCGAGGGTGCGCTGTGCCTCGGGTCCCTCACCAAGTTGCCGTCCCCGCTATCTACCAGGCACGAAGCGAAGGCAAGACCACGCGATCTTGGTGGTCATTGCCGCCGGACGTAAGTGCAGCCAACTCCAGAATGGCGAGCGGATACGGATCAATTCGCAATTCGGTTGCGAGGGTCCGTGCCCACCCGGTCGGAGCCGTCGGAATCATCCACTTCCGAACTGCACCTTGCACTCCCGAATTGAAAGACAAGTGTCGCGAACAACGGCCGAATGGCGACGCTAAGAGACATCGCGTCCTTCCGACGATCCGGGGTGGCGAATTGGCTCGGTACGTGATAGCCCGGAGGCGATTTCGTGACGTCGCTTCCAAACTTTTGCATCGGCCGGCGCCGGTCGCGAGGAACTCCGATGAGATTGTTCAGTCAACAGTGGGAAGAGTGTGCGTGCACCCAATCGACTGCTGATCCCAGCTGCGGTCCGCTGCGACGGAACGGCTCCATCCTGTTGAACAGGAAGCGGCTCTATACCCCGATACCACACCCGTTGATTTGGCAACGGTTCCCCTGTCACTTCGTCTCCGGCACCAGGCGCGGTGTCGATCGCTGAAAACCATACCCCCACAGCATCATTAACCGGACGCAGGAATTCTCACCGAGCTGCGTCACATCTGACATCTCGACCGCGACGCGTAGTCGCCGCGGTGTACATGGCGCTCTATCCGCATCGGATGAACGGTATCGGCACGGCGCACCTTCCCCACGGGTCAACCGACAGAAGGGCCCGTCAACCCCCACAAGGAAAGAATAAGGAAAGAATACTGTGACCATTCAGCAACTCACCAAACGGTTCAGGTTCGCCCAGCAAGCACCGACCGGCGACCACCACCAAGAGCACCGACTTCGCGGCAACCTGGGGCCGCTGTACCTGCTCTTCACTGTCTTCAGCTACAACGCACCCCTGGCCGCCGTCGTGACCTTGTTACCGATCACCATCGGCTACGGCAACGGGATCGGTGCCCCCATGGCGTATATCGGTGCCGCGATTCTGGCCGCTCTCTTCGCGGTCGGCTTCCTCAAGATGGCACGGCATGTGAAGAATCCCGGCGGCTTCTACTCCTTCGTATCAGTCGGCCTCGGCCGCGAAGTGGGACTCGGCGCCTCATTCCTGGCCTTCATCTGCTACTACCTGTTAATGCTCGGCGCCTACACCTACATGGGCATCGCGGTGCGGGACTTGGTCACCGACATGTTTCACGGTCCCGCTATCTCGTGGTGGGTATGGACTCTCGTCCTGCTGCTCGTGGTGGCCGTACTCGGCTACATGAAGCTGGATGTGTCGGCCCGAGTGCTCACATGGCTGCTCGCCGCCGAAACGGTAGTTGTTATCGTGCACGACGTCCTCGTAGTGGCCCACGGAGGTGCTGAAGGCTTGACGAGTAATTCGCTGCTGCCATCGAACATCTTCTCCGGCTCGATCGGCCTGGCATTGCTGTTCGCCATGCTGTGCATGTCAGGCTTCGAGGCCACCGTCATCTTTCGAGACGAGACTCGCGACCCTGATCGCACAATTCCCCGCGCCGTGTACGGATTCATCGCGGTGGCCGGTGTGCTCTACTCCGTGACAGCCTGGGCCGTCATCGTGGGCCTGGGCGAAAGCACCGCGGTCGCAACGATCGCAGCCGACCCGACGCGCACCTTCATGCAAACCACTCAGATGTACATGGGTACCGTTGGCGTCCACGTCGTCATCGTCCTGCTGAACACCAGCCTCTTGGCTTCCATTCTGGCCACCCACAATGTGCTCAGCCGCTACGCGTTCAACCTGGGGGTCGACGGCATCCTGCCGCGCCGCCTCGGCAACGTGCACCGTGTCCAGGGCTCCCCCCATGTGGCCTCAATAGCAGTCAGTGTTGCCTCCCTGCTAGGAGTTCTCCCGGTCATCGTGTTCCACGCGGCACCCGAAATCGTCTACGCACAGTTCGCCGGCGCCTTCGGATATGCCCTTATCCTGCTACTGATGGTCACCAACATCGCGATCGCCGTGTACCTGATCCGGAAGCGACCGGAGGGCGCCGGGGTATGGCACCGGATGATTGCGCCTGGACTGACCTTCGTCGGTCTCGGTGTGACGCTCTACCTGGCGACTACCAATATCGACCTACTGATCACGGCAGGGGATGGGGTGGTCGCCTCGCTGCTCGGGACGCTTTACGGAGTAGTCGTTGCGGGCATTCTCCTGGCCATCGTCCTGAAGCGGCGGCGTCCGGACACGTACGCCAGGATTGGTCGGCAATAGCCCGACCGGCACCGGCACCCAGAGAACTTGTCTCTGCGTTGTCGTGGCCGTCGCGGTGATGACCTTCGGACTGGTAGGGCCGCAGAACGGAACCCTCCCCGCCCGCCCTGTACTGATCCGGTAAACCGGACCAACGTCCATGGCATCTGGAAACCCCCGCCACTCATGGAGCAGCATGAGTGGCGGGGGAGTATCGGCGGCACCGGGACACATCAAGTGCCGCCGAAGAATCAGACGCGGCATCACACTGTGCAGGTATCGCGAACGATCTCTTGCACCGTGAGAGCCACTGTCGGGGGACTGGCGGGGGTGGGACTGGTTGCTGGCCGCGTTCTGGGATTGCCCCCATCGGGGAAGCTTCTCCGCCTCGAAACCGATCAAACCGGAGATGACCGTATAACACTCCTCCGACGCGGTCAATAGGACGCAAATAGTCATTATCTGAGCGGGAATCGCCGCAAAAAGCTTGACCGGTGGGTGAACGGCAGGCATGCTGGAGTGAACAAGGTCGACGCCACGATGTACCGGTTTCTCTCGCGCTCTGTTGAGGGCACGCACCGCGAAACGGGCGGCGCCGGCCCCGACGGCAGTAGGGATGACTTCAATGAACGGTCTCGTGTTCTGGTTCCGGTTGGTGATGCAAGCACGCGCGCTGGTGCGTGAATACAGCCTCTACGCAACGGAGTTCGTCACCGACGAACCCACAATAAATGGCAGGCGCCCGGACGGGCCGCCGCGGCGCGACCCCGCTTCGTCGAGAAAGTGTTGAACCACGATGCAGACAATCGGAACACTCCTCCTCGACCAGGAGGAACTGCGCAGAGTATTTGGGTGTTATCCGAGCGGCGTCGCTGCACTGAGCGCTCTGGTAGGCGATCAACCGGTCGGCATGGCCGTCAGCTCCTTCACCTCGGTGTCAATAGATCCGCCGCTCGTGTCAGCCTGCATGCAGGCCAACTCGGCGACGTGGCCGCGCCTACGGGATTCCGGGCGGCTCGGTGTCAGTGTGCTCGCACAAGGACAAGACGGAATTTGCCGGTCGCTGTCGAGCAAGCATGGTGACCGATTCGCCGGAGTCGACTGGGAATCCAGTTGCAACGGTGCGGTATTCGTCCACGGGGCGACGCTCTGGCTGGACTGCTCGATCTATGATGAGCTCCCGGCGGGAGACCATACAATTGCGTTGCTCGAGATTCATGGAGCCCATGCCAGCCACGACCATGAACCGCTCGTATTTCACGCGAGCCGCTTCCGCGAGCTGGCCGCTGTAGACGCCTCACGGCCCTCGAAGGAAACCTGACATGGCGCCCAAGGCCGGCCGGGCCCTGCGAAACGCGGAATTCAACGACGGGCTGATCACACGCGCGCTCACAGCACTCAAAGCTGGTGATCCCATCGTCGTTGTCGACGCCGAGGACCGCGAGAACGAGGGCGACCTGATCGTCGCCGCAGAACGCATCACCACCGGCACCATGGCGTTCCTAGTTCGCCACACATCGGGGTTCGTATGCGTTGCGCTGCCCGGCGAAGAATGTGATCGTCTCGATCTGCCACCGATGTGTTCGCGCACCCAGGACCACTTCGGCACCGCGTACACCGTGACAGTGGACGCGGCCAACGGTGTCACCACGGGTATCTCGGCGGCGGACCGTGCGCACACCGCACGCGTGCTCGCTGATCCCCAGACGAAGCCCTCCGACCTGACCAGACCGGGACATGTGGTGCCGCTGCGCGCCCGCTCAGGCGGTGTGCTCACGCGGCCCGGCCACACCGAAGCGGCTGTCGATCTGGCGCGGCTTGCGGGACTGCGCCCGGCCGGTGTCCTGGCCGAAATCGTCAGCACACGCAATCCTCATCAAATGGCACGCCGTCCCGAGCTCGAGGATTTTGCCGCAAAGCACGGATTGGCGATGGTCTCCATTGCAGACCTCGCGACGTACCGAAGGCGAACCGAGGCCCGAGTTGTCCGCCTCGCGGCCGCCAACCTTCCGACCGAACACGGCGGTTTCCGAATTCACGGATACCGCAGTCTGCCTGACGGTGCAGAGCACATCGTCCTGCAGTGCGGCGACCTCGATGACGCCGCCGAGCCGGTGCCCGTCCACATCGAAACCGAATGCATGTTGGGTCACATCTTCGGCTCCCAAGTCTGTCACTGTGGGAGGCAGCTCGCGAAAGTCATGGATGAGATCGCGGCATTGGGCCGCGGCCTCGTTGTCTACCTCAGGCCTCCAAATCCCACCCAGGACGGACGTACACCCCTCATCGGGCAATTGACGCGCAATGGACGTTGCGCGATCAGCGACGACACCGACGCCTCTGCGCTGCTCACCGACGTCACAGCCCGCATCCTCGACGACCTCGGTATCGAGAACGCTGCCTTGATCCCAAGCGAGGCAGACACGGATGCGGTCCACCTCGGAGGGCGAGGATGCACTCTCCAAGATGAAGGGAAAACACCATGACGAACGTAGCCGACACGCGAACAGTCACTGGCCCAGTGATCCACGGAGACCAACGTGGCCGCGAATTAGGTTTTCCCACCGCCAATGTCGAGCTAAACGATGCAACTGCGGTGGACCTTCGCGACGGTGTGTGGGCCGGCAGCTGTGACGTCGCCGACGGCCGCGTCATACCGGCGGCAATTTCCATCGGCAGGAGGCCCACCTTCTATGGACGGGTCGGGCCACGCCTGCTCGAAGCCCACCTTCTCGACTTCCAAGGCGACCTCTACGGCAAGATTGTGACGGTTCGCCTAGAACACTGGATCCGGGCACAGGCCGAGTTCTCGTCCAAGGACGAGCTGATCGATGCTCTCACCGCAGATGTCGAGCGTGTCCGTGACCTCGCCGCCAGTGAAACACCCAGGTAGCCCCCCGGCGCAAGTGCTTCGTGCCAGGTAGTGGTGTCGCAGCGGGCATCGGACGCGCTGCCCACCGTTCGGTTTCTCAATATTTCGATGAGCGGTGTCTCGTCCCGAGGTTCAGCCGACACACGCACACGCAAATTTCGACTTTGGACAATGAAAGAAGGGTTCACGATGCACACTGCAGACCAACTCCACGCGTCCATGTTCTCGGTTGATCTCGACGGCAGGCCGGCGACGATCAACGATCTATTCCCCAACTGGGGACCGGCCGATCGATTCGGGATCGTCGTAGACGAGCCGTTCGGCGGCGTCGGAGCCAGCATCTTGATCCAAGCTGCGATCACCGCCTTCTTCGACTGCGTGCCCGTGCGGCGCACAGAATTCGCCCAGTACCCCGAGATATACCTCTTCTCGGTCGGCGGGTCGCAGGGTGACCACAGCATGTTCGATTTCTGGCCACCACGGAAGGACGTCAGGGTTGCCCGCGATCCTGTCGCGCTGCTCGAGGCGATCAACGACAGGGCAATCACGCGGCTGGCCGTCCCCGAAGGAATGCCCCTTCATGTGGAGTATGCAGAACGCATGGCAGCTGGCTGGAGTGAGACCAACAGCGCAATAGAGCGAGTCCAGAGTGTATTCGTCTATGCACCAAGCGGCGCGGTGGCGCAGCCAGATGTGGTCCTGAGGGCAACGAGCCCTGAGTTGGAATCCAACGGTGCACGGACGCTTGATCCGCAAACCACGTTGAGCCTTGCAAATTCGATGTCCGACGAGGATTTCGAAAAGTTGGGACCTCACGCAAAGTCAGACGCAGTGCGGTTTGTCGAGTCCGTCAACGGGCGATCCAACGACTTCTCCGCGGAAGTTCGCGCCAGCGTAGCCGCCCGTCGTAGAGAGATCGTCCAGGACGGGATTGCCACGGAGACTTACCGCCGGATCAGTGTAGAGCAAGCGCTCGCGTTGCTCGTCCCAACTTCCTGATCGGCTGTGCTGTCCCGCTGATCACGACATGCACCAAGTCCCGCAAACCATGTCCACGCGCTGTTGAGTTGATTGTGGGTTCATGGTGCCAACTTCCTCGGCGAGAACCTGCGCTGGTATCCGCCAGTCGATGTTCTTCGCGATCGAGTGTTCAAG
The DNA here is from genome assembly GCF_042738615.1 of Rhodococcus sp. NPDC059968. Classification (NCBI taxonomy): domain Bacteria; kingdom Bacillati; phylum Actinomycetota; class Actinomycetes; order Mycobacteriales; family Nocardiaceae; genus Rhodococcus; species Rhodococcus sp. NPDC059968. The sequence continues at coordinate 67,397 of NZ_JBHWUE010000027.1, forward strand.
ACGTTCTTCTACTTCGCGCATCACATCGGTGCCGTTGCGGACAGCTCGGTGCCCTTCGCGGACTACTGCCGAAGCAAACGAGCAGCTGCCCGCATTCAGTACTTGGGAATTGCATTCGTGCCACGCCGCCCAGGTAAGACGTGATGAGCGAAGTAGATTCCTTCGGTGAACAGACGACCAAACAGATCATGGCGCGACAACCCCGACCTTGATCCCGGTGCCCGTCCAACGGGCATGATGATTTGTGCGGTTCGAACAGCGCGCTCGAGGCCGTGGCGAAGGGTTCGACGGGTTCGGCGATGCCGGGCGGATACAGGAACCGCACGTAGCGGCTGCGCCGCTCGACGAGCGTGCCGCCCGAGGACCTGCTCGGCGAGGTTCAGACCTTCGTCCCGGAGCTTCAGTCCTGCTGCCGTTTTCGACGACATCGGGGCGTGCATCGATCGGCAGGGACGGAGTGGACAAACGAATCCGGTGCTCGTCGGCTCGGCGCCGTCGTCGTCGGACGCCTGGTCCGAGACTTGCGGGTCTGCGTGCACAAAGAACCCGGGTCGCGCGCTGTTGTAGGGGGACAGGCAGACGCGCGACCTGGGGAGACTTGGCCACTGCGGCACGCAGCGACACTATTCGTCGGTTCCACTCGTGCTTGAGAATTCCTGCACCTTCACGCCAAGGTTCAGGTCGGACCAATTTCCTGGTCCCCCGAATCGAGTGCCATGAGTGGCGATTCGTTGCCGTTCGATCTGTCTCAGGCTCATGCTCCAGCCACGTGCCTCACGACCTCCGCCCTACGATCCCATGCCCTCGGCGTATTGATAGCTCGCCTGCCCTCCCTGCGCTGTTCAGCGCAGCGGTTGGCGCAGGGGCGGTCGATGCGATCAGTGCTGCGCCGCGCGAACTAGTGAGTTTGACGGTCAAGTTGGCGCGCGACACTAGAAGATCCGGTTACGCCCAATGACGTGCGGCCGTCGGCTCGGCGGGGTTGCGGATATACGCTCGCTAAAAAGCATATCTCGTCTTGGGCACAGGTCGATTCGGGGATGACCTGCCACAATCGCTCGATGAACCGGAGCATTGTCATTCCGAAGTGCACCAGGATTTCCACCTCGGTGGCGCCCCCGAATGGTGCCCACTTGCTGGCGAACTCAATGAGGAGCTCCGCCTCGGTGTCAGGATGGTTGCGTTTGCGGTTGGCTTCGATCCAAGCGGCGCGACGCTTGGATCGCAACTGGCGATACTCACGAGAGTTCATGGGAATTCACACATCCACATAGTCGGGACAGCCGAAGCCTTGGAAGTCTTGGGACCCTCGCCGCACGAGGGATATACGGAGAGTGCCAGTCGCCCTTGACTGTCAAATTACCTATGCCACGCCGCACGACAGGGTGACCACGCCATAGGGGCATGGTCACCCTTCACCAGCTTGGTCCAAGTTCTGCTCATACCTTGGCTGGCCGGGGGAGAAATCGATCGGAGACGATTCGTAGTTGGATCTCCGAAGTGCCCTCGAAGATCTTGGTGAGTCGGGCGTCTCGCCAGTAGCGTTCGACGGGGAACTCTGTCGTGTATCCGGCACCCCCATGGATCTGCAGCGCCTCGCTGGTAACCCGTTCGGACATCTCACTGGCCAGATACTTGATCATCGAGGCTTGGTGGTCGACCGGCCTTCCTGCATCAATATCGGAAGCGACCTGATACATCATGGCCCGGCAGGTATCTACTTGCGAGACCATGTCCGCGATCTTGAATCGGATGGCTTGGAAATCGCTGATCGGCTGATCGAATTGGCGGCGCTGCTGCGCGTAGCGGATCGCGTCTTCGACGGCGCCACGGGCCAGACCTATACTCCGGGCGGCAGTCTGGACCCTCGCCGTGGACAGCACTTGAGAGATCGCCTTGAAGCCCTGATCATCTGCACCGTCCTCGACGAGCATGCTGCTTCCGGGCAGCCGGAGACCGTCGATCGCAAGCTCCCACGTCTTCCATCCGTGGTATCCGATCTTTCGCATCGGAGTGCCGACAATGCCGTCCGGAAACTGGCCACGCACTTTGGGGACGTAGAAGCTCCGGATCCCTGCATTCCGCCGGGCAGGATCGAAGGGTGTTGTGCGTGCAACAATCACGAGGAAATCGGCACGATCGGCGAAGGTGCACCACATCTTCTGGCCGGTCAGTACCCACTCGTCGCCGTCCCGTTGCGCGCGGGTCCGTATCGAGGCCACGTCCGAGCCGGCCTCGGGTTCGGAGAGGGCAAAGGCCCCCAGCCATTTGCCCGCAGCGATCTTCGGTAGGAGTTCGCGCTGCTGGGCCGCGGGGAAGGTTTTTGTGACCCCGTTGCCTCGCGCGATGAGACTTCCTACGCTGAGCCATCCGCGGGCAAGCTCCTCGGTGACCATGCAGTACTCGAAGACCCCGAGGCCGAGCCCGCCTGCCTCCTGATCCACGAGAATTCCGAAGAGTCCCATGTCCGCCATGGTTTCGATCAAATCGTCAGGGATCTGACCCTGGACGGGGTCAAGCTTGTTGGCTAGCGGCAGGACCTGGTTCATTGCCAGATCGCGGACGACTTCGAGCATCGCCTGGCGTTCTTCCGAGTGGTAGACCGAGGGCAGAATGGTTGGTACTGGGGACAGCTGACGCATTGTGTTCACTTCCTCATCGAGACCACAGGTGCAGGTATGCGGGCTACTTCGCACGAATCGGTGAAGCCGGCAGTTTCCACCGGTCGGGGATCGGCGCCCGCATCGCCACACCCGGGTGTGGGTAGGCCCTGTCCATCCAGGAGGCCTGGACCAAGTATATTCCATTTACTGGCACGTGCAATCATCGACTGGCACGAAGATGATGGCGCCCTAAGTTCTAGGGATAGCACTGCACTACACGCGCCGGACTTCTGGGAAGAATCTCAGAATAGTTGTGACAAGAGAATTTCGGGGCAATCCTGTGTTCAATTCGCGGGGTGCTGTCTTGACTTTTCGGACAGATGAAGGTGTGATCCAGGCGACGTCGATGGAATGCATGCCGCACAGTGGAACGATGGAATGCCTCGTGCCCATCGCGTGTGCCGTTCCTCGGAGTTTCCGACCTTTCCCATCACTCCAGGAGCTAAAGCATGTCTGCTACCTCGCCGCCCCCCAGAGAGCCCACCACCAGCGCACGTTTGCGACGTGTTCCTGTCGTCACGCGAATCCAGCGCGGCTGGCTGGCAGTTCTGGCGGCGATGCTGCTATTCGATATGGCCGACTCGAGCAGTTTCGCCTACGTGGCCCCGGCTATTCGCACTCAGTGGGGACTGTCGATCGGTGACATCGGAACGATCACTGCTGCTGCGTTCCTCGGCATGTTCGTCGGCTCTGTCATCGGTGGTCGGCTCGCCGACCGGTTCGGACGGAAGCGGACCATGGTCGTGGCGACCATCTTCTATTCCGTGTGCTCGCTACTGTCTGCGGCGTCGACGGGTATTTACGATCTGGCTCTGTACCGGGTGCTGACAGGTTGTGGCCTGATGGCAACGACAGTCGTGCTCTTGACGTACGTGTCCGAGATGTTCCCGAGCGCCAAGCGAGGACGCGTGCAGGCGACCGTGTCAGCGGTGAGCCTCCTCGGCGTCCCTGCGATGGCATGGCTGTCCAGGTGGATCGTTCCGATGGGCCCATCGGCATGGCGGGCGATCTTCATTCTCGGGGGAATGGGTCTGCTGGCCGCCCTCGTCTCGGTCAAAGTCTTACCGGAATCGGTCCGATGGCTCGAATCGCAGGGACGGACCGCCGAGGCGGAACTCGTCGTGGCCAAGATCGAGAACGAAGCGATGAACGCACTCGGCGAACGACTTCCGGCCGCGCAAGCCGAGGCGCTGCCTCCCGAACTCAGTCCCCGCGACTTGATCAGCGCCGGCTACCTCCGTCGAACAATTGTCCTCTGCATCACCCTCAGCTTCGCGATCTCCGCGTTCTACGGTTTCAATGCCTGGATGCCGACCCTGCTGGTCGAGCATGGGCTCGAACCATCGCAAAGTCTCGAGTACACCTCGATTCTGTCGCTAGCCGCGGTCCCGGGAGCGATTTTGGCGATGCTATTCGTCGATCGCGTGGACCGTCGAACCGCGGTATTGGTCATCTACGTGGTGATCGCGGCGTTGATGCTGGTCTTCGGGCTCGCGGACGACACCACGGTGCTCCTCGGCACCGGGTTGCTGATCACCGTCCTGCTACAAGCATCGACGGTCTGCGTGTACGCCTACATGCCGGAAATCTTCCCCACCCAACTCCGTGCGCTGGGCGCAGGGCTTGGAAATGGTGCCGGTCGACTGGCAACGTTCGTCGCGACCTTCGTGATCGCCGCGATCCTCACGCGCCTGGGATACACGGCAGTGTTCGTGAGTCTCGCGGCCGCACTCCTTTTGGCGGGACTGACGATCGGCGTCCTGGGTGAGCGGACTCGAGGGCGAAGCCTCGAAGAGATCTCAGCAGTCGCTGAAGCGGGGAAGTCAGGTGCCGGCCGGCCGGCCGAGGAAGACGTAACCAATGTGACCTGACCGGTACCCCGCCCCAACCACGTGGCCGCTCGACATGGAACCCCAGTCGGGCGGCCCACAGGGTTGAGACGCGCGGTCGCCGAAAGTCGCGACGTTCCGTGAAGTACCTACATCTCCAACGCCAGCCTCTCCAACGCCAGCCTCGTCAGTGGTAGGCAGTATGAGATCTATGTAGACGCTGGTCTGAGACTGCCCTGGGGTGGTAACTCGCCAGGTCCACGCAAGGAGTCCATGCCGGGGGTCCGACAATCTGGTCAGCTATGACGCAGGTGTTGATGCCGCACCCTCGGCGATCGCCACGCGGATGCAGGCTGCCTGGCCCTCTGCGGCCAGTCGAATGCTAGCGGCCTCGTTTTGCTCGTGCACTGCACGTTTGGTGTGCGCGACCGTGGCCCGGGGTAGGCCAGCAAGGTGGTCGGCGTATTTCTCGGCAGCCCCGATCAGATCGGCCTCGGGAAGGCTCTGCAGTGCGAGTCCCCACTCGACGGCTCGCCGGCCCGATAATTCCTGGGCGGTCAGGATCAGGTGCAGGGCCCGTTCACGTCCGACGATGTCGCGAAGCCATGCTGTACCTCCGGCATCGGGTATGAGGCCGTAGTCGATCTCACGCAGTGCCATCCGTGCTGTATCGGCGACCAGTCGGATGTCGCACGCCAGGGCGAGCTCGAATCCGATCCCTATCGCGTGGCCGTGTACCGCGGCGATGACAATGAACGGTGCTGTGCGGATCCAGGCAAATGCCCGCTGTACCTCGACGATGTGGGCGGTGATCGGATCAGGATCGCCCTCCGGTAGCGTCGCCATCCGCCGGATGAAGCCGTCGGCGGTGGTGACCTCCTCGAGATCGATTCCGGAGGAGAACGATCTGCCGCTGCCGTAAACGATGACAGCCCGCACGGTGTCGTCATCGCAGAGCACGCGGCCAACGTCCGTCAACTCGCGCCACATCTGAGTGGTCTGCGCATTGTGTCGATGGGGCCGATTGAGGCGAAGGTGGCGAACGGGACCCTCACCGGAGATTTCGATGGTGCCGTAGTCGCAGGCGCCGGTATCTGCAGACTGACCGGCCGAAGACCGTGTTGTGAACACATTCATGACTTTTCGCGCTCGCTTACTTGTGGAGGGCGGCGGGCCCTCGTGGGTCCCGGAGCCGGACAGCAGCGTCCGCGCCGCGCTCGTTCGGTGTGGACGTGACTCCGCCGTCGGAAGAAGCGCGGGGAGCGGACGCTGCTGTCGCGTGAAGGTGCAGGAGGGTGTCAGTCACACCTGACTGCGGGTGCGGTCCGCGATGTCGCGGCCGATGATCTCCTTCATGATCTCGTTCGTCCCGCCGTAGATCGGTTGTATCCGGGCGTCGAGAAAGGCACGTGCGATCGGGTATTCGAGCATGTAGCCATACCCTCCGTGCAACTGAACACACTGGTCTACGACCCGTTGGTGCAAGGCGGTCATCCACCATTTCGCCTTCGCGGCGTCCACCGCCGAGAGCTCCTCCGCGTTGAGGAGATGAACGGCGCGGTCGAGGAAAGCCCACCCGAAGTCGAGTTCGGTTGCGATCTCGGCCAGAGTGAACCTCGTGTTCTGAAAGTCACCGACCGGACGCCCGAATGCCTTGCGTTCGAAGCAATACGACTTCGTCCATTCGAAGGCGGCCGAAGACGCCGCCAACGACGTGGCGGCAATCGCCAATCGCTCCCGGGGTAGACGATCCATGAGATGGCTGAAACCCGCACCTTCGACGCCGAGAAGCGCCTCGCGGGGGAGGTGGATCTGATCGAAGTACAGTTCGGCGGTGTCGTTGCCGCGCAATCCGACTTTCTCGAGCTTGCGTCCTCTTCGGAAGCCCTCGCTGAGCGTGTCCACCAGGAACAGACTGAACGCCGCGTTGCTGGAATCGGGGTTGGTCCGGGCGAAGACGATGACCACATCCGCATGCATGCCGTTGGTGATGAAGGTCTTCTGTCCGTCGAGGATCCAGCCGTCGGCGGAGGACACCGCGGTGGTGCGGATCGACCGCAGGTCACTGCCGGTGCCGGGTTCGGTCATCGCGAGTGATCCGATGAGGGTTCCGGCGCACAGTCCGGGAAGCCACCGTGCCTTCTGCTCCTGTGATCCCAGATCCACAAGGTAGGGGATGACGAGATCATCCTGGACGCTCAGGCCGGCGTTGAAGGAGTTCGCTGCTGCTGCGGCCAGTTCCTCCATGATGATCAGGCGGTATCGGAAGTCGGGGGTGCCGCCGCCCCCGAACTCCTCCGGGACCGCGATGCCGATCAAGCCTTGCTGGCCTGCCGCCTCCCATGCGGTCCGTTCGATCAGGCCCTCGTTTTCCCACCGTCCGTGATGTGGTTGCACATCGCGGGCAATGAACGCCCGCACGGCCTGCCTGAAATCCTCGTGGTCCGAGTCGTAAGTGTCCCGTTGCATCGTGGCGCCTAGGCGGAGGAGGGCTCGAACCGCGTGGTTCGGCTCATGTTCAGCCGGCGTCCACGTTCGGCGTTGGTAAGCGCGAGTTTCCGGCTGGCCTCGTCGATCATCTCGTCGCCCATCATGACCGCGCCGAGCCCGCCGCCTGCGTCCGAGGTTGCGTACGCGTATGCGTCGAGAATGAGTTCGGCCTTGTCGTAGTCGTCCTGGGTGGGGGCGAAGACCTCGTTCGCGGTGGTCAGCTGGCCGGGATGTAGCACCCATTTGCCGTCGAATCCATACGCTGCTGCCCGGGTACTGGCGGCCCGGTAGCCGTCGAGGTCGTGGATCAGCGCGTACGGTCCGTCGATGGCTTGGAGTCCGTACTTGCGTGCGGTGACTGCAATGCTCATCAGGACGCTGTCAAAGGGGTCGTGCCCGCTCGATCCAGGAGCACCGATGGTCAGGGCGGGCATGTGCATGGCGGCCATGAAGTCTCCCGGACCGAAGATCAAGGTCTCGGTGCGAGGGCTGGCGGCGGCGATCTCGTCGATGACGCTCAATCCGCTGGGGCCCTCGATCTGAGCCTCGATCCCGATGCCGCCGGCGGGTAGTCCCAAGGACGTCTCCAGCTGGTTGAGAAGCACATCGAGCCATTGGATGTGCGCGAGCTTCTCGACCTTGGGCAGCATGATGCAGTCCAGGCAGTCGCCGGCGTACTTGACGACATCGATGACGTCGGCATACGCCCATTCGGTGTCTGCATCGTTGACTCGGACGACGCGGGTCTTACCTGTCCAGTCTCCTTCCCGCAGGGCGGCGACCACGTTGACGCGGGCGCCGGGCTTGGCGGAGGGAGCGACGGAGTCCTCGAGGTCGAGGAAGATCTGATCGGCGGGAAGGCCTTGCGCCTTCTTGATCATCTTTTCGCTGCTGCCGGGCACTGCGAGGCAGGAACGGCGGGGGCGGTACTGACGGGACATGGGTTACACCTCAATTTTGTCGGAACGTGAACATTGCGGGACGGTCAGTGGTGGGATCGGGAGCGCACCAGGACGTGTCGATCGACCTCACAGACCCTCGCCCCGTCTTGGTTGACGCCGATGTGGTGGAAGGTGACGAGTGCCTTGCCGGTCTCGGCGGGCACGATCTGCTTGATCTCCGTGGCCGCGCCGATCGTGTCCCCGGCGCGCACGGGTACGGCGAATCTGACGTTGTCCAGTCCGATTTCGCCGATGGCCTGGCCGATCGTGTCCTGGGTGGCGAGTCCGACGACCAGGGAGAGGGTAAGTCCGCCGAAGTTGATGCGGGTGCCGAACTCGTGGTCCGCCATGAACTGTTCACTGAAATGGCCCTGTGCAGTGTTCATGACCGACAACGTGAATCCGGCGAGGTCGAGGTCGGTGATCGTTTTGGTGCGGGCATGCCGGAACTGTTGCCCCACGGTGAAGTCTTCCGCGTATCCGGACGGTGCCGGGATGACATTCGGCGTCGATGTGCGTTTGACGACGAGGTTGGTGCGTTCGAACTCGATTACCTTGGCGCCCGCTTGGTTGGTGCCGGTGGTGCGCCAGGTGACGATTCCGGTGTCCGGCCGCGATGCCGATTCCCGCGCGTCCAGGACGACGCTGGAAGCGTAGAGGGTATCTCCCGGGTGGACGTCTGCGAGGAACCGCAGCCCGTTCGCGCCGAGGAACGGCCCGCCGGCTTCGCTGAGGTCTTCGACGCTGAGGCCGAAGACGACGCCGAACACGAGCATCGGGTTGATGACCTCGTCGCGGTAGCCCTCGGACTGGGCGTATTCACGATTGAAGTAGAGCGGGTTGAAGGCGAGCATCGACGTCGAGAATGCGGCGTTCTCGCTGGCATAGATGGTGCGACCCCAGTGGTGTGTGAAGGTGCGCCCGATCTGGTGGTCTTCGAAACTGGTCCCTCTGGGCACGAGAGGCCAATACGAACAATCTGGGCTGCGGGTCGGGGATGCTGTCGCTGACATGAGGCCTCCTTGCGGCTGCTATGCAATGGCCACTTCGTGCCATATAGTGATTCAAAGAATCTGCATGTGGCACACAGCCTGCAATACCCATCCCGGCGCTGTCAACTGCCGATTTGACGAGATTTCACGAGAAAGTCTTGGCAGGAAGCATTGTTGGCAGAAAATGCCGGGGTGCGATCTGGGTCACTAGTGGTATGTTATGCCACTAATCGGCACATTATGCCGCTTGGTTGAGAAGGGAGGGCGGGAGTGAAGACCGGCCCACTGCACGGAATACGCGTCATCGACTTCACACACGCTCTGGCGGGTCCGTATTGCACGATGCTGCTCGCGGACCTCGGTGCGGACGTCATCAAGGTTGAACCCCCCGGAGGCGAGGTGACTCGAAGCGTGGGCCCTTACCCGGAAGATCGCTCGGAGCAAACCCTCGGCGGCTACTTCCAGAGCGTCAATCGAGGCAAGCGCAGCATCGTCGTCGACCTCAAGTCCTCTGACGGCTTGAACACCATTCGGCAACTGATCGCCGAATCCGACATCGTCGTCGAGAACTTCAGTGTCGGGGTCGCCGACAAACTGGGGTTGTCCTACGAATCTCTGCACGAGGCCCACCCGCAGTTGATCTACGGAACCCTGCGCGGCTTCGGCGACCCGCGATCCGGTGTCAGTCCCTACGCGGACTGGCCGGCAATGGATGTCACGATGCAAGCCATGGCCGGTGCACTGAGCATTACCGGCACCGAAGACGGCACACCGGTGAAGATCGGCCCGGGAGTCGCGGACATCTTCCCGGGAACGCTCCTGGCCTTGGGTTTGGTGGCTGCCGTGATGCACGCCCGTACGACCGGCGAGGGCCAGCACGTCGACATAGCGATGTACGACGCCGTGCTGTCGCTGTGTGAACGGATCGTGTACCAGTATTCCTACACCGGAGAGGTTCCCAAACCCGAGGGCAACACCCATCCCATCCTGAGCCCGTTCGATGTCCTCGAAGCAGCCGACGGCTGGGTGAGCATCGCGGCGCCGACCGATCCGCGCTGGGTCCGGCTCTGTGAGGCGATCGGTCGCCCCGAACTCTCCACGGATCCGAGGTTCAAGTCCAACGTGGACCGCAGAGCTCATCGCGCCGACGTCCGTGAGCTCCTGCAGGAGTGGACGAAGACGCGTACGCGCGCCGACATCGCCGATGTGCTCGGGGGAAAGGTGCCGTTCGGACCTGTCAATACGGTTGCGGACATCTTCGCCGACCCGCATGCCCGGAGTCGGGAGATGCTGGTGCCGGTGGACAACCCGGGTTCTGCCACCCAGGCCGTCATCGCCGGGCAACCTATCAAGTTCAGCGCCACGCCGGCTCGGGTGCAGGGCCGAGCGCCCCTGTTGGACGAGCACGGCGACGAGCTTCGTCGCGAGTTCGGTGGCCGCGCCCGGAGCGCGGCAGTTCCCCCTCTCCCGCAATCGCCGGCTCGCAGCGAGTAGCCCGACCCACCGCAACCCCCACCAGGAGTTTCACATCATGGTTCTGCATTTCGACCATTGGATCGACGGACGGACAACGCCGGGCAGCTCCGGTGAACGCATCACGTCCACAAGCCCCAGGGACGGTGCTGTCGTGGCGTCGATCCCGCGAGGAACGGCGCAAGACGTCGACGCGGCCGTTCAGGCGGCGGCGGGCGCCTCGGCGGAGTGGCGCCGCCGTAAACCCGTCGAACGTGGACGATTGCTTCTCGAACTGGCCGCAGCAATCACCGCCAACGCCGACGCTCTCGGCAGCCTCGAAGCTGGCGAGGCGGGTAAGCCGAGCTGGCAGGTTCCGCTCGAAATCAACGGCTCGGCGGCATATTTCGAGTTCTATGGTGGGCTCGTGCACGCCCTCCACGGGGATACCATCGACATGGGCCCGGACATTCATTGCTTCACCCGGCGTGAGCCGTTCGGGGTGGTGGGCATCATCACGCCGTGGAATGTCCCGTTGAATCAAACAGCCCGCGCCGCGGCCCCCGCGTTGGCGGCCGGGAACACGGTTGTCATCAAACCCTCCGAGTTCACATCGGCGACGTCTCTCGAACTGGCTCGCCTCGCGAGTGAAGTCGGCTTCCCCGACGGTGTCATCAACGTCGTCACCGGCACCGGACCGGAGGTCGGCGCGGAAATCGTTCGCCATCGCGACGTCCGGAAGGTCGCGTTTACCGGATCGGTGCGTGCCGGCCAGGCCGTTGCACATCTGGCCGCTGACCGCATCATCCCGTTGACGCTCGAACTGGGTGGAAAGTCTGCGAACATCGTGTTCGCGGACGCAGACCTCGACAAGGCGGTGCCGGGTTCGCTGACGGCGTTCCTGCTGAACAACGGTCAGGTCTGCAGCGCGGGGACACGCCTGCTGGTGCAGCGGGAAGTGCACGACGAGGTCGTCGACCGGCTCGTTGCCGGGGTCGCGGACTATCGCGTCGGCGACAAACTCGGGCCGGCGACCACCGAAGCGCAGTTCGAGAAGGTGCTGGAGTACTTCAAGATCGCCGAGACGGAGGGCGCAGTCGCGGCGGTCGGAGGCGCGCCGCTCGACGATGCGTCACGGGGCGGCGGCTACTACCTACCACCCACCATCTACACCGGCGTGAACAACACCATGAGGATCGCGAGGGAGGAGATCTTCGGCCCGGTCCTGGTCGTCATTCCGTTCGATGACGACGAGCACGCCCTGCAGATCGCGAACGACAGCCCCTTCGGCCTGGCGTCCGGGGTGTGGACCACCAATGTCTCGCGGGCATTGCGAATGGCGGACGGGCTCGAAGCAGGCCAGGTGTACGTCAACACCTGGGTGGCGGGCGCCATCGAAACACCGTTCGGCGGGTACAAGGACAGCGGATACGGCCGGGAGAAGGGAATCGAAGCGCTGCACCACAACACTCAAGTCAAGTGTGTGACCATCGCACTCTGAGCGGATACTGATTTTGCCGTGCTCATGCTGGCCTGTAAAGCTCCACTATGTGGCATGACGTGCCGCCATGTGATACATTTTGCGGTGTGACTGAGGAGAGTTCAGCAGCCGGCACGCAGCAGAGCCTTACGCGGGGTCTCAAGGTGCTCGAGGTCGTCGCCGAACACCAACCGATCGGCGTTGCCGATCTCGCACGCCTGCTGGCGCTGCCGAAGTCCACTGTGCAGCGCACCCTGCGCGCACTGGCGCAGGCCGGGTGGCTCGAAGTCAGTGATACCGGTCGAGCCAGGTGGATGCTCACCCACCACGTCTGGGCGATCGGCCAGCGGGCGGGCAAGGAAACCAATCTGCGGGAAGCGGCGCTTCCGCACATGAGGGAGCTCGGCGACGCCACCCAGGAAACGGTCTACCTGAGCGTTCCGGACGGCCTGACGTGCATGGTCGTGCTCGAGAGGATTGACTCCACCCAGCCGGTGCGGGCCTATAACCGGCTGGGTGCGACGATGCCCTTCCACTCGTGCTCCTCCGGCAAGGCGGTGCTGGCGTTCTGGCCGGACGACCGAGTCGCGGAAGTCCTCAGTCGTCCGCTTCTCGCTCAGACGGAACGCACCACCACCGACCGCGACGCCGTACTGGCCGAGCTCGGAGAAGTCCGCGCGCGCGGCTACGCGCTGAATACTGCCGAGAATCGACCAGGTGTGTGCGCGCTCGCCGCGCCGATACTCGGTCGAGACGGTCACGCCGTCGGTGCGGTCTGTATTTCGATGCCGCAGGATCGCTTCGACTGGCGCGCGGTGCCGCGCTGGGGCGAGATGGTGGTGGACACGGTCCGGGCAGTCGAAAAGGCATGGGAGTCAGCCGCACCGGCGTAAAGCCGTACGCCGCGGAGCTTCCTTTGCAGGATGAACGCACGGGTCTGCGGACTGCGGGGACAGGTTTACCTGCGGATGTGACGCGGGCACCACTCCGTCACCGGTTGTGTTCGAGCACCCACGCTACGACCTGCACGCGCGAGGTGAATCCAAGCTTGGCGAGGATGTGCTCCACATGTCCCTGGGCGGTTCGTTGCGAGATCACCAGGCGAGCTGCGATGGCCTTATTCGTGAGTCCGTCGGCGATCAGTTCGGCAACCTGACGTTCACGCTTGGTCAATATCGACGATGGGTTTGCAGGCGATGGGGCGCGGGCACCTTGGTCGCCCAGTGCATACCCGATTGCGGCGTCGAGATCGAGTGCACGGCCCTCGCGCATACCTGATTCGAATACTCGATCGCCGAGGGCGTGACGTGAAGCCCGAACGCACTCCTCATGGTAGATAGCGAGATTCGGGACGTATGCCGACGAGGTCCCCACACCCCGAACGACGTTCTCCGCGGCTCCCATCAATACAACCGCTCGCCTCGCATTACCCTCGGTGCCGGCGAGCCACGCAAGGGCCTCCAAACATATCGACGAGATGATCGGATCATCGACACGCTTGGCCAGTCGTAGCCCCTGCGTCAAGAACCCGGTGGCAGCATCACGATTGTCCTGCCGCCACTTCGCAACGCCCAAGGCCCAGAATGTGTACGACCGGTAGACGACTTCCTCGCGGCGTTCTGTGATCTCCAGAGCCGTCTCGTAGTACGTGATTGCGTGCGCGGTCTCGCCCAGCAGATCACGCACCAAACCCACCATGAGCAAACCCTCGAGCAGCAATGTGAGTTCGTCGCGGGCGCGGAATACTGCCAGGGCACTGTCGATCTCTGAGAAGGCCTGCTCGAGTTTCCCGCTGAACATGGCAAGGAGCCCGGTGGCGTGGGCGATGATTGCGGTAGCGAGCGGATCATTGAGCTGCTCGCCCAGTGTTCGAGCCTCCTCCACCAGTGACGCTCCGATCTCGATGTCACCTTGCTGTTCGGCCAACACACTCGCGACGTACAGGGCTTTGACCCGCTCGATGGTGAATCTGTCGGTTTGCCGGGCCAGAAGCTGGTCCAGCCAACGCCGACCCTCCGTGAGTAGACCTTGCGTGCCCCAAAGCATGTACATGCCCGTAGCGATCTGCAGCCCGGCCCCGATCCCGCGGCTGTCCGGTTCGGACAAGCTAAAGCCCATGGCGTCGCGCAGATTGGATTGTTCCCGCTTGAAGCGGGATATCCACGCGAGTTGCTGTGGGCTGATCCATCCAGCCTCGGCGTCGAGCACCAGCTGCTGGTACCAGTCTCGGTGCCGCCGGCGCAGTTCGGGATACTCATCGTTGCGCTGCAGCTGCACCCGGCCATAGTCACGAAGTGTTTCAAGGAGGCGGAACAGCACAATACCGTTGGCTTCTTCTCGGACCAGGATCGACTTGTCGACCAATGAGGTCACCAGTTCGAGCGGGTCGCTCGCCGCAAGATCGTGAGCGCACACCGCGTCGACCGCGTCGATCTCGAAGGTGCCGACGAACACGGATAAACGGCACCATGCCTTCTGCTCGGGTGGCGTGCACAAGTGGTAGCTCCAGTCGACGCACAACTGCAAAGTCTGCTGCCGGGACGGCAAATCTCGAGCGCCTCGGACCAGCACGGCGAACCGGTCGGTCAGGCGCTGCAAGATCTGCTCGGGCGACATCACCCGCAGTCGGGCGGCCGCCAGCTCGATCGCCAAAGGCAAACCGTCCAACCTCTGGCAGATGTGTGCGACCGCGCCACTGTTCTCTTCCGCCAGCGCGAAGGTAGGGACTGCGGCGACCGCACGGTCGGTGAACAATTTCACTGCGTCATAGCTCGGTAGACCCTGCAGTCCGGGAGGCCGCGCGGAATCCGGCACTACGAGCGGTGGCACCCGAAGAGTCGTCTCCCCACCGATACCAAGGCCTTCCCGGCTGGTGGCAAGGATTCGTAGTCGTGGGCAGGACCGCAGCAACGTGGCCCCCAGCGCTGCCACCGCGTCGATAATCTGCTCACAATTGTCCAGGATCAGCAGCACCTCGCGCGGAGCAAGGAACTCCCGCACCGTGTCCTGGAGCGGGCGCGACGATCGGTCGTGCAACCTCAGAGAACCGGCCACGACGTCGAGGAGAAGTGACTCGTCGCTCACGTCGCCCAATTCGATCAACCACGCACCATCAGCGAAATCGCGTTGCACCCTCGCGGCGACCCGCAGCGCGAGTCGGGTCTTTCCAACTCCCCCAGCTCCGGTGAGGGTAACCAGCCGCGAACCGGAAAGCAGCTTCCTCGCCTCGTCGAGCTCACGGCGACGACCGACGAAGGTGGTGAGCTCGAGGGGGAGGTTCCCTGTCCGGCGTCGGCCCGCGGCGGGGTCGGACGACGATTGCCTCATCCTCGCCCGTGACTCGGGAGCATCCGGTTTCGTCCGAGGTGGCGTGTGAAGAGCCATGTCGTCGAGTGGAAGACCGATGCGCATTTCGACGGAGCGCAGCTCGTCGCCAAGGGCCGCCGCGGTCGGCTGTCGCTCGGCCGCGGTGCGGGACATCGCGCGTCCGACTACCGCGGCCACATCCTCGGTGAAGCCGTGCTCTCGAAGGTCTGGGACTGCGTCCGTTGTTATCCGCACGAACTGGGCCACCAACTGCTCGCCGCTCCGGCGTTCGAACGCCGCATGCCCGGTGATAGCGCAGAAGAGTGTGGCGCCGAGACCGTAGACGTCAGCGGCCGCGCTCGGGGATTCGCCCGCGAGGACCTCGGGGGCGGTGAACGCCGGAGAACCTGTTACCACGCCGGTGCCGGTCTCGAAACCGCCGATGATGCGGGCGATGCCGAAGTCGGTGAGTGCCGGCTCGCCGTACTCCGTGAGCAAGATGTTTGCGGGCTTGACGTCGCGGTGGAGAACCCCGAGCTGGTGCGCGGTTTCCAGCGCCCCGGACAGTTTCACTCCGAGCCGTATCGCCTCGTCCAGCGGCAGTGGGCCGTGACGGCGGATCCAGGCGTCGAGGGACCCCTGGGGGAGGTATTGCATGACGATGAACGGTCGGCCGCTCTCGGTGGTGCCGACCTGGAGGGCCCCGACGATGTTCGGGTGCCCTGTAAGCCGACCCATGGCGTGTTGTTCGCGCACGAAGCGCTCCCGATTCTCATCGTCGAGGTCCGCGGTGAGTACCTTGACGGCGACCGTGCGATCGAGTGCTGCCTGGTTACAGCGGTATACGACACCGAATCCACCGCGGCCGATTTCCTCGGCGTCGTCGAATCCGGCAGCTGCCAGCTCTGCGGCGACCGTGCGAACGACGTCGCGCTGAGTTCCAAACGGATCGACGTCCGACATTGTCTAAATCGATTCACCCGCTCGTGGCATTGATGCTGCATTCATTCCCTGGTCTTCCAGAGTATCGCCAGCCGACTGCGCAGCGCTGTCATCGTGTACGGCCGAACATCGGCCCGGAGAGGCGACCGGATTCGATGCCAGGCCGGCAACGGCTACAAACTTCGGCGTTCGTAAAGAAGACGGGTATTCTCGAGTTCAGTTGTTCGTCGTCAACAGCCTCAACGGTGACCGGGTGAGCGAAGGTTTCGGCGGCATCGACGCAGTGATCCCACCCCTCGTTAGGCGAAGGCTTGGCCGCCCTACCTGATCTTTCCCGCTTCCCACTGGGCACGCCGTCGTCCTCGTGCCCAGTGGTTCGCGTAGTCCCGAGCCACCAGTTCGGGAGCTGGCAGCGGGTCAAGCGGCATGACGATCGCGTGGCCCCCGCTCCGGCCGGCGCGTATGCGTTTCCTGCAGGTCGCCGTCGCCGTCGCCGTCGCCGTCGCCGTCGGCGGCGAGGAGGTGTGGGACGGCGTCGGGATCGAAGGAGGGGGCTGCCGTTCTCGACATCGTCCCGTCTCCAGGGGATGGCGAATCGGTTGTTAGCCGGCGACGATGTCGAAGAGGTTGCCTTCCGGATCGCTGAGCGTGGCCCACTTGGCGCCGTACTCATCGAAGTCGTTCACATGCTCGGCGCCCAGGTCGACAGCCCGCGCGATTTGCGCGGTCAGGTCTTCTGCCACGAGATCGATGTGCATGGTGTTCTTGCCGGTCCCCTTGTCGGGGACCTTCAGGAAGGTAAGTGACGGGCTCGCATCGGCCGGTCCGATCGAAGCGATGTTCTCGTCCGCGCCGGGTGCCACTGGCCGCCCGAGCAGGGCGGACCAGAAGGCAGCGAGCTTGGCCGCGTCGATGCTGTCGATGGTGATGTTGCCGAACGAGAGTGTCATGGGATTCCTAGGGAGTCAGTTGGTACCGGCGGTCGTTCTTCGGACCGCGCGGCGGAACTGATGGAATCATCGCCTGACCCGCATCGGTGGTCAAGAATTTTGCGCCCATTCGGCTATTCGATTCGACTATATGCGCCCCTTGACCGCTCTCCAGTGCTGATATACGGTCATTCGACCAGCTGGGGGAGTGGTTCGGTCGGGTGTACGCCGGTCGGGCCACTGTCGAACCCGGCCGGAACAAGTTCCCTCAGCCGGCATATCGCGGCCACTGCCAGTCCCACTGACTACAGCCGCCCGGCATCGATTATGGATCGGACGGTGCTCACATGAAGTTCAGCCTTCTCATCGACGGTGACTGTAGTAACTCTGCAAATCCGGCTACGCGCTACGAGGAAATCATTCGCGAGGCGCAGTTGGCTGACGAGCTCGGGTTCTACGCCTGGGGTTGTCCGGAACAGCATTTCGCCTTCCCGCACATGACCACATCGTCGCCCGACGGGCTGTTGGCGACCGTGGCGGCGCGAACCGAGCGCATCAAGGTGCGATTCTCGGCGATCACCCTGCACAAGTGGAACCACCCGCTGGCGGTCGTGGAACGGTTGTCGATGCTGGACAACTTGTCGCGCGGTCGTGCCGAATTGTCCACTGCACGAGGCAATGACGTTCCGACGATGAATGCCTTCACGATCGATCCGGAGAAGACTCGCGCCATTTGGGACGACTCGATCCGCGCCATCGGCCACATTCTGCGCAGCCAGGATGACTTTTCCTACGAGGGTGCGTTCTGGAACATCCCGAACATCAACAAGAGCCTGGCCCCGAAGACCTTTCAAGCGCACCCACCGGTATCGGTGGTCGGCGCGAGCGCGACCTCGTGCGCCGCCGCAGCTCAGTTCGGCCTCGGTATCCACTTCCTCGACAACTACTACGGCTACGACTACATCCAGGGCTGTGTCGACGCGTATCGGTCCACGGAAAAGAACACCGAAGGCATCTTCGAGTCGGTCACCGACCACATGGGCTTCTACGTCCCGTCACCCTTGTGCGCGTCGACCCGTGAAGACGCGTTGCGCGATGGCGCCGTGCAGGCCATCCCGTGGTTCCAGTCGATCCTCGAACAGTCCAAGCCGCTGCTCAAGCAGCCCGGCTACGAGTACACCGACGCTCTCGGCAAGCTCGAGGAGCACCACACCGACATCGACTGGATGCGCAAGCACACCCCCAGCGTGCTGGTCGGTACCCCCGACGAGATCATCGAGACCGCTACCCGCATGTCCGAGATCGGCGTCGACGAGCTGCTGCTTCGCGTGGACGGCTTCGGCCACGACCTGCACATGCGGACCATCGAGTTGATCGGTAAGCACGTCATTCCCGCAATGGAGCCGGTTTCGTCCTCCGCGGCGGCGACCTAAGCAAGCGGGAATTTCGACGACGCCGAGGTTCTCAGTCAGCAATGACAGGAAAGGCAGTCAGTTTCGGCACAGCACAGCGAGACCGCGCTGCTTGGCCGCTCGGTCCAAGGAGCTCGCGGCGCGCAGAAAGGTCGTTCGCTGATCGACCTGAATTTGGGTTTCGCAGTCACCGACCTGCTGGATGAGGACATCACTCTCCTAGAGGGCGCTCTTCATTGCCGAAGTGGTCGGTCGTTCCGTCATCGAGGCGCTGCCGGCGTCACGACGAGCCATTGTGTGGCGAGGCAAGCAGACACCGTCGAGTAGCGGAGCAATGTTCCCGTTGCACAAATCGGGCTACCGGTGGAGTACTTGTGTAGGTGGCCGACGCTAGCCACTGCGGCCGCCTCGCGTGCGTCACAATTTCAGTCGGGCGACGCCCAGATGCGAGCGCATCGAGTCCTGCACCGCTATACGCCACAGGTCTGGTACGCGACTCGCCGGTACCGGAAGCGCTCGTCGCGGGGATGGCGAATGAATCGCGGAGTCATTCTGGATGTGGTCGGGCCGTACGGCGGTGAGAAGGGTACCGGGACTGGGCCGCAGGACCGTGTCGAAGACATCGACGAGTTCCTTGGTCAGTGTAAATCTGCCTTAACGGGTTTGAGAGCAGCGTCAGCAACAGTAGGGCGGCGTCCGAACGGTCGTAGCCAACAAATGAGGATTACAAGAGGAGCCCCACCACCCATGACTGAGACCTATGACGTAGTCGTCGTCGGTGCCGGCAGCGCCGGCGTATCGGCGGCGTATCAGCTGCGTGATCGGAATGTGCTGTTGCTGGAAGCCGGCGAGCACCTTGGTGCGCGTTCGCACCACGAGGAGTTCGAGGGCTACCGCATCACGGTCGGTGCCGAGGACTGGGCCGACGCCGACCCCAACTCGTTCGAGCGCGGCCTCATCGAGGAACTGGGCGTCCCGATGACGAACGTGCACGGCACGGGCGGTGTGATCTGGAAGTCCTTGATCCGTGCGGAGTCTTGCGACGAACTGGCTGCGAAGCTGCCGATCTCCGATGAGGCCAAGAAGAATTTCACCGAGGTCTACGCCAAGATCAACGAGGCCATCACCAAGGTGTGGTCCGAGGGTGGCGCCGATTACGCTCGCGAGTTGGTGAAGGTCCGCGCGTCGGACTGGCTGGGCGACGTCCACCCAGAGGTGCTGCAGTACTACCGGCGGATCTACGACTCGGAATTCAGCCTGCTGCCCGAGCACGTGTCGGCGTTCTATTTCTTGAACTTCATGCTGCCCTATGGTGGCGCAGGCTTCGATTCGTGGGACGAATATCATTCGCCCACTGCCGGTATGCCCGAGGTGCTCGAGGCGATGGCGGCTAAACTGCCCAATCCGCCGGTGCTGGGCGCTCACGTGATCGACGTGACCCAGGACGCCGACGGGGCGGTGGTGACCGCCCTCTCGACCGAGGGCGAGCTGATCGTGCGGGCGACGAAGGTCGTGGTGGCCACTCCTCCTGCGGTTGCTGCGCGGATCGTTTCCGACCTGCCGACGTGGAAGCTGGAGGTGTTGCGGGACCTCCGCAGCGAGCCGGTGATCGAGATGCACGTGCTGGTCGAGGACAGCGGCCCTATGCAGTGGGATGACCTGGTCAGTGCTTGGTCGGTGGACACTGCGTTCGGTCTGGTCGTGCCGTCGCAGACCGATCGTGCCCAGCGGATAGACCCGGCCGCGGGACTCAAGACTTCGATCATCAAGCTGCTGTCGTTCGGCGCACCGGCCGAGCCGATGATCGACCGCACCGATGAGCAGATCGCGACCGCATACCTGCGCGACTTCTACCGGGTCTTCCCGGAGGCTCGCGGCAAGGTTCGCGCGCATCGGGTGGATCGTTGGGTCTCGGGCGCGACATATCCCCGGTTCGGCTACGAGTCCACGGTTCCGGCGCTGATCCATCCGGTCGGCAACGTCCACTTCGCGGGCGACTGGGCGGGATTCGGCGTGGACGACACCACCGGTGGATTCGGTACGGCCGACTTCTCGGCGATGATCGGCGTGCACACGGCGATGCGCTCAGGCACGCGCGTGGCACGGGAGATCAACGCCGCACTGCAATAGGCAAGCATATCGAGGGGTGCGCATGAAGGCCTCCGGCTCGGGCTCATCGGTCTCCGATGCACCCTGCGCCGGGGGCCTTCATGCTTATCGCCCGTCGAGACCATCCGTTGAGTTTCGCGTCGAGACCAAGCTGCTCGTCTCGGATGATGAACTTCGACACCGATTTTCGAACCTGCTGGAGAAACCGAGGGCTTGCTGGAGTGCCGCCGCTGTACGTGGCCCCTCGCTCGTAGCGTCCGGTTGCTCAGGGCGCACGTCGCATATGAGCGGCCGATCGAAGTCGGCGAGCGACCGAAAGCTGGAGCTTCCCGTATCGACCGCCTCGTCGGGCCGTTGCATCCTGCGGAATCGACCGAGTGGATCGACTTGCCGGAGCACGTCGAGGTGCATTGGAACGCAGCACGTTTCGAAGCTACTGAGACTCGAGCTCGGATCCTGACAGTTCTCTCGTCCGTCATGCTTCGGGGCCCTGTACATCCTGTGGCACGGGGTGGTGGGGCGCGCGGATGAACAACTTGACATTTCGGGTATGTGACCACTTGCCACAGTGTGTGGTCTCCAATACACTCGCCGTACCGATCACAGAAATGGCGTTTCAATGGGTGAAACGATTTCCAGAGGTGGTCGGGTTCGAGATCTAAGAGGCGCGATGGCTGCGACAGAAAACCGGCGACTGCAAACTCGTGGCGTCATCCCTTTCGACGGCAAT
The DNA here is from genome assembly GCF_042738615.1 of Rhodococcus sp. NPDC059968. NCBI lineage: Bacteria > Bacillati > Actinomycetota > Actinomycetes > Mycobacteriales > Nocardiaceae > Rhodococcus > Rhodococcus sp. NPDC059968. The sequence continues at coordinate 88,672 of NZ_JBHWUE010000027.1, forward strand.
CCCCGCGCGGTCTGAGACCCACCTCGATCGGCAGAGCTGCAGTATCGGTGACAACTCGTCCACGGCGGGCACGCCCAGTCACATATCTGACGATCGGCACCACTGCTCGCAAACAACAACAATTACGGCAAGACATACTGAAAGGCCAATGATGTCTGAATACGATATTTTGGTGATCGGCGCGGGACTCGCTGGCGTCACCGCGGCGCGTGAATGTTCCGCGCGCGGACTGCGAGTGGTGATCCTCGAGGGTCGCGACCGCATCGGCGGCCGTGCCTGGACCATCGAGATGGACAACGGAGAGAAGGCCGACATCGGCGGCACCTTCTTCAGCTGGAACCAGCCGCACTACTGGGCGGAGATCACTCGATACGGTCTCGCAGACGAGGTTGTCGACGCGGTCCACGACCCGTTCGAGTGGGCATGCACCCCCAAGGGGGGCGAGCTCGTATGGTCCACCGTCGATGAGCACATCGAGCGCGAAATGCCGCTGCTCGAGAGCTTCTTCGAACCGTCATACGAGGCACTTCCGCGGCCGTACAACCCGCTCTACAACGAGGAAGCCATCGCCAAGATCGACCACATGACGGTCCAGGACCGGATCGACGAGCTGGGCCTGTCCAAGGACGATTCGGACCTGCTGGCCACCCTGATGACCACATTCGCCGGAGCCGGCCCGGACGAGGTCAGCTACGTCGCGATGCTGCGCTGGTGGGCAACGGCTGGCCACAACTACATCGAGTACTACTCGGACCTGCAGAACTCGAAGCTCAAGCGCGGCCAGGAGAGCCTCGTGCAGGCGATCCTCGACGACAGTGGCGCGGAGCTTCGCCTGTCCACTCCGGTCACGGCTGTGAAGTCCGACGAGAACGGTGCCTCGGTCACGTTGGCCAACGGTGAGGTCCTTACCGGCAAGGCGGTCGTCGTGGCGACGCCGTCGGGAGTGTGGCCCTACCTCGACTTCGACCCGCCGCTCGCGGCCGACAAGAGCGAAGCCACCAAGGAGAGCCTGCAGATTCCCCGTGGCGGCAAGACAGTCGGTGTGATCCGCGGCGAGTCGCGTGTATTCGCCATCACGCCGTTGCCCGGTCACCCGATCACGGCGATCTTCACCACGTACAAGCGTTCCGAGGACGAGCAGCTCGTCACGGTGTTCAGCGGTCCTGCGATGAAGGACCCGGAAGACCAGGCCGAGGTTGCCGCCGCGATCCGCGATCTGCTGCCCAACGCCGAATTGATCGAAATGCATTCGAGCCTGTACGACACGGACGACGAATTCACTCGGGGTGCCTGGTCGGTGCACAAAGCCGGCCAGCTCACAAAGTTTCAGCCGCACACCAAGTTGGCGGAGTCCGAAGGCAGGGTGGTGTTCGCGACCGCCGATATCGCTTCGCTGTGGCCATCGTTCCTCGACGGCGCGATCGAGACCGGCCTACGCGCCGGCCGTGAGGTCAAGCGGATTCTCGGGTGATCTGAGGCTGCCCTGCTCATCCGGATGAAGGCAAAGTCCTGACCATGGACGTATCGGAAGCGTCCCGCCGATCGTGTGACGGCATCACAGGATAGACCGCACATCTGCTGCACGTGATGTCTGGCGTTCGGACGAAATTCCTTCGCCGGGTTGCACGATCGGTGGCCTAAGCGCAACTCCCTCACTCATCGACGTGAAAGACCGCCACGAAAGGATCGATGTTGAGTACCGATTTTGACGCGATCGTCATTGGCGCTGGCTTTGCTGGTGCGACCGCGGCGCGCGATTTGGCGCAAGGCGGGTATAGCGTGCTGTTGCTCGAAGCACGTGATCGGCTCGGCGGCCGCGTCTATTATGGAACGTTCGCTGAGACGGGACTGCCGGTGGACTTCGGGGGTACGTGGGTTTCATCAACACTGAATCACTTCGTCGGTCGTGAGATCGAGCGCTACGGCGTGGGATATGACGAATCACCTCCCATTCAGACGTACGGCTCCCTGTTCGGTGGCCATCGCTTTGAAAGCAGTGTCCCGATCCATCCGGAGGAGCTGCAGAGCTTTGAACGCACGGCGCTCCATGTGTTGACGGCGGCCTCCCGCTTTGATCCGACACTTCCGATCGAAACTCAGAACTACCGAGACCTGGACATCCCGTGGAGCGAGTTCCTTGCGCAGGCTGACCCAGAGCCGGCGACGCGGGATCTCTTCGATTCCTGGGTGCTCCTCGAGGGCGGGTGCCCAACCTCCGAAATTAGTGCCCTTGCCGGGATCTGGACGATCGTCCAGCACGGCAACAGTCTGATCAATTTTGTGTTGGCCGCCGACAAGAAGATCGGTGGTGGACCGCTCGCGCTGCTCGACCCGATGGTTGGTCATCCGGGCATCGACGTTCGATTGGAGACACCCGTCGTCCGGGTGCACCAGGAGGCAGATGCGGTAACAGTGACGACCGCCGAGAATCAGTTGATTACGGCTCGGGGGGTCGTGGTTGCCGTGCCGGTCAACTGCTGGGACGACATCGAGTTCGCGCCGGCACTAAATGAGGACAAGCGACGCGGATGCGCGTTGCGTCCCGGTACGACAGGGGTGAAGGCCTTCGCCTTGGTCGAGAACGCCCCCCCATACTTCGCCGGTATGTCGGCTGGACCCATCCATCGGGTATCAACCGAGGCAGAGTATGAAGGGGCGAGTCTGGTCGCCTTTTTCACCAGAACGGACCTGCTGGATGTCAACGACCGCGACGCCATTCAGCGAGCACTCGAAGTGATGATGCCGGGATGCACGGTCATCAAGTGTGAAGGGCATGACTGGACGGCCGACCCGTACTCCGACGGGTCGTATGCCACGATTCCGGTCGGGATCGTCAAACACCTTGCCGGGATGCGGGCCCCCGAGCAGCGCCTCGCCTTCGCGACCGCAGATATCGCACGGGGCAAGACCTTTTGGATCGACGGAGCAATTGAGAGCGGAAGTGCCGCAGCCGCGATCCTGCAACGCGTCCTCGAGCGTTCGGCCCTGATTTCGCAGTGAAGGTTCGTTCAGTCATGCACGGCAACAGGTCGACAAAGTTCGGTATCCGCATTGGCGGATACCGTTCATTGTCGGACTTTGGACGGAACTTGGACCGGAGGCCTGATCGCGATTGAGCAGATCGTGACGGTACCTCAAGGGTGCGACGCTATCCCGGATCCGGTATCTCCACAGCTGCCGCACGATGTCCGCGCACGGTCGGCGCCAAAGCTCTGACCGATTCGTCCCGGTAGCTCACGAGGGCCGCCCATGACTCGCAAAGCGCGCGCTGCAGACTCGGCAGTCTGTGCGCCATCTTCTGTGATGCCGAGGTCTACCTGAAATCCGTCGAACGGGACTCGGCGTGGTGGTTCCCGCGCTGGTCGATGCGGCCATCGCGGCTTCGTCGTCCACATTCGGGGAGAGTCCGTGTGGTGTTGTCTGCGCGCTTCAGGCGATGGCGGGGCGCACAAGCCCTGTAAAGGATCGCCGCCCACGGAACGACTATCGATTTGAAGCATGGTGATCACGTCACTGCCCTGTGCTGACCGATGTGGGGTGGCGTACCGGTCGGGTTCAGCTGATGCGTTGGTTGGCGGGAAGCGCCGCCATCTATCCCACTGTATGCGGCTTCATTGACCTAATCATTGACGGTTTGCGGCTATTGACCGAAAATTCTGGTTCATATAGGGTCATCGGCAAGGTTTAGGGCTGATGCAAGGCTCAAGTCCGGTAGCGGTCGCCGATTACCGATTCGGTCGAGGTGCTGGTCCCGCCGCAGCGAAGAAACAGCTTCGGGGACGGCCAGGCGGGCGCGCCCCAGTCAAGGTTTCGGATGGAGTGTTATGGAAGTCAACCTTCCGTCGACGGCGCCTGCGCCGCCGCGACTGATCCCCGCCGGCGGTTCCGTGAGAGCCCGGAAGTCCCGATGACGAACGAGCAAGTTCCCTGACTGCAGGCGTTGAGAATTCGACAAGCCCCGCGGCGCGTCGACGAACAGCCGCCTGACTGGTCCGTGCCAACCATCGAACTCATCTGACGGCACATCCCTCTGATCCGCTCACGATCAACTTCACGACGTCAACTCTCAAGATTCGAGAACCCCATGACATCTCTCCTGGACAACCCGACGATCTCCGTGCTCCCGGCGGCACGGGAGTTCATCCAGAGCAAGCATCAGCTCTTCATCGGCAACGAGTTCGTCGATGCGGCAGACGGTGCGACGTTCGAGACCTTCGACCCCGCCACCGGCAGTGTGCTCACCACAGTCGCCAGCGGTGGAGCCGTCGACGTGGATCGCGCGGTGGCGTCAGCGTCCGCGGCCTTACCGGATTGGGCGCGTACCAACAACCGGGTCAAGGCCGCGCTGATGCTGCGCCTGGCTGACCTGATCGACGAGAACCTCGAGCTGATTGCCCAGATTGACAGCGTGGACGTCGGCAAGCCAATCGCCACCGCGCGCTTCGGTGACGTTCCGATGGCCTCGGACACCCTGCGCTACTACGCCGGATGGGCCAACAAGATTGAGGGCTCCACGATCACTCCGGGCTTCCCGGGCGCCTACGTCTACACCCGCCGTGAGCCGGTCGGTGTGGTCGGTGCCATCGTGCCGTGGAACTTCCCGATCACCGGCGCCATCTGGAAGATCGCGCCCGCCCTGGCGACCGGTTGTACCGTCGTGCTCAAGCCCGCCGAGCAGTCGTCACTGTCGGCGGCACTGCTGGCCAGACTGATCGCCGAAGCGGGCTTCCCGCCGGGTGTGGTCAACGTGGTGTCGGGTCTGGGCACCGTCGCAGGCGTGGCGCTGGTGGAACACAAGAACGTCGCCAAGATTTCGTTCACCGGCTCGACCGCGGTGGGCATCGACATCTCCCGGCGCGCTGCGGAGACCCTCAAGTCGGTCTCGCTGGAGCTCGGCGGGAAATGCCCCAACATCATCTTCGCCGACGCCGACATCCCGGCCGCCGCAGCTGTGGCCGCCTCGGCCATCTTCTTCAACGCCGGCCAGGCATGTTCTGCCGGTTCGCGTCTGATGGTTGAGAGTTCGGTCTACGACGAGGTTCTTGACGCGGTGTCGGCCGAGGCGGACAAGTTGGTGCTCGGCCCCGGTCTGGACGAGGGCACGACACTGGGCCCGCTGGTTTCGGCTTCGCAGCAGGCGCGCGTGAACGGCTACGTCGAGCGAGCCCTGGCCCAGGGCGTCGAGGCGGTCCGTGGTGGCAAGGCGCTCGGCCAGGATGGCTACTTCGTTTCGCCGACGATCCTGGCCGGTGCCGCCGACGACATGCCCGTGGTGCAGGAGGAGGTCTTCGGTCCGGTGCTGACAGTGCAGCCGTTCGACACCGCGGAGGAGGCCGCCGCCCGAGCCAACGACGTGGCCTACGGCCTGGCAGCGGGCGTGTGGACGAACAACCTGCGCACCGCACAGCGGATGGCGGAATCGCTGCAGGTGGGCACCGTATGGACCAACCTCTACAACTACATCGACGCCTCGGTTCCGTGGGGCGGCACGAAGGCATCCGGGCACGGCCGCGACATGGGCCGTGAGGGCCTCGACAAGTTCCTCCAGACCAAGGCGGTATGGAATGCCGTCGACTGATCACGAAACGTCGTCCGACAGGTCTGGTCGGTACGACATCTGTCGATGGCATCATTCCGCCACCCGACAGTCCAATGTTCGACATCAATTAGAGGGGCAATCATGGCAAGCCAGGTAGTACCCACGTCGCCCTTCTCGTTGTTGGGCAACGTGCGCACGATGAACACCGCCGCGCCGACCGCGAGCATGGTCAGGATCGACGGAGCACACATCACCGGCACCGGGTCGGATCGACCGATCGGGGCGGTGCTGGACGCAGGTAGCCGCACCGTGCTGCCCGGTTTCGTTGACGTTCACGCCCACGTGGAGGTGGCCTCGGTCCTGGCCGCCACCACGGTAGACATTCGGGTGCCGTTGTGTCGCACAGTTTCTGACGTGCTCGAGCGCCTGCACGCGGCGTTGGCCGACGTCGAAGACGGAGACTGGCTGATCGGGCGGGCCAACCTCTTTTACGACTACAAGCTCGACGACCGTCGGTACCCGACGTTGGCCGAGCTCGACGCCGTGAGCCGGACAGTCCCGATCGCGCTCCGCGCGGGCGGGCACGTGTCGGTGCTCAACTCCAAGGCAATGGAACTGGCCGACCTCGACCGGCTCGCCTCGCTCGATCAGGGGCTGATGGGCAAGGCGAGGGTCTTCGTCGACGAGTCCGGTGCCCGCACTGGTGTGGTTGCCGAGGTCGACGGGCTACTGCCGATCCCGCCACTACCCGAGGACCGGTTCCCGGGTCTGATCGAGTCCGGTGTGCTGTCACAGTTCTCCGCCCACGGTGTGACCACCATCGGCGAGATCACCGAGACCGTTCCCGGCACTCGTGCGATGAGCCAGGTAGCCGCAGCTGGTCGACTCTCCGCACGGGTGGAGGCCTACCTGTGGGTTCCGGGAACCTTCAACGAGGACAACGTCATGAGCTGGCGTGAGACGGGAATCGTCGAAACCCCCCAGCACTATCGGGTCCGCGGCGTGAAGCTCTTCGTCGACGGCGGATACACCGCCAAGAACGCGGCTGTGAAGAAGCCGTACCCCGACGGTTCCTACGGCGAGCTGAACCTCACCAAGGAACAGATCATCAAGATGCGCGGACTGTGCGACGAGGCCGGTCTGCAGGTGGCAATCCACAGCAACGGCGACCGTGCCCAGGAATGGGTCTGCGAGGCACTGATCGAGGGCGGATTCGCCGGCAACGGCGTCCCGACACGACTCGAGCACGCGGGGAACATCGTGCTCGACTGGGAGACCCCGGATCATTGGCGTGAGGCGGGCATCCTCCCGTCGCCGCAGCCGCCGTTCGTCAACACCAGCGACTTCGCTGCATCGTTCCTCGGCGACGCCGCCAAAGGCGGGCTGTTCCCGTTCCGGCGGCTGCTCGACGAAGGTTGGGCGATCCCCGGCAGCTCCGACGTCCACCTCGGCTCAGAGCCGATGCACACCAACCCGATGTTCGGTGTTGCGTGCGCGGTGACGCGCATCGGCTTCGTCGGTGAGCCGGTGGAACTCGACCAAGCCGTCACGGTGGACGAGGCGCTGCAGATGTACACCATCAACGGTGCCCGCACGATGGGCATCGAGCACGAACGCGGCAGCCTCGAGGCAGGCAAGCTCGCCGACGTCATCGTGCTCGACCGCGACCTCAGCGGAGTTGCCGACCACGACCTGCGCGACGTGCAAGTGGACTACGTATTCCGTGGAGGCGAGCTGGTCCACCAGCGGGAAGGTGCCAAGCCGCTTCAGCACGCGCAACTGGAGACACTCTCGTAATCCGTCGCACGTGACCCATCCTATTCGAGCTCGGCGGGGTCACCGCCGTGTGTTGTCCGGATCGGGCGGTACGTATCGCGAACGGCGACTGCGGGCGTGCCATCACTGTCTCCCTATCAAACGGAATGAGCGGGCTGTAATCCACGCGGGCCGACCTGCTTGCAGGGTCGCCCGGAGGATCGCGTCTGGTGTAGTGGGTTCCGGAAAGGGACGGCTCCTTTCCTTCGAGGGTTCCACAGTCGAGAGAGTCCTGGCACGAGGCAGCCGAGGCCGGTGCAGACCTGCTCTGACGGGTGCACCAGCCCCTCGTCGTCGATCCGAATTATATTCTGGCAGAAGGGATTACCGTGCTAGATGAACAGGAAGTCCACGGGTGCTCCGGTTAAAGATGACGGATGAGACAGCCGGGTGAACCGTTGCGACACCCGCCGGCCTACCTGACTTCCCATGGAGGGGAGGGGCATGACCGCCGCCGGCCCCGTGAGTCTGGTGCCGTACCCCACCTGCACTTCGTGCCGCGCTGCACCAAGCGGCCCGGTACAGGGTTGCCCAACGCGTCGATGGTCCTGGGGGTGCTCTCCATCGCGTCATTCTGGGTGTTCGAACTGGGATTCGCCCTGGGGGTGGGCGCAGTTGCCTGCGGCGCACTCGCCACGTCACGGTCGCACGTCGCGGACGACGAGGCCGCATCGCTACGGGCCCTGCTGGGAGCCCTCGCGGGAGTTGCGGGTATCACCGCGTCCGCGATCGCCCTGACCCCCTTGTTGCCGCATCTATGAAACCCAATAAGGAATGCGACCTGCCAACGGACACGTCAGACTCCTTGTAGGCGGTCAGTTCGCTCCGGTTGGGCGGACACGGTTTCTCCGGATCAGTGGACACGAGAATTCCGGGTCGGCGGCCAACGAAACAGCCGATTGACACGCTGAAGTAAATACCGGGCGGGGTTCCTTCGCTCGAGTTGGCTTGGTTTGCGGCGCAAACCAACCGACCGAAGGAACCCCATGACCAAGTGTGCCAGGGAAGTGATGGAGATCTTGGAGGCCTACGACCCGACCCAGTGTGCGATTCGGCGGCGCAGCTGGTCGGGTGTGACGAGAAGACGGTCAAAACTCCGGCAGGTAGCGGGGAAGGCGTGTAAAGAGGCGTGGAAAGCGACGGCTGTTCAGAATGATGCCGGTATGAACGTGTCCTCGAGCGTCATCGACCTCTCTTCACTCAAGCCCTTCGAAACGGCGTATGTCGACGCAGTTCGGAAACCGCGCCACGACGGAGATGACTCAGGGTGGACGGGTGATGTGACCCCGCCGGGTGTGGGAACAGCCCGCGATCGTCCCGAACCTTAGCCGTCATTCCCCATCCGCGGGGGTGTCCACCCGCGTGAGGCGGGTGGGTAGCGAGCTGGCGGAGTGTGCACGGTTGGGGTGAGAAGTACTGGGCGTACCGCCTGGGAGAAGTCAGCTTGTAGCCTCGGGAATGAGTCCATAGGGGGCGGCATTTGCCTTGCGGGTGTAGCGCACAACGACGTCCCCATCCAAACTTGGCGGTGGTGAATTGTCGATCACAATGAGCTGGGCTCCCGCACCATCAGTTGCCAACCAGTTCTTCGCGTGGGTGTAGAAGTTCTCGACTAGTCGTGCGTCGGCGAAGTCGTCGTCGCCGGGTTTCGAGTTGTGGCCAAGATTCTTCTGTGGGCTATCGATGACGAGGAGACCGGGTGCGTCAGCGTTACGTTCATGTGCAACCTCCCACAGAGCCAGGTTCCAGGCGAGCGCAATTACAACCATTCCACCACTGCTTGCGTTGGTGTAGGGAAGGCCTCGTACATACGGCACAAGATCGTCGCCGATGTATGGATTGCTTAGTTTGGGATAGCCGATACTTTCCAAAATTTCGCCGAATCGGGTCGAGAGGGCTCTTATGACTTCAGTCCGGGCAGGACGCTGACGCTGCGTCTGGCGCGCGGCATTTATTTCTTGGGCGTGTTCGGCGAGCCGTTCGTGGTTGGCTTCAGCCTGTGCGACGCGGCGCCAGATGTTGACGCCGGCCTGTGCAGACTGAACGGTCAGACGGGCTTCAGTGATACCTCGACTTAGGTTGTCGCGAAGCGCAAGCCAGGGTGCGGGGCTAGTAACGATGGCGTCGACGGCTTGAGCAGCGGCGTCCCCAGCACTGTCTGCGGCAATGCTCTCATCCTCCAGAACTCTCTGGTGGGCGGTCAGCCGGGCGACGTATTCGTTTAGGCTCTTGAGGCGCTTACTGACTGCACGCAACTCGGCTTCCATTATGGCTGAGCGTTCATCTTTAAATGCCAGGGCGGTAGTCGAGGTTTTATCCTGACCGTTGGTTGCTGGCGGTTCTGTGCGGTTTGTCGGCACAGGCACATTCTCGTTCGCCGAAGCTATTTGTTGGTCGCACAGCGTGCATTGGCCTTGTTGGACGGTGGGGGTCTCGGCGAGGGTGCCTAAGCAGGCTGGGCATGTCACGACTTGGAGAGGATCGAACAGCCGCTCTGCGTCAAGGAGAAAGTTCAGCTTGCGCTGGTCGTCGGCATATTGACCGCGCAGGGCGTCAAGGCGAGCGACGAGGCTGCGTCGGTCGCGTACTCGTACTCGCATCTCCTTGGCTCTACTCTGCGCGAGATTGAGTTCTCTCCGAAGTCTTGCCGAGGCGCGTTCGGAGCTTCGCTGCTGTTCGTCGAGGGATGCGAGCTCATCAGTCAGCTGGGCGAGTGCCTCTACGGCTCCATCGAGGTCGTTCTGCAGCTGGATAGGGCCACGGGGATGCTCGGTCTCCGCGAGTTGGTGGAGTGTGGATGCGAGTACCTGGGCGGACCTAGCCAGTTCACGAGCAGTTCGGTACCGATTTGCTAGGACTGCATCCTCGTTGTCATGAATACCGAATATCGCGTCGACAGTTTGACGGAACTTCTGCCGAACCATGTGATGGCTTTGTTCGAACACCAAGCTCTTATTGTCTAGCCGGTGGTTTGGCACGAACATCACGTTGAAGACGTCTCGGATGCTCAACAGCTGCGTCGCGGTCTCCTCCTTGACGCTGGAGTTTGCCAGGAGGACCCCGTCGAGGTTGCATGACGCCAAAACCAGTTGTGACAGTCCGTCAGGATCACTCGGGGGGGCTGTGCTGACGCGCAATTCTGTCTCAGAGCTCATGTCCTCGAGCCTTGAACGCCACACCGAAGCCACTTTCGAGGGGCTACCGGTCGCGGTCCGTTCAATCACGGTCGGCTGGCCATCGAGTTCGGTTTCAACTAGGGCCGTCCGTACAGCCTGAAGGACTTCCTGATGCTGAGGGTGCTCATTGTCGCCCAGGCAATACTTGATGTAGTCGATGATGCTCGTCTTACCGGTGAGGCTTGGGCCAGTAATAATTGAGAGTGGACGGAACCCGGTTGCTTCACGGAACGATGCACCGTAGGTCTTGCCGGAACCAACTGTCCCCACCAGTCGCAACTCGTGGATGCGAATGCCCGTCACGAAAGTTCTCCCTCATTAGGGTCCGAAATCTTCTCAATTGCACGGGTTTGCGGCACCACGGCGTCGGTCACGTCGTCGAGAAGATCGAGCAGGAGCCACGGGTGCCCGAACCAGCTCTCGACGGCAATCTCTAAGCCCTTGTTTGACATTCCAGCGAGTCGACGGAGTATGATCTCCGACGACTTTTTATACGCATCTGCATATACCGATTGGAACTCAGCGGCCATCTCGGTGCCCGAATCGGTAATGACGTATCCGTTGTTCGTCAACGTTGCAAGTCCGTATGCGACGAGCAGAGCGAGGTCGTGCTGGAGACGGCGTCTCCGCGACACGAATCGATGCCCTGCACTCGCGTAGGCGAGTTGTACCTGGCTAAAGCCCACAAGTTTGAGCGTTGTTCGATCGGCCTCGTCGCGCTGGCTGCTCCCCTCGACGACGATGAATGGGTTGTCGGCGAAGAACTCGTAGTAACCCAGACGATCCAGTGATTGAATCCTTCGGCTAGCTTTCTTGGCGACATCGAGGAGGAGCAACATCCGTGCGAGTCTGAATGTGGTGCTTTCCTCCGGTAGGAAGGTGTTGGACTCCCCAGGAGGCGCGGTGTGGCCACCCACGTCGGCGGGAATCATGGAACCTCCACACTGTTTGCGGTGGTATCCGTGTCGATAACGTCGGCGGCGTTCTCGCGCGCTGCGCCGGACATCTCGGCATTCACGCGAGCTGCAGGTGAGTCGGATGCCTCCGTCGGAGGAATGGGTGCTGTATTTCTTGGAGTGGCGGTGGCTGTGAGGTGCTCGGCCACTACACCTCGCCAGTGAGTCACCCAGCCGGCCTTTTGCTGCTCGACTAGACGATGGGTCGTTCCCTTTTTGTGCGCACGGGCTAGGTACAGCCCTGGCGGATTGTCGCACTTCGCCACATCATCGAGTACCAGGTGCAGCAAGTTCGGGATAAGTCCATCAGCCGAAGTACTCGCCCGTTCCTGGTTGAAGTGGCGTTCCCAGACATCGTGAACTTCAAGCTGCAGTTCAGACATCGACGCGACGGCGTCGTCCTGCCCCTTCGCCTCATAGTCCCGTATCAATGCATCCGTGGCGAAATAGTGCGCACACGCCGAGTCGGTCTCCACATGCCCAGCCTCACGTAGCTGACGAACGAACAAGGCCGTCTCGAACTGTGACATGTCCTCCGTCATGGCCACTCGCTCTGACCGCGGCGCCGGATGTGGGCTCGGGGCCCCATCAGGCGCAACCGTATGCGGAAAGTACTCACGTCGAACGTGGATGGCGTCACGATTCAACAGCTGATGCCGAAGCTCGGTGCCGTCCCACATGTCGATTGCCACCCCCGAACCGGATTGTTTCTTGACCCATCCCTTGAACCACTTCATCTGGTCGGGTGCGAGCACGCACGGCACTACCAAGGTCCATGCGGAGATCGTGTGTTTGTGTTCGGCTGCTTGCTTGAGTGCGCTTTGCAACGACGAACGCACCTGAGATTGTGGGGTCTTGTCCTGCCATTCGAGAACGAACTTTGACTGCCAGATCCGGATGTCGCCACCAGCCAACTGACCTATGAATGTGTCGATTCCCCAATCGCGGTTCCCTGGCCCCTCAACTGTCGCTGCGTCGGGGTGCTTGACCTTCACCAAGTCGGTGACCAGCATTTGAAACCGGTCGCGTGCAGCACCGTCGGTCCCGGCATCGTCGGCGAATCGGCTAAACAGCTTTGAAGGCTCAGCAAGCGGGTTCATAACCACTCTGCCCGTTCCGCCGCAGCTCCCACCGTCGACCTGGTCGGTCGCGACACCGGCTGACAGTCTGTCGGCACGGCAATGGGAAGTGTGGGCATGCGGATAAACTACATTGCGTTCGGGCGCCTCCCGCGCGATCGGCCCGACGGGGAATCCGCGTCGAGTGTCATGCTGAGATCGTCGGCCTGCCTGTGTCATTCACGTGAATGACATTGTGGCCTCGGGCGAGTGGCCGTGGGTGTCATCGGTTCCATGTGTTCGTGTTCGTGGACCGCTCTCGTGTCCGGTCAGCGGGAAGGTGATCGCAGGGAGGATGAGTGCCCGCGGCGTCATGTTGGGGCGGAGCGATACGCGCGGGTAACCGGTGGTGCGGGGAAGTAGGGTAACGTCGGATCTCAGTGAAACCGCAGCTCAGACACCCAAAAACGTATAGTTACAAGACTGTGATTATTGCTCGCGTTGGTTCTCGGTTAAGCTCGTGACATCAACACCGGCCCCTCTGTTAGCCACCGACTGCGTGTCACCGGCTTCAAGGGTCGGTTTTCTTTTGTCTAGGGGCCAATCGATGGAGTACCTCAAGCCGCACCTCACCTTCAACGAACAGCTTGAGAAGCTGGAGGGGCGCGGCCTAGTTGTCAATGACCGGCGAGAGGCGATCCACGCTCTCAAACGGATCGGCTACTACCGCTTGTCCGCGTACTGGTATCCATTGAGGCTCATTGACGTCACTGGCACTGAAGCGCGCCGGCGCCTTGATGAGTTCCACCCCGACGCAACGTTCGACAACGTGATTCGCCTCTACGAGTTCGACGCCAAGCTCCGATCGGTGCTGATGCAGGGCCTCGCAGATCTTGAGATTGCGCTACGCGTGCGGCTTGCCTACAACCTAGGCAAGATTGACCCATTCGGGCACCTGAAGCCGGATTTGCTCGATCGCGGAACGACGGACGAACCATCGCAAACGTACGACGGCACCAACTACGAAGCGTGGCGTGCGAGATACGACAAATTGTGTCAAGAATCTTCGAATGAGGACTACGTAAAACACTTCCGCGAAAAGTACGACGGTCGCCTCCCGATCTGGACCGCCACAGAGTTGATGGACTTCGGGGCGATCGTCCGACTCATCGGGTTCCTTCCCGCGCGTGACCAACAGAAGATCGCCGGCGCGTTCGGACTGAAAAGAGCGACTGACCTCATCTCGTGGAGCCGATCGCTGAACGTAGTACGCAATCACTGCGCACATCATGCTCGAATGTGGAACCGGAGCATCCCCTACCCTCCGGCAAAGGTCCGAGCGAATGTGGTACCTGACAGAATGGCGCACCTGGCAGAAACGAAGAAGGAAAACATAGCCCGGGTCTATTACCTGGCAGCGCTCCTCGCGGGGCTTCTTGTCCAGATCGTACCTGCGACCAACTGGCCGCGTACCTTCAAAACGCAAGCGCGAAAGCTTCCCGAGATTCAGCAGGTCGCGTCACTGAATGTTATGGGTTTCCCCGAAGCCTGGGAATCGCTGGACCTTTGGAATTATAGCCCCCCGGCAAGTCGCGCTTGATTGCTGACAGTCTCTGTTCTCTGAAACAGATTGGCGCGGCGCGATGTCTTCGGTGCCGCCGTGAGATTGCAGAATTGAAGGGCCCGACTAGGCTCTATGGCACTCGACAGCTGAGGTGCAGGCGAGGAGAACGCCGAAGCCCTGCTCGGCCCGATCGCCGAGTACAGCGGCGCGGCCGCGCGCTCGGAACTCGGCCACGCCGAGGTCGTGTTCACCATCCCCGCCGAATCGGTGCGCCAGGCCACCTCGACGGCCCTGGCGGTCCTGGAGACCTACCCCTGGCCGTTGCGGTCGCTGCGAGTGCTGTCCACCGCCGATTTCGACCGCCTCACCGACGCGATGGACCTGCCGCCGCTGGTGTCGGTGCAGGAGGCCGCCGACGGGCTCGGGATGACCCGCCAGGGCGTGCTGAAGGCCATCAAGGGCAAGGTGTTGCCGGCCACCCGTGTCGGCGGTACCTGGGTGCTCCAGCGGTCCGTGGTCGAGGGCGCCCGCGCCCGCCGTGGCGCATAGCCACCGACAGCTGCGTCTCAGGTAGCGAGTTCGGCTCGTGAAGCAGTGAGGGTTGCTGCGCATTTTGCGTCGCGAGGATCGAACAGCAGATCCCAGCGCGTGAGCTCGCCGTTTTGATTCGTGGTTTCCGGGATCGTGTACTCGTGACGTTCGGCGGGGGTGGGTTTCCGCCACCCGTCCCTGTTGTACGTGGTGGCGATGCGTTCATCTGTCGTGAACGTAATGACGACTTGGTCGGCCTCGGCGGCAATGGTCAGTAGTTCGAGCCGTAGCTGGCGCGCGGCCGGCGGCTGCTGGGGTGTGATTGCGGGCCATCGGAAGTGGTTGTGGAAGGTCACCGCCCCGCCCCGGCGGACGTAGACGGTGAGCGCCGCCCCGACTGTGCTGGCGGGGTTCGTCAGCCACATCACCCGAAACCAGTGCCGCCACCGGGTGACGGGGTAGGCGCGGGATCGAGTCGCCAGTGCCAGACCGTAGACGACGTACACGAATATCCCGACCAGCATGAGTGCGATCGCGATGAGCAGGACCATTAGGACGTCATCGAACGCGACGGTGGCCAGTGCCGCCGCGATTACGGCGAGGAGCATCGTCAGTGCCAGGGCAGCCCACCAGCGAGCCTGGTGCGGGCGCCTGAAGTTGCCAAGCTGCAGACGCGCCGCGGCACGAACTCGGGGGCCGGGCGGCGGGTTCGCAGTCCTCCAGCGGTCCATGCCGTCGAAGAAGACAGTGGTGGTGCACTCGCCTTCCGGCCATCCTTTGCGCGCATCGATCACCGCGCATTCCTATCACTGAACTGGGCGGATGACACGGCCCTGTGACGGCCGAAGGGCCACGCCCACAACGCGATACTGTCCACACAACGTCCAGTCAGCTCAGACAAATGGGGAGACGCCATGACCGATGCAGCAACCACGCCGCCGCTCGGGAAGATCCTGACCGCCGACGAGATCGCCCGGTTCGTGGCCCGCGTCGCGTACCCCACCAGCCCGGTGGTGCTGGTAGACGAGGAACTGGCTCTGGCCGCCCCGGCGCGGGCCTACGGTGACTGGCTCGACGCGCTCGGCCTGCCAGACCTGGCGGAGAAGGCCCGCACGCTCCTGCCCGAGACCGCCGACGCCCCGCGCCGCGACCGGCACCGCCCCTGATCCGGGGCGCGGCGTGTAGCGACCACCTCGGCTCGGTTCCCGGCCGCCGGCTCCTGAGGGTGAGAGGGGCGGGGTATGACATTCCGGCTGCCGACCACCCTCGCGACGGACTCGTAAACTGCGGCGATGGCGGCGTTGACGAAGTATTAATTTAGCTGCCGACGACGCCTAGCTCGGAGCGCGCTTCGACTCGTGGTCAAGCACCGGGGAATATGTGCGAACCGAAGGAGCTGACCCCATGAATCACGAGCCGATAATGCAGGAGCGCAGGGAGGCGTTCTGGCGGAAGTACCGGTGGACGCCCGATCTGCCGGCGGAGCAGCGCAAGGCGATCGAACAGGTCTGGACGGACGAGAAGATCAAGGAAGCCGAAGCCCTCGGCTTCTGATTGGTGCCGTCGCGTCGACCCGCTCGCCGCAGGTCGCCGGCCTGACACCGAGCGAGCCGACTTCGCTGCGCGTGGGCTATCGAGCCCGACCCTGTATGAGCTGCCGTCGTCGGATGCGGATCTGTACCGATTGGGGATGATCGCGGTAGCGCGGATGGTCCTGTGAGCCCTTGGTCGTATCGGCGGATGGAGGTCGGGTCGTCGCTGCGCGAGCGTGGGGTGACCTGCGTAAACGGTGGCCGGACCCGTACACTGTGGGCACCGACCGCAGCGGTAGTTGGCCTGAGTGAGGAGGGAGCGAGAGATGACCGTCGTCAACATGAAGGTCACCCGACAGAAGCTCATGCAGACCGCCATCCTGAACAAGATCGAGCGCGAGCATCTGCCCCTCGACACCGTCCGCGTACGCCGCAGTCTCCAGAGTGTCCGCGAGCATGTGAGTCGCAGCCCGTACTTCACCGACTTCCTGGATCGGTGGGAACGAATCGTCGAGGACAACGACGTCGAGACCCTTCGCCGGATCGTCGAGTCGGACGACGAGACTGGGAACGAGATGCGCAACCTTTCCCCGCTGCACGTGCTGCTGACCGAGGATGAACGCATGAAGGTCCTCGATGATCTGCGTGAGCTCGTCCTGAAGTGAACCGCGAGGAACTCGAGCAGGTCATCAAGGCAGCCTGCGCGAACCTCGACGAGGGTCAGGTGATTGTCTTCGGCTCCCAGTCGATCCTCGGGACCTACGACGAGACGGAGTTGCCGGAGTACGCGACTTTGTCGCGTGAGGTCGATGTGTTTCCGCGGAGCGGCATCGACGCTCCGGCGTCGCCGGCAGTGGTGGAAAAGATCCTCATCCTCAACGGACGCCTCGGTGAAGGCTCACCGTTTCATGAGTCTTTCGGCGTGTACGTCGAGGGGATCCACAAGGACGTAGTGGTACTGCCGAAGCAATGGGACAACCGGCTGGTCGCAGTGAAGGTCGAGGACGGGTCGGAATACGGGCGGACGGGCAGACGAGGCGACGAAGCTGATCGCCCGTAAACGCCCACCGGCGGTACCCGATCTTCGGATTCGGTGGTCAGTCAGGTCCTGGGCACCGAGCGAGCACATCTGAACCCGGTCCGGGAGGCCCTCCGGGCCGACGACGCAGCGCTGCACCGCCGGTTGCTGTCGATCCGTAAGGAGGCCGGCCTCCCCGAGGAGATCTCCGCGCTCCGCGTCTTCGACGTGATCGCGTGGATGGACGGCACAAATCGCGGCCTTGGCGAAGACTCTGACCTGGGAAAGATGACACGTCCCGGGGTGACCGGAGGCCCACTCCCTGACAATTCACCATGAGGAGGGTGGGGCTTCGGGCAGCTGCCGCATTTCCAGGACGTGGAGGCCCAGGGACTGGAAGCGGTTAAGCAGCCCGTAGAGGTGGGCTTCGTCGATCACGGTGCTCTGGTCGGACAGTGCGGCACGGTCTAGTTCGGGGAACGCTTCGGCCAGTGCGTCCGACACGAGGTCGGCGACCCGGAATTCGTAGCGCATGTGCACTCATTTCTCGACGGCCGCGTTCGTGGGGTCGACCATGCTGATTTGTGACTCCACAAACCTTTCGCCTCTTCCGGGGAGTGTGCATCCCCCGCAACGGGTGAGTGCACGAGCACGTCTCCGTGCGGGACTTCGATCCGATGGCATGAGTGGGCGGGGAGAGCCGCGGCCTCGGAGAATCCTCTGACCTGTGGAGATGGCACGTCCCAGGGCGCGGTTCGGACGGTGCCGCCGAAAAGGGTTGTTCGGCCGCCGGTGGGTGTGTGGTCGGCTTACCGTGAATTCCGTGGGGTTCGCGATCGTCGTGGACACCGTGTGGAGGAGGGGTGATGACTGCGAAGTTCGAGCTTTTCAAGGACGCGGCCGGCAAGTTCCGGTTCCATCTGAAGGCGGCTAACGGGGAGATCATCGCGGCGAGCCAGGGCTACACCTCGAAGGCAGCGGCTCAGACCGGGATTGCGTCGATCAAGGACAATGCCGCATCCGCCCCGATCGAGGATCTGACCTGATCTCTGATGATTCCCGTCGTGCCGAGGAGCTGAGACCGCCGCCCGCGGGATCGGGAAAAGGGCTGCGGATTTCGCTGGGCGTCATCGCGGGTCTGCTGCTGGGGTTCTTCTGCTATCTGCCGGCGGTTCTGCTGTGGCAGCACTACGGCAATGTGCCGCAGCCCCGGGTGTATCCGCACGGCTCGTTCACCTCGTTCGGGCCTGATCCGCCGCCGGCCTCGTATTGGGTGCGTTGGGCGGGCCCGGCGGTTGCGGTGGTGGCGTGCGGTGTGATGACGGTTCCCTGGCGGCCCGCCCGGCAGTTCGCTCTGCCGTTGGTGTGCGCGTTCGTGCCGATGGCGGCGATGGTGGCGTGGTTCGTGATCGGGATGGAACTGTTCTTCACCCCCGACTGAACCACCGGCGAAGCGCTGAATCTGCTTGGTTTGACGGCGGCCCGCACCCGACTTCCGGGGTGCGGGCCGTGTGCTGTGTGGGGCCGTAATGGTGCTGTGACCTGGTGTGATGACATGTCCCCGGTTTGTGATGTGGGGGTGCCGGCGATGTGCCGGGGGAGTGTCGGCGCGGGGTGTCGGCGGGCGCGTGGGTGTCTGGTTCGTCCGGGTTTGAGCAGTTTTGAAAGATGTTGATTTACAACAGGTTTCAGTAATTGGTTGGTGAATAAGGATTTACGTGTTTTGTGCGCAAATGTCAGGTTGTTAAGGTTCGTAATATGTTATAAAGCAACAGATTTGGGTGTTTTGAGTTTTTCGACTGTTTTGGTTGCGTGGGGGGTGGGTGGTATGCTTGTGGGTATGACATGGAGCGGCGTGGGGAGGCGAGTGGGCGGCGGGTCGGGCGCACCCTCCCGCCTCCGCAGCCTCGTTGGGGTGTGGGGGACCGGATCGAACGGAACGATGAAAAGCGCAGGTGAGAACCTAATCTCGGAAACTCAGAGGAGCGAAGCGACTCGATCGACGGCAACGGGAATGGACCCACTGCGAGCCGCGCAGCGGCTCCCTGGCGGGGAGCGAAGCGACTCGCCCCGTCTCCCGGCGCGGAGCGCCGGGAGCCGGTAACATATACACAACAACCAGCC
>NZ_JBHWUE010000028.1:0-107324 GCF_042738615.1 Rhodococcus sp. NPDC059968
ATCCGATCGCTGTCGAGCACAGTCGCGAAGGTCGAGGACTGTTGACCGGTACAGCGGTGCGCCTCATCGGCAATGACCAAGTCGAATGCGGGCACATGACCGAACGTGAACGCCTCGGCGATCTGTGGAGATGACTGGTAGGTGCAGAACACGACACGGGGGCCGGACCCCGTGCGCAGGAACTCGGCGATGTCAGCGGGGTTCGTGGTGACAGGCAAGCCCAGTTCGCTGACGTGCTCCACCGGGGTGTCCTCGCCGCGTGACACCGTTTCGTCGGAGCACACCGGCAGCACTTCGACTCGGTCCTGACCCTGCCACACTCGCATCGTCTGCTTCAACAGCGATAGTGATGGAACCAGCACCAAGATGCGCTGTGCGTCCAATTCCTTGCTGATGAACTGCGCGGTCAGTGTCTTACCTGTGCCGCACGCCATGATCAACTGGCCACGATCGGCGGTGTCGAAACCGGTGACTACAGCGTCGATCGCCTCTTGCTGATAGTCGTGAGGCCGGACGGGTTCCAACGTTGGTGATGGCCGTAGCTGTCCCGGGTCAGCCGGCCACTCCACGTCGGCGGTGAGCAGGTCGCTGAGCCCGACGAGTCCCACCGCCTTCTCCTGGGCGGCGATCGTGCGCCGGGCGGTGGAACTGAGCTTGTCGGTGGTGGCGATCAGCAACCGGTAGGAGAACACGGCCCTGGACGACTCCGCCAAGAACGTATCCACGTCAGCCTTGGTGACGGCGTACTGCTGGCCATACGCCTTCGCCTGAATAGCCCACAACCGCCCCACATGGTCTTCGGCGACCAAGTCGATACCGGCGTCAGGACCCCACCGGCCGGTCCACTCGTCCCAGAGCCACACCCGACGAAGGATGCCCCGATACTGGGGGTCGTTCGTCAGATACCAGCGGCAGAGATGTTCGAACTGCCTGCCACGTACGCGAGGATCCACGGCAAGAGAAGCGAGAAGGTCGGTGAACGTGGGCACGGTGATGAAAGCTACCCTCAACGGGTGACATCCCGGCACCTCAAAATCCAGACGCCGCAGGCCGCGATCATGATGACCGTATCGGTCCTATTCTCCTGTCCGTCCCGGATCCACAGCCCTGGCTACTCAGCGCTGTGCCGATCCCCCGTGATGCGGTCCGCGACCGGCGGGGCGTCCGGCAAATGGCCCTACCGGCGGTTTTTACTCGGGATGACGACGATGGGCGGGCGGCCAGCGCCCGCTACTCACCCCCTCTGCCCTTGAGAGGCTCCTTTCAGTGCAGCTTCGTTTCCCTACGGAAGGTTGAGATGAGAGATTCGGTAACCGACTTCAGTTTCTCTTGAGACATACGGGGTTCGAGCGTCTGAAGGTTACCGAGCTCCCACCGAACGATCTTAGTGGTGCTGTCGGAGTGGATTGAGTGAAGTGAATGGGCGCATTCATACAGATCGCCGGAACCGACAATCCTTATGCGCATGACCTGATACGCCATCCCCCGTTCGTGCTTGAGCAGAATGTTGATCAGGGAATTACTCAGATCTGTGCCATCGTAATTATGCCAATCGATGATCGTTTGGTTACGCGATGTTGATTCTTCGATGAGGGTAGCGACAGCGTCGGTCAACATCTCCCGCCTAGTCTTTTCTACCTCCCGCCGGTTCGCACTCCTAACTGTGAAGAACAGCGAGAATGCGGAGAATACCAACGCGCTCGCGGACAAAATTACCGTTACATTCATCGCCGCACTCCTGTTCTTTTGGTCGCAGAGTAGTTGCCAGCAACTCCATCCTGCCCGCACAGCTAGCCGACTATTCACCTGTTGGCACGAAGTTTCCCAAGAATCGATAGCGCTGGTCAGGCTATCGGAGTCTATGCGCCGCGGCAGGCACCACCACGTCTTCGATTGCTTTCAGCACGTCCTGACAGACCTGCCGAAGCCGCCGGCTACCTCCCTGGACCGACATGAGCGATGGAAGGTCCACGGCGCCCCGGGATCGTCGACAACCGCGGTGGTCAGTTACCCGCAGCGACAATAACGGATAGCTCACCAGAACCGCCATCGTCGTCGAAGGCGGCCTGCCGCACCGATTACCGGCGCGAATGGTGAACACGACCTCGGCGTGGCCGCGTACCGAGCGCGCGGCCCCGTCGCTGTACTCCGGCGACCGGGACGAGCGAGCGTCTACGTTGTACGACTCGGTTACCGCCCGAACCTGTGGCGGTGGTCGACAAACCCACTCCACACCCGACACCACCGGATGGGGCGGATGCGCCGCGTGAACGCGAAATTCCCAACCAGCAAGATGTTCTCGTTGTGGCGCCTGGCGAAGTCCGTGATTCCCGAGACCACCCAGAACGCGCTCACCACGCTCGAATGGGTTCATCGCCGGGAGAACTTGGCCCGCACACCCGGACGCCGAGACGCTCGACCTCCTCATCCGCTACGTGGAAGCGCGCTCAGGGTGCGACTCCAAGCATGTCCTCCGACCAGTCGCGGCATTGGCGCTGATCCAACGCAATACCGTTCCGAGCTACACCGAACGAAAACATTTCATTCAAACTCGGCGAACCCGCCGTTGCAAAACCACTCATCGGACGCTAGCGCCTGGAATGCGACGCCCTGATAGCCGTTAGTTCTAGCGACTTGGCGCGACTCGGCTTCGTCGGACAGGTAAGCCGATACACCGGCCGCCCCAGTCCTGTCTAGCAACTTCTGAAGTCTGGTCCGAAGATCGGGAATGAAACTGTTGGCTTCAAGCGAGAATCGAGTTAGCAAATCGAACACTTGTACATGATGCCGCAACCGCTCGGCCCGCAGCGCGCCCCAATTGGCGGGAGTACGGACGTCATACTCGACGCTAGGCGACTTCTCCCGCATGACACGCGCGAACAGCCACTGGTCGTCACCAAGACGATCAAAATATGGATGCAGAGTCTGCTCAATCGCGACAGCCGGAGTAACCTCTAGTTTTGATTTGTTGCATTCATTACAGGCTGGGACCAAATTTAGAGCCGACACACATAACGCCGGGAACTGCATCTTCGGCAAATGATGATCTAACGTCTTCACACGCCCGAACCCACAAAGCGGGCACCTTTCGTGAGGCGAAGACTGCATCAACACGTCGTAATATACTCGTCCGGCTTTCCGGCCAACCATCCCGTCTTCGTATACTCGCTTCACGAGCACCTCCGCCTCGATGCCGTCGAACTTGAACTCGTCCGATCTGAGTTCATGAAGGGACTCTGCGACAACTGCTAACTCGAACTCAAGTTCCGCTCGAACAAAATCCGGGAGCAGCGAAAGAACTTTATCGCGAGTTTCTGCGTCTCGCATCCCTGCGACACACGCTGGTAAGACAACAGCAATGTCGAACGAGGGCCGGTTTAGCGGAAGCATTACGCAGTGCCTCTATTCCGGTCCGCGAGCAAAATTCGGACCATCGCCTTGCCTTCCCCCCCTAGCTGACCATTGAAATGCCGGATTATTTGCTCGTACGTTTCAAACCGATCGACGGCCTGGGCGATCTCACGATGAAATCCGGAGCCCGTAACTTCGAGCCCAAAAACGTCGTGGGTCAAAGCACCAATACTCTCGCCGAACGTTTCCATTTCTGGCCTTTCGGCAATCAGAACATCGCCGCGGCGCCGCAACTTCCATACGCATCCGCTTGGCACCTCCTGCAGAACAACCGGAGAGTGTGTTGCGATCACTGCCACACCGTTTCGGTCAATCAACAATTCTGAGAGCGCTCGGATGAAGGCCGCGAGCAGAGGGGGGTGAAGATGCGACTCAGGCTCGTCGAGCAGCACCAACGATCGCTCCACAACCACCTCCACAAGGCGGGTCATCGTCAAGAGGACTATCTTGTGGCCAGAACTCATTCCGTCGAAAAGCACCCTCGCCTTCTCACGATCGGTCGCTATCTCCTCCTCGTTTCGCAATTCCGTTGCGCGATCAAGGAGGGAAGTTACGGCGTAATCCGCGAAATTCGGGTCGTTCTCCAGCAGCTCGACGGCACTTCGCCAGCGTCCGTGGCGACCAACCGAGATAATTTCCTGGAGACTGTCAGCGAACTCCTCTGCGAGTTCGTTTGCATTTTTCAATATCCGCCCGACGGCTTCGTCAACATCTGTCATAAAAACTCGCGCTGGATCTACGTTCGCCCTCAGTCCAACATAAGAAAAACTGATCCCTTCGCTTGAGCTTGAGTCAAAAAACTCTGGGTAATCAAAAGGGTCGAAAGCGCTAAATGCAACGGAAACAAGATTTACAAACGGCTCAGCCTCGCGGTCGGCCATATCCTCAATCTCACCAAAATTGTGATTATTCGGCTCCCGAAGAGTGCGCGCCAACCTTTGAAGGAGGGTCGTTTTTCCGACACTGTTACGCCCAATGATCACGTGCACATTCGTCGGAGGATTCGACTCGGGGTCAACATTGAAGGTTAGCTCCGGCGAAGTTAGGAAGTCGGTACCCGCCGGATACTGATATTTGAAACTGAAGGTAGAAAGGCGTACGCCGCCCTGCGCGATTCTCCGAAATTGACGGATTACCGTACCGCGCTTAATTGAACGAAGAAGAGACACATCTGTAACTTGCTGCGCGGAAGATACTTCGAAAGCGCTCTCGCTGTATGCGATGTCCTGTAGGGATTCGAAAACGTCGGCACGAAGAGGCTCGCCAAAGTCTCGGATCGTCTCGTAATAGCTATCATCTTGACCGAGAGAGAAATATTCCTTCGGCAAACCGGTGGTGAACTCCGAGCCGCCACTAAATGGTCGTTCGCGCTCGCCTAACCCAACGCGACCGACCTTCACCTTGCCGAGGTTTCTGAACATATTGGCCGTTCGAATCCATAGATCGTACGTCGTGGTGTAGTGATAGTCATCCCAGCTATCTGGCACCAGAACGAGAGCTGGGGGACCACTTTCCGATGGGTAGATCCGGTCGGCTTGTACTGCAACCCGCACGATGTGCCCTCCACTTGACAATACAAGATCATAGATTTCCGTCGAGACGGTCGTAACAGAATAGAGGGTCGACTCAGGCAGCTGGTTGGCGGCCGTGAGTTTCACTCACGCCGCGGCTACCGAGACCTATGCCTCCGCCCCTGTCCGAGGCGCCCCTCTAGCCGAGCTTGTGTGTACGCCGAACTCCTATCCCTTCCCTACGGATTGCAAGCCGTCAAATTCAACATGAGTCCAGACCCCAGTGTCAGAGAATTTCTCAGACATCGCCGATCAAGTGCCGAGCTTGATCGGAGATGCCATCTGTCGCGGAACCTGTTCCCCCTTGATCGCGCGGACAAACGTGAACTGCTCGCGGACATCCACCGAAAGAACGTCGAACCCGTAATCGGCAAATACCTGCTCAAGTCGGAGTTCGTCTGCACCGATGTGCGAGGTGGGCTCGCTAAGCCAGAGTTGTCCATCAACTGGGAGGATTCGGTGCGCTTCGCGCACATAGTCAGTGTGGTTCTTGCCCATAAGGGCGAGCGAGAGCACTGCCACATCGACGGAGGCGTCGTCGACCGGAAGTGCCGCGATATCGCACGCGGTAACTCGATCGTCGATGGCGACGTGATCGAATGGCAATACAGTGTGGGTCCCCGTCAAGTGGTCTGCGAGCAGCATCTCGCCGCATCCTAGGTCCGCGACTGTGTACGGACGTTGCCGCCTATTGAGCCATCCGGCAAACTCGATGGCGGGCACGACAGACCACTGTTGCCTCGCCCGCTTGTACAGATCGTGATATCGGAACCATTCAGTCGGATCTTCGGCCAGGCGTGTGTGCGTAAGGGTGGAACGCGTAGATGCCCAAGCACCGTTCATCCTTGACAGCTCTCCAAAGCGTGCGATCCTCGTGGTATCGGACATTCGGTCCACATCCTCGCCCAGGAGGCCGTCAATGGGTTTCCGCGTAATGGTCTGAGCGCCGATATCCTTGAGACGGCGCAGCCAGTCGACGCTCGACTTTGCTGCTTCTGCTGGTGTGACCAACACTCCTCTCGGAACCATCCCGTCGACCGCGCAATCGGACAATGATTCTTTCATCGCCACGCGTGCCCAGCGTTGCCCGCACCACGACCACCGCTCGACATCGCCGTCGGAATTAGTCACGTCAGCAAACGTTGATGGCACGACAACCTTGACAATGTGCGACTGTTGACCCTGTCGGTGAACTCGGCCAACTATCTGCTGATAGTTTGCGTGCGTCCACGGTAGGGTTGCGAAAATCAGTGTGTTACAAACATGTTGAAGCCCATCGACGCCGGTCGAGATTGCCTCGGATCCGATCAGAACATCGACCTGTTCTTGATCGGCGACCGGTTCGCCGCTTGGCCATTTTCCGGTGAACCGACTGAGTCCGTCCTTGTCGTCACCCGTGAATAGGCCGACCCGCAGCCCTGTAGCGGTCAGCGCTTGCATCAGGGGCTCGACGATTCCGGTCGTAAATTGGGTATAGATCAGGGTCTTTTGTCCGATTCGGCTTTCGGCGACGATGGTGTCGAGTTTGTCTGCCAGCAAGACTTGGTCGAGCGCGGCCGGCACGGGGTGCCCTCCGAGCGCAATGACATCGTCGAGCCGGTGTGACACGTCGATTGCCGGGGTCGTGAATTCGAGTTCGGCCGCGTACTCGGGCATCCACCTCGATCCCACCCGAACGAGATGTTGGTGCATTCGCATGGCGTTGGGAACCGTGCTTGCGGTGTCCAGGTCCTCGAGTTTGACGCCCTCGATCATTTCGAGGAGGCTTCGTGCTTCGTGCAGGTCGTTGACCACGGGGGTTGCGGACATTCCGAGAACTGCTAGCTCTGGATTCGATTGGCTCGCCTCGACTGTGAGAGCGGTCAATACTTGGCGCCGCTGGGACGTTGGAGTGTTCTGGCGTTCCTTGACGTAGTGCACTTCATCGATCACAAGCATGTCGACACGGTTGTCGACAATGAGGTTCTTGATCGCACCCTCACGCCCTGGGAGTCGGTCGTAGTTGAGGATCAACCACCGCGGACCTGCCCCTCTCACCCATGTAGGCGAGAGTGTTCTCGACGCGACTCGAGCGTCGGGATAGCAGTTCTTGATGGAGCTCGCCCATCCTGCGACGACGTTGTTGGGACATATGACCAGCACGATTCCACCGTCGTGACCGGCGTGAAGTAGGCCTGCGGCGAGGATGGCCGAAACCGTTTTTCCCGCGCCGGTGCCAGACCAGTTGCCGACGCGCTTGCGGCTGAGAAGCTGTGCAGCGACGTGCTTCTGCATGAGGTTTGGTTGGGTGACTTCGGTGGCGTCGCCTACTCTGAATGACCAGTTGCCGGCGGGGACGAGGGCGATCGCCTGCTCATACCCAGACCGGAAGCGGAGGCGAATGCGTTCTGAGTATTGATTTGAGCGTGGTTCGATCGTCTTGTCGAGTTCAGTTTGCAGCTCGTGGCGCTGCGCATCGCTGAGATGGCGCTCGTCGAGTCGGTAGGCGATCTTCCAGATCTGTTCGGCTGCAGCGATTGTCAAGTACTCTGCCGTGTCCACGTCGGAGCTTGCCAGAAACTTCTCACCCATCGCGAGCACTTTGTCGACCGTGAGTGAGGGCAGGCCGGCGTCGTGACTATCGCAAGTCGGTTCGTCGTCGGTATTCGTGTCGTCGGATGTTGCAGACGCAGCTTCGTCCGGTGTGGGGATGTCGCCTGCGGGGTTGAGACCTTCGACAACATCGGAATCGGGCATGTCCTGATCGGGAAGGGGCGAATCAGAATCCAAATCTGCCAGCCCGATGAGGCGTTGCGGGTCTGCGAGAAGGTCGGTGATGTCGCTGGCCTTCGTTGATGCCAGGACACCGGCTTGCTGACAGATGGCATAGAGCATGGCTGGGGTCATCGAGTCGGCGTGCTCTCCGAGATCGGCGACGAAGCCCTCGAGCCGGCGTGCGTTCCACACCTTCACTTCACAGTGACAGCCCATCTTCTGATTTGTGCGCCACAACACGGGCATTTCGAATTCGTGGCCGCATGGACCGAGCCACCAGACGCGCTTGTCGGTCTTGGACGTTACTCCGCTGGGTGTCAGGGCGCCGTTCTTGCTGGGATGCCACTGCGCGGCGATCGCCGGGAACAGGGACGCAAGGTCATTGAACCCGGCCTTGACTCGGCGGCCTGCGCAAATGGGGCAGCCCTGGCTTCCCCGTGTTCGATCCTTGATTGGTGCGTCCCACTCATGCCCGCAGCTGATGCCGAGCCACCAAACTCTCCGGTCGTTGATCGCGGTGATGTGCTCAGGTCGCGCGTCGCCGTTCTTGGTGGGGTGCCACTCGGATGCCACCTCCGGGAATCTCGACTTGAGGTCGTTAAATCCTTCGAGCACGCGCAAGCCAGCGCATATCGGGCAACCACTGGCGTGACGAGTCCGATTCGCGACTCGTGCGTCCCACTCGTGACCACAGTGGCCCAACCACCAGACTTTCCGGCTGGTTCCGGCACTGATCGCGTCAGGAGCGGTGTCGCCGTTCTTTGTTGGATGCCACTCCGCCGCGACGTCGGGGAACTGCGAGGCGAGATCGTTAAAACCGGCAATCGTACGCAGCCCGGCGCACACCGGGCAGCCGGTGTTTTGACGGGTCCGATTCACAATCGCTGCGCGCCACTCGTGCCCGCAGGCACCGAACCACCAGGCGGGCTTCGCGCTGCCAGCGAGGATGCCGTCAGGAGTGAGGTCACGGTTCTTGGTGGGATGCCACTCTGCTGCAATCTCGGGGAACTGCGACGCAAGATCGTTGAGGCCAGCAAGGACCCGTTTTCCTGCGCAGGTCGGGCAGTTCGTGCCCACCGTGGTGCGGCTGACGACCGCCGCGCTCCACTCATGGCCGCAAGGTCCAAGCCACCAAGCGTCGCGATTGCTACCCTTGCTGATTTTGTCTGCGGTGAGGTCGCCGTTCTTGGTGGGATGCCACTCCGCCGCCACCTGAGGGAACTGTGACGCAAGATCATTGAAGCCCGCAAGAACACGGCTACCAGCGCAGATGGGGCACGCTTGGCCGACCCTTGTTCGGTTGGACACCAGGGCGTCCCACTCGTGACCGCAGTGGCCTAACCACCACACCTTCTTGTCGGACCCAGCGCCGATTTCGGCAGCCGTGACATCCTTGTTCCTGGTGGGATGCCACTCCGCCGCCACCTCGGGGAACTGCGACGCAAGATCATTGAACCCCACAAGAACACGGCGACCAGCACAGATGGCACACCCCGTTCCTCCTCTGCTGGTTCGGTCATTGACTGTTGCGTCCCACTCATGGCCACAAGCACCGAGCCACCACACTCGCGTCGCCGTGCCTGCCGCAATCTGGTGTGGCCGCAGGTCGAGATTCTTGGTCGGATGCCACTCTGCTGCGACGTCGGGAAAGCGGGTGGCAAGATCGTTGAACCCTGAAAGGAGTCTCCTCCCAGAACATACCGGACAACCAGAGCCGCTACGGGTCCGGCTTGCAACCAGTGCGTCCCATTCATGGCCGCACCGGCCCAGCCACCAGACTTTTTTCTCGCTGCCGGGGTGGGTGGTATCGGGTGTGGTGTGACCGTTCCTTGTAGGGTGCCACTCGGCGGCAACCTCGGGGAAGAGAGCACGCAGATCGTTTACGCCCGCATGAATCTTCCTTCCCGAGCAGATCGGACACGCACGCTTCAGCGCCGTCCGATCCACAATTCGAGCTTCCCATTCATGCCCGCATCCGCCCAACCACCATGCGGAGGATTCACTGTTCGTGAAGACGGATTCCGGAGTTGGCGTGTTGTTCTTGGTGGGATGCCATTCGGCGGCTATTTCTGGTGATCCGGTCGCCAAATCGTTGGACCCGACGGCGACTCTGCGGTTGGAGCAGACCGGGCATCCGTACTGCCGCTTGGTCCGTTTGCGAATCGACTGGTCCCATTCGTGACCACACCGTCCCGACCACCATGCAGTTTTGGTACTGCCCGAAAACACACTTTCCGGTGCGAGGTCACCGTTCTTGGTGGGGTGCCACTCGGCGGCAACCTCCGGGAATTGCGAGGCGAGGTCATTAAACCCGGTCAGAACCCGCTTCCCCGAGCAGATTGGGCAGCCGGCGCCGATGCGGGTACGGCTCGACACCGGGGCGTCCCATTCATGGTCACAGGGTCCACGCCACCACACCTTCGTATTGCTTCCCGCGCCAACCTGGTCCGATGTCACCGAGCCGTTCTTCACGGGGTGCCAATCGGCGGCAATGTCCGGACGCTGCGAGAGCAAATCGTTGAATCCGGCCAGAACCCGCTGACCCGAACAGATAGGACATCCGGGACCTCGTTTGGCATGGTTGTTGATCGCCGCATCCCACTCGTGTCCACATTGCGCAAGCCACCACACCTTCTGCTGTGAACCGGCACCAACATCTGCAGGAGACAGGCCGTCGTTCTTAGTGGGGTGCCACTGAGCGGCGACGTCAGGACGGCGCACCGCAAGAGACTTGTGCGTATCGCGGATCGGATCGAATTTGGCCATGTTTATTCCCACCCTGTCTGACTCATACCTTGCACGCTGGGGCGCCGTGGCAAACCATACTGGTTTTGATTTTCAAAACTATTCTTGCCCAATACATGTCAATCCGTTTCTGGAAGGATTCGCCAGTTCGTCCGCTTTGCTGGCAAAGCCCTGTTCACCGCCGGTCGCAGGGAGTTGGGCACCCGAGGTGACTGCCGTCCGACCACCACGTGCGCATTCTCGCCGATAGGAAGGAATGGCTTCACGCTCGTGCCATTGCAATGCCGCTGGCCGCGGCATCTGCGAGAACACGTTGAAGGTAGGCGGCGGATCGAGCGATGCCTTGGCCGTAGGCGGCGATCTTGTCGATTTGCTTTAGGTAGGCGACGACTGATCGCTGGTCGATGATCGGGATTAGCGGGATGGTGACGTTCTTCGATTGGACTCTGGGCACGATGCTGCCGACCGTGACCGGCTCCGTAATCAATCTTGATGTTAGGCATAATGCTAGAAACTCTGGATCGAATTCTGCCGCGTCGACGACGCGGAGGATCTCGGCGTGAGAATTGGGCAGCCACCCCGCCTCGTTCCACACCTTGGCGACAACGCCGCTTGGTGTGGAATGGGCGACGACGTCTCCGGGCTGAGTCAGAGTTATGTTGCCGCGCACGGTGTCCGGATCGACGTATCGAATGTCCTCGTCGGTAGCGCGTCCGTTGAGGGCTTGCAGGGAGAGCACGGGAACGCCGGTCTCGGGATCGGCGTCGAGGACGCGGCGATCGAGGCTGGCGCCGCGATGGATTTGGATGGCGGAGAGCAGTCCGATGGTCGTGTGCCGTGAGGCGAGTCCGGTCTGAGGTGCCCAGTCGGTGTCGATCGTTGTTGTGATCCCGGAGAGGGCTTTCTCTAGGTTTGTTTGGGCCTGATGGAGTGCCTGGACAAGGTCATCTACTTCGGGGCGGTTTGCGGCTTCGCGCCACTTGGAAGGATCAAGGGAGCCCTGAGGCGACAGGATCTCCCGCACGGGTGCGCTGAAGGCGTAGTCCGCATCGGTGTCGACTGTCGCGGTGGCGAGCCACCGCCGGTAGGTGCGAACCGCGGTCGAGAAGTCAGGTCGATCGCTGCGCCGCTCTGGCTTGGCGAGATCGATGAGCAAGACGTTCTCGGGATCGCGTACCTCTCCTGGGCGTGCGAGCACCAGAAGGCATAAGCCGACTCCGGTGTTTCGCACTACACCTGGAGGGAGCGCGATAACCGCTTCGATACAGCTTTGACGAATAAGGCTTTCGCGGATGGCCCCGGCGCCACCCATCGTGTTGAAGAGGACCGACTTAGCGCATAGCAGGAGTGCGCGACCCCCCGGGTTGAGCCGGAAGATAGCGTCTTGCAGGACAGCCCAGTGCATGTCTCCGCGAGGCGTTCCAAACATCCACCTCGGGTCGGTGTCGTAAATCCGCTGATGCTCGTTGTTTAGTTTCCTCCCCAATGGGGCGTTACACACAACCGCATCCGCTCGAAGATTTGTAGGCATGTCGCCGGCGATGACGTCACCGCCGAGAGCGGTGAGCCTGAGGCCGGCAGTCAGCGTCCACCGCATCGTCGATTCGAGGGACGAGTCATAGGGGGACGCCACCGTCAGGTCCGCTTCAGGCCGGTGCAACCCACACGTCGCAATAAGCGAACCGCTGGTGCAGTACGGATCGAAGATGCTCTTTGCGGCCTCAGGAAGGAGTTCGGCGACCATTGCTGCAAGATCAGTAGGAAGAGTCGCTTCCCAGGAGTGTTCGGAACGGGCGGCGTCGACGAGCGCATCGTGCATCGACTGTAGATTCTCAACCGTGTCGATCTGGCGAAGGACGCGTTCAACAATGTCGATGTCCTGGCGGCGCGTCATAAGCAACGGAGTAAGAATTGGGAGCGTGTCGGTCACAGGGCTAGAGCGTGTCCACACATTCGCCGCCTCGATTGCATCCGATAGTTCGGTGCCATATACGCCGCTTGTCCAACGACAAGCTTCCGGCAGGATCTCCGCGCGGGACAGGTGCGCGTAGCAAACTGCCGCGCTGAGGACGTCAGCGTGCAGTCCCTGGTTTCGGAGCATGTCGAGAAGTTGTGCGACGATCTTTTCGACCCCAATGCCGCGGAGTTGCTTCTCCGTGGCCTTTCCGTTCGCGATCAGCCAGCGGAAGATTTCCTGCCGGTCGTACAAGGGACTGCGCGGGGTACCGGCCACGGGCTCCGGGAAATCGTCTTTGCGACTCTTCCAGTTCGTGATGGTGCCCCGGGTGACGCCGAGGATCTCCGAGATCGCCACCGTAGAGATGGTGTCGGTGGCCGAGGTGGTCATGCGTGCTCCTTGGCGAAGGCATCAAAGGACAACTGGGTGAAGGTTCCGGCAGCCATTCGCAGACGCCTGGAAGCGGTACCGAGTCCAGCGGCGATCTGCACATGGACACCTCCGACGGCCAAGGCTGCGGTGATCTCGGTGAACAGGCCGTCGCCTGTGCCGATGCAAATACTGGAGAAACGCTCCGCCACACGCTCTTCGCGGAGGACCTCAATGAGGGCGAGGTCGGCTCCGTCCGCGCCCGAGCGAACGCAGAACCGAGCGGAAGGAAGCGCGCCACGGACGGCGAACACGTTGTGATGCGAGACCCCCACCACGACATGATCCGACCGTCCGATCCCAACCTGCCCCTGATACGCCTTCAGTGCCCCTCCGGCGGAATCTTCGGTCAGATGACTAGCACCACAGAGGTTCTCGATGTCCAACAGATGCAGACGACGAGCGTCGCGCCGGCGACGGGACCCAATGAGGACGTGCGTGGACTCGGCGGCGCGGACCCGGGCGGAATGGAGGGTGACAACGTTCATGTTGACCTCGCTCTGTCGACTGCTTAGGTGATCGTTTGCTCTGTTGACGAACATACAGATTGAACGGACTGTATGCAAGTACACAGTTTACGAGTCAGTTGATCAGTGTCACGGCAGGCTGTGTACAAGTGCGCTGGATCAAGGCGCCTACCTGGACCGCTTAACAGCAGCGGCGGACCGAACGCCAAGGGGCAGAGAGGATGCGGTGCTGAACCAGGTGGTCGAGTAGTTGATAGAGGAGCGCGAAGAAGGTGCAGATATTGGGCAGGAGCTCGTCGAGGCCAGATCATGCCGACCAACGTCGGCCAGTGGTCGAGCGGCCCCCGGTTGGTTGGGCCGTACCTCCGCCGACCCCAACCAGATTTCGCGGGTGGTGGCAACGTTGTACCGAAGCGTCGACAGAAGGATGCCGTCGTCGTCCGCCTGGACCCCCTAACCGCCAAGCCGGCGGCGCGATCACCCAGGTATCGAGCAATCGCCGAGAAGCAACTACCTTCGATCTAAGGTTGCGCCCGAGGTGGAGCGGTCGGCCCTCGGGCCGATTTCGTCAGATGGTGTGACTCGCGAGGCGTCCCGACGGGGCAGTCTGCGGGGAAACCGTGAGAGAGGACGACCCGTGCGTGGAGGGGTCGACCACGGTCAAGGTGAGTGAATGACCCGCCTTGTCCGTGAGCGCGACGAGCAGGTCGGTGACTGTGCGCACCGGCGCATCGTCGGCTGCGGTCACAATCTGCCCCTCGCGCATCCCCGCCCGCGCCGCAGGTCCTCCGGCCGAAATGTCGGCGACCTCGAGGCCCGGCGTGCTCCCCGCCGCCGGGTGGACCTGTATCCCGATAAAGCCTTCGATCGGTGCGGACGGTTGTGCAGCGTGCGGGTCGGCCAACGAACCCAAGGTGACCGCGACGGTGCTGTCCTGGCCGTGTCGACTGATGAGCAGCGTGACCAAGTCCCCGGGGTGATGAGATCCGACTTCGTCGAACGCGTAGACGGGTTTGCCGACAGGTACGGCGGCGCCCTTCACGCCGAGAATCAAATCGCCCGGCTGTAGCACGGCGGACGCGGGTGATCCGGGGATCGTGCTCACCACGACTCCACTGCCGGTGGGCCCGTCTCCCTCAGAAGGTTGGCCCAGCCATGCTCCGAGCCATGGTCGGTCATCGCTGAGATCGATGAGGAGACCGGCATTGCCCCGTGCTCCGATGGTTCGGGTGTACTTGCGTAGCGGACAGCATGCTGGAGCCCAGGGCGGAAAGTAGTCGCTGGTAACGTTGAGTGTCTGGGGACCGGTGTCCGGGCCGTCCACCTGCACTGTTGCGTTCATGTCTTGGTTGCTGCGGTAGGCCAGTTTTGCGACGCCGTCGCTGAGAGAGACGATCCCGGTCAGGGTCAGCGGATGATTCGCAGTGGAGTCGACACCAGTGATCAGCAGGTACGCCGGTTTGTCCTGATCGGCACGAAACCCCTTTACCGTCACCGACATCAGACGATTGGTTTGAGGAAGCAGCGGCACCGCGTCAACGGATCCGGCCGCAGTCATCGAGTTCGCGGCATCGAACGTGACGTTCCACCGCTCAGCGATCGCATCGTAGGACAAGATCTGAACGTCCTGAGTCCCACCATCAACCGGTTTGCCCGCGTCCAGACCCGGACCGGCAGAGACGACAATCCGATCAGGAGTGGGCCCGCCGCCCAAGTCGAGGGCACTCGTCGTCACGACCCGGTAGTTCGGGATGGAGGACCGACGAATAGTCCGGCTCGGACGCAGGGGACGACAGCACGGACGGTTGTGCCGTCGTCGCCAACCCGTCGGACGCCGAGACCGAGCAGGCTGTCGCGGCCAGCACGATGCCCGCGATGGTTGCGAGTACCCACAATTTCACCACCGCATCATCCACTGTCGGACCATGTTGATGCAGCGCAGGGGGCGGAAACGGCGCTCTGCGTCACTGCTCACCACCTACTCGACGGCGCCGTGGGTCGCGGCAGCGTGCAGGTAGAGGTCGTTGTCGTCGATGTACGCGAGGTCGGGATCGATCCGGCATCCGACGATGCGGCCGTGCGGGGTCACCCAGATGGTGCAGTCGCGGACCCCACCGGGGATGGTCAGAGTAGTGCGCGTGGTTCTTGCGGAGATGATGGACAGGCCGACGAGGATGCCCACGCAATCCAGTGCACGCAGAACGCGGCGGACCCGGCCGGAACGCGAGCACAACCCATCCCGCACGTCCACGAATAGAGGACGTTCGCATCCGTCCGTGCCCCTGCACTTACCCGAACGAGGACCAGGGCCCGGGTCATCTGGTCGACATCCTCGAAGCCGCGAAAATCGCGAAGGCCGCCAGCTGCCGTGCCCGCAACTTTTCCCGGTAGTCGATCACGTCGCCGCTCTTCAGCCGGGTGCAGGTGTCGACCTTGTGTGTGCTCGGAGCTCGCCGGCCCGGAGCAGTGTCATCAGGGTCGGGCGGGAGATGTCGAGCAAGTCCGCCGGCGGCAGGTGGCTGGTTATGGCCCGCCGAACCTTGGCGACACCACCCCGCGGAGTCCGTTGCTTCATTCCACTTCGTTGGCGTTCGATCTCGCGCGGGTATGCCTCGCATATGCTCCTGCGGACAGGGACTCCGAGCCGCCGGCTTGACCGCCGTGTCGATGGTCACGGGAAAGGGAACAGTGCGATGGTCGTGCACTCGAGAAGTTCGGCGTTGGGGTCGGTGAACCTTGCGGGGTCGCCGAAATCGTCGCCTCCCCCGCAGCCATACTCGGAACAGACCTCGACGCCTCACAATCCACGGTCGACGACACACCTGTCTACTGGGCTGATCGCGCGACGACGCCATTCTTCATCGTCGCGAGCGCGTTCGGCGGCCTGGTCGCGATCGCCGTGTGGCTCGATCTGCTCTTCGGGGTGACGTTGCTGCCCTGAACTGGGGAATCACATCGACGACGCTGAGTACGAAGATCCCCTCCGGGAGGCCGTTTTCCTCCTCCCGAATCGACCGCACCCGGACCGAGCCGCCAGTCTGCTACCGGGCCCCACTGTCAGCTACCCGGACCGGACTTCCACCGGCACGCGACGACGAACTTACGAACACGACACGATCGACGACCTCGAACTCGTAGCCGCTCCTCTCGGGTCCTGCTGGACGCGCCCCACCTCGGATACAGCCGGGGACGTGTGCGGGCGATCAACTTCTCGCTTCGTCCAGCCCCACCCCGCAGGCCACGCAGCGCCGTTTCCGGTCCCAGGAAGGCCACCCAGCGGCGAGCGGCTCCGGTTCATCGAAACCAGGTCCCGATCCGTGCCCACCGCCCTCAGAAGGGCATTCAGCGCCTCCGCAGCGGTGATCAGGATCAGCCCCGGTGCGGGTCGCCTGGTCGCCAGCTCGTTCACGAAGACCGCCCGCTGCAGACAGTGGCGGCAAGGTCACCGACGTGCACCCGGATCTGATCAGATAGCGCGCAGCCCTGAGGGCTCGGATCGCCATTCGTCCCAGTGCAGCTGGACCCAGGCCTTCTGCTTCTTGCTGAGCGTGATCCCCACCTTGTTACCGTGAATATCACCGTACGACGGATACTTCCGGATCTCGTCCGTGACGTCGATGGTGCCGCCACTGTCGATCGCGATGAGACCGTGGTCGAAGAGCCGGTGGAGATCGCGGCGGAGCAGGAGTCCGCCTTCGCTGTCATGGACTCCGACGTCCGCGTAGCTGTACAAGTGGCACGCTTCCAACGTCTCCGCTGGTGATGGTCCGGTGAAGGCACAGTTCAATCCGTAACGCCGGATGAGTTCCGCGCGAAAGGCGGGTTGCCCGACCCGAACTCGGACAGGGCGGGTTGAGTGACCTCCGCCCGAGAGCTGTCTGCTGGTGGCTTCGACGATCGTGAGCGGCTGTCCCGGTGCGGCCGATTCGACCGCTGCCCGGAAGTCATCCCAGCGGAGTTCGCGGATACTGTTCTGTGAGTAGTTCTTCACGCAGAGTGCGCGTAGTTGTTGGGCGTCGAGTACACCGGCGAGGTCGACCCATCCCTGGTCGTGTGTCGTCCGAAATGTCTTGACGTTTGACTCGGTGAATGTCGGCTCGTCGAATTCGGTTCCACAGTCGTAGCAGCGGTACCGCGGCTGCAGTGTCTTACGTTCCAGGTAGTTCGTGGTTCCGCACTCTCTGCATCGACCGATTGCCTTGGTCTTCTCACCCTCGGCGATCGTTTCGATCACCGAGGCGCCGATGAGGTCGTTCTGGTCCCAGACGACGATGGCGTCGCCGGGACAGACTTGGCGTGAGTTCGCCACATTGCTGTCCCAGCTGTAGTGGCTCGCGGCGTCGTCGTCGTACTTCTCCCCGCCGCCAAGTCTGCGGTACTCGGTTTTGGTCATCACCAGCCAGGCGCGGCGCTGCGCGGGTGCACCCTGCGGTGCCTTCGTGAGGGTGAATCCAAGGGATTCGAGCGCTCTGACCACTGTGTTTTGTCCGCCGGAGAATTCGGCTGCGGTCAACGCGCGGCCGGCGGCGTAGGCGTGGGCGACGCCGGCAATCGCTTTCGAGTCGTACTCGCGTCCGTCGTAGAGGACCCGGTAGAACCGTGCGGGTGCAAAGCCGTATTTGGCAAGAAATTGGTCCTGCCCGAGTTCGTCGCACTCCGTGATGGCGTCGAGCACCGATTCCCGGGTGATGTCAGCGAGGGTCACGGCGAAACAATAGCGGGGTGGGAAAAATAGTCGTTGCTCAGCACGCCCCAAACGAGGCCGTGTCACCGCTCTCCAGGCGGATAGACGGCTCCACGACAGTCGGCACGTAAGACTGGACCATAAGGGGGCGCCCCGGCAGCATCACGCGAATTCGCCGGGCAGGGTGCATGTATGGGGGACGAATCCCCCTTTGCCCGTAGCCTCCCGTGCGGACTTCTTCCCGATCGTGCAGACAGGTCGTGGGGATCGTGCGGTCAAGGCTTACATCGGCAGTGCAGTGCGCGAACTCCCACGGATCGGTGTCCGTGTGTTCGTCGACACTCCAGGACAGCACGTGTCCGTGCCCAACGCTGCGTCTCTTCCCGACCACCACGATGGGCGCAAGGAGCTCGGTGACGGCGGCAGGGTTGCCGACGGCCCGCCACACCGGGTGCCGGCGCACCGTGAGGAAGCGGCATGACGCGGGAGCCGAATCGGCCCTGGCGTTCGGACACCAATACAAGTAGCTCGGCGGACATGCGGTCGAGGGCGTGTTGGTCTGGGCGGGGGGACCAGTACTGCACGTGTTCTGCGCGACTATCTTCGGCGATCACGTCTCCGAAGATGACGGTCAGGGAATCAGACATCGGGGCTTCCTGCGGGTTCGCGTTTCGACTACGGAAGGTAGAAGCGCGTCACGCCGTGTTGCACTCCTTCGTCCGGCCGATCTCCGCGCCACCCAGACCGGGACGTGCCATGAGCGCAGGTCAGCACAGCAAAACGCCCTGCACCCGCCATACGGGTGCAGGGCCTTTGCCATCCCTTTCTGCGCCGGACGCGCCGACAGCGTCAGTCCACCGTCAACTGGAAGTCTTCGGGCTCGATCGCGATGTCCGAGACGGTCGCGGTGACCTTCTCGAAGTTGGCCTTCGCCTCCCCACCGACGATCTCCCGCTGAAGTTCGTTGACCACGGCGTTCTCCCACGCGTCGGGGTTCTCGGCGACCGCGTCGACGTACACGTCCTTCGGCAGCCGCACGCGGGCGCGGACGGTGAACTCGAGTTCGATCAGATGCGGGTCGTTCATGCGTGTGCGCTCCTCTGGCAGTTGAGATGTGGATCAGGCGAGTGGCAAGGCAGACCGTGGATGCAGGTCGGTTGTGGCGGCCCCTGCCAGGCCGCCGTGGTGGTCATCGTTCGCAAGGACCCCGCCCTCGTCATCGCCGCGTTCAGTCGACAGCGGCCACCGATGGGCGCCCCCGCCGCACAACCGTAAGGCAAGCTCAGAAGCCACGCGGACGCACCCTTGCGATCTTCGGTCCCCTATGCGCCGCGCGTGCGTGGGCCGGGACCTCACTGGGTGCCACCATCGGCCTCGACTCCGGTCAGTTGCCGCGAAAGCGCCGAGGGCCAGGGCAGTGGTCCCGGAGGTCTGCCTGTGGGACAGGGGCATCGTTCAGTCCTCATCAGTTCGGGGCTTATGTGAAGATGTCGACGTACCAGCGGCCGTCGATCTTGACGGTGGTGATGGTCTGGGTGCCGCGTTTGACGGGCTGCGCCGGTTGCATCACGGACAGGTCTGCGAGGTAGACCCCGACGGACAGTTCGATGGTTCGCAGGCAGTAGTTGGTTCCGGCCGGGACGGCGTCGATGACCTTCTGCAGTTCGGGGCCGGGCAGCACGGACGAGGTGGGGGTGGCGAGGGCGCGGGCGGCGTCGCCGTTGCGCTGGCTGTAGTAGGCGTGGTTGAACGCGGCGATCACGCCGCCGCCGCTCTTCTGGTCGCCGCGGTCGGCGCGGCATTCCCCGTCCGACGCGACTGGCTCCTCGGTCGGTTCGGGGTCGGGCAGGTCCAGGATGGGCAGCCCGTTCTCGTCGGCCGCAGCGGTGGCAGTGAGTGTGGCTGCGGCCTGCGTGGATTCACTGTCGCCGCCGCGCAGGTGGCTGATTGCCATCGCGCCGGCCAGGGCGACGGCGGCCGCCCCCATGACGGCCGCCGCCTTCTTTCCCGGGCGGCGGCGCCGGGTCGAGAACGGTGTGGGCGCCCGGGGCGGTGGTGGTGTGGCCGGGCCGCCGGGCGCCGCCGTGCGGGCGCCCGGCGGGTTGTCGGCGGTGGGTGAGCCGCCTGGAAGGTCGATCACGGCGGGATGCCGCGCAGTCTTACGGCCGAGGGTCGGCTTCTTCATGGTGTGCACCCACCTTCCGATGTCAGTGGCCGGGCGTGATGCCGCCGCCGATGGCGCCCGACAACAGGTTTCCGGCCAGACCGGGCGTGGTATCGGTGACGAACGACTGCAGGGCGTCATCGACCTGGTCGATGATCTGCTCCCCGCCGGGCCGGGCGGCGGCGAAGTCGCGGGCCTGCTGGTCGATCGCGGGCGCGGCCAGGGCCGTGTCCTGTACGGCGTCGGCGGCGGCCCGGCCGACGGGGCCGGAGTTGTGCCAGTCGGTGAGTACCGTCTCGGTCTGTTCGGTCACGGCGTCGGAGTCGATGTCCGGGACCTCGATCTCCTTCGGTTCGCCCTTGTCACCGGCGGCGATCGGGGTCACCGCGGCGACCGCTGCCGCACCGCCTGCGACGGCGCCGAGCGCTGCCGCGGGAATTCCCACCGCCGCGCCGCCGGCGGCGGCTCCGACGCCGGTGGCGATGGCGCCGACCGGTGCCCAGCCGATGCCGGGGAGGAACGCGTTGCCCGCGGTGGCGCCGACGATTCCCGCGACGGTCCCGACGGCGGCGCCACCGGCGACGGCGGCGGGGATCCCGACCGCCGCGGCACCGGTCACCGCTCCGAGTGCGCCGGCGCCGACCTGCGCGGCGGCGATCCGGTCGGCACGGGACGTTTCCACACCGACCGAGCGCCAGGCTGTCGAGACCCCGGATTCGACGACCGCGAAGGTGTTGTTGGTGCGGTCGGTGTCGACGTCCGTGACCCAGTTCGGCTGCGTGATGTGCAGTTCCCCGATCCGGAGGGTGTCCCGGGGCGCGATGAACGGCTTCGTCGGCTCCACCGGCGTCGGCAGGTGCAGCTGCTCGAACGCCGCCGGCGCGAGGTGGTAGTCCTCCGGCTCGACATACACATTCGCGTCGTAGTCGTAGTTCGGGAGCGGCTGGTACTCGATGTTCTGGTACTGGGCGGGCGGGGCGACCCAGTACACCGGTTCCGCCGGGGTCTCGGGCACGTATGCGGGTGCGGGTGCTGGTGTGGGGGTGGTGGTTCCGTCGGGGGTGTCGGCGCCGGTGACGCCGTCCTGGTTGCTGCCGCCGGTGACACCGCCCTGGATCGGGTCGGCGGCCGCGGACGGGGACAGCGCGATACCGGAGGCCAGGGCGGCGGTGATCACGGCCAGGGCGGTGGCGGCCTGGGTGGCGCTCTGTCGACGGTGCCGGCCGCGGGCGCGGCGGGCGGCGCGGTTGCCGGTGTTGATGTCGTTGCTCATCGAGCATCGCCTTTCATCTGGGTTCGCCCCTCGCGGGAGGCGGGGATCTTTTGTGGAGTGGCAGGGATCGGAGGTAGGACGGTCACACCCGGCCTGGCTGGCTGGCTGGCTGGCTGGGCCAGCGCATCAGCCCACGGCGCCCGCCATCAGGTCGACGACGGTGGCCGCGAGCACGGTCAACGCGTCCCGTGTCTTCCGGTGCAACTGGCTGAGCGTGATGCGTTCGCCGGAGGCGAACAGCGGCTCGAACGGCATCCGGCACACCGGCACCCGCAGCGCGGCGAACGCGGTAACGGCCTCGGTCTCGACCATCGGGACGTCCCCGGGCCCGGCGGTGATGACCACGACGGTGCGGGCGAGAACGTCGGGTCGGACCGCGGCGATCGCGGCGAGGGTGCGCTGGGCGGCCACGGCGGCGTCGCGGCGCAGCGGGACCGGGACGATCACCGCGTGCGCGGCCGTGATCGCCCACCGCCAGCTCTCGGCGTGGCTGGAGTTGCCGGTGTCGGCGACCAGGGCGTCGCGGTGCCGGCCGAGGATCGCCCCGAGCGCTGCGGCGTCGTCGTAGCGCAGGGGTGAGTCGGCCCCTGGCCGGCCGGCGATGATGTCGGAGCCGGCCGGCTGGCGGGTCAGGAACCGTGCGAGCCTGGACGGCCGGACGCCGGTCACCGGATTGATCACGGCCAACAGGTTGACCACGTCCTGGCCGGCGGCCGGAGGAACGGCCACGCGATCGGCGAAGCTGGCGCCGACCTCGCCGAGGTCCATGCACGTGACGGTGGCGGGGCCTCGGTGCTCGGCCAGCGTCTCGGCCAGGCTGATCGACATCGGGGTCTTGCCGACGCCGCCCTTGAGGTTGGCGAAGGTGATCACTGCGCCGTCCGGGAGCGGGCGGGCGATCGTGGTCTGCGCGTCGCGCAGTCGCATCTCGAGCGAGTCCATCTTCGGTGCGAGCTCGAGTCCGAGGATGGCGTTGAGTCGGCCACGCCCCCCGCGCCGAGCAGGCTCGCTCGCCGCGGGGTTCGCGCGGGGCGCGGACAGCTGCCCGAGCACGTCCAGCAGGCCCGTGACCGGGCCCGTGACCGACTCTGCCGGAGCGGCCCGTGCGGGCGCCGCGGGTTGCGGGGCCCCGGCGTAGGCGATCTGCTCGGCCGCCACAACCACCGGCCTATCCGGCGGGGTGGAGACAGGCTCCGCTGCCACCGGTTCGGGCGCCGTCGGCACGGCGATCGGCAGGGGCATGCTCGGGGCGCGTTCCTCGGCCTTCCCGTCCGGTCCGACGGTCAGGAACCGAGTGTCCTTTGCCGTCCGATAGACGACCTCGACGTCGGCGCCCTGGGCCTGCGCCATGTTGTGCAGGAACTCGTGCACGACAGTGGACAGGGTCTTGCTCTCGGTCGCCGCCAGATCCATCGGAGGCACGTCGGCATCGGCCAAGGTGGCCGATGCCGTGGTCGTGGAGGTGATCTCGACATCAACGGTCGGCGGCGTCATCGTCAGCTGACCCCGAAGGCGCCGGCGCCAGCGAGTGCGGTGTCCATGTCGTCGACGACGGCCTCAGCTGTCGCCAGCTCGGCCAGGGCCGTGTCGCGGGCGCCTCCGCCGGGCAGCGCTTCGATGACGACGCGACGCTTGGACGAGGCATCGCGGATTTCCGCGAGCCGCTCGCGGGTCAGCTCCTGCTCCTCGCTGAGCTTGGCCAACCACGCGGGGACCGAGTCCTTGAAGTAGTCCCGCAGCGCCTTGATCACGGGGTCGTTCGCACCCTTGGCGACGAACGGTCCGCGCAGCGCGGCGACATCCTCGGTGGTCGGGGTGATCGACTGGGAAATGCGGCGGCTCATCGGTGTTCCTTTCGGTGGTGGTGGATCCGGCAACGAGGGGTCACGCCGACGCGGCAACGCGGTCGGCTTCGGGGAGGACGACGACGCCGGTGGCGTCGAAGGTGATGCGGGTCTTCACGCGGCCGGTGCCCACGGTGAGGACGGTCTCGACGACATCGCCCTTCGCGCTGCGGCGGACGTCGACCGAGTCGACGGTGACGGGGACGAGTTCGCCGTGGTCGTCGTCGACGAGGACGGTCTGGCCGGCCTCGACTGCGGAGGCCGGAATGACGTCCGAGAAGTCGTCATCGCCGGTGGGCGCGGCGTTCACAGTCGGCGACTCGGCGGACGTGTCGCCGTCGGTGGCGGCGGCCGCGCCGATGACGATCGGCTCGGGAGCACGGCCGTGCCTGCGTGCCCGCGTGGCGAGGGCGCGCTCGGACTCGATGAACGAGGCCAGCTCCTGCGAGTAGCAGGTGAACTGCGGGGCCTCGGTCGGTATGAGGCCGTCGATGATCGCCGTCTCGCTCTCGGCGAGCTGGTTCCACTTGTTGGGGTGGCGGTCGACGTTCGGGGTCCACCACATCTGCGCGTCGACGGGGTGGCCGTCGTCGCCGAGCGCGATGCCGCGGCCCTTGACGGAGGTGTCGACCTCGCGGCCGACGGTCGAATCGCCCCACATCATCAGCGCGCCGTCCTGCGAGAGGTTGCCGAGGCTGATGCGGGTACCGAAGTTGTCGCGCGCGTTACCGGACGCACCACCGAACAAACTGGCGTCGGGGCGCTGCACGCCGAGCAACAATCGGATGCCCGCCGAACGAGCAAGAACGGCGAGGTCGGCCCACGCCCCGAGCGGGTCGAGTTCCTTGAGCTGCTCGCGGGTCTCGTCGTCGCCGGTCTTGGCCAGGCGCTGCCACTTGCCGGAGAGGATGAAGAACTCGTCGAGCACCGCGATCATCAGCGGCAGCTGCGCGCCCTCGATCTTCATCTGGTGGATGTAGGCGTTGCGGGCCATCATCTCGGTGTGAAGCGCACGCACGAACATCGCTGCACGCAGTGCGTCGTAGATGATCGCGCCGCAGCCGGGGTAGCCCTCGAGGCCGTCGAGTTCGATCATCTTCGGATCGACGCCGACGAACGGAACTCCGCGGCGGGCGGCCTCGGTC
Organism: Rhodococcus sp. NPDC059968; assembly: GCF_042738615.1. Classification (NCBI taxonomy): domain Bacteria; kingdom Bacillati; phylum Actinomycetota; class Actinomycetes; order Mycobacteriales; family Nocardiaceae; genus Rhodococcus; species Rhodococcus sp. NPDC059968. The sequence continues at coordinate 24,445 of NZ_JBHWUE010000028.1, forward strand.
AGCAGGGTGCGGATCACCGATGTCTTGCCGCCACCGGTCGGGCCGACGATCAGGCAGTGCGGTTTGTTGGAGCTGGTGGAGACGTCCCAGTACATGATGCGGTCCGCGGCGCCGGTTGCATACGGCAGGTGGCGCCGGTTTTCGTCGACCAATGCGAGCGGGTGGTCGAGGCGATCGGGCATGGCGGTGACCAGACGCATCACCAGGTGGCCCTTGTCGGGGTACCAGTCGGTGGTCCAGTTGCGGCCGGACTCGTGCTGCCCAGCCAGGGAGACGAGGGCCTCGTCGACCTTGACCTGGAAGCCCTTGGCGCCTGCGTTCATCGACTTTTCGAACGCGATCCGGTATCCGATCTCGATGCCGGCCTCGTCGACAGTCTCTACAGTGACCTTCGGGCCGGTGAAGATCGAGGCGTCGTCGAGCGCGCTCTGGAGGACCTTCTGGCGGTCGGAGCGGGTGTCCGGGGTGATGGTCTTACGGGCGATGATGATGCGGTCGTGGTGGGCCTCGTGGCGGACCTTGACCTTCCACGTGTCACTGCCGGGGAACGCGGCCGCGACCGCGCGGGAGAGCTCCTCGAACGGTTTGGGCCGAATGACGGTGCCGCGGTGCAGTGTGATCCTCGCGCGGCGGATCACCCGCCACCCGGGCGGGAACGAGACGGCGATCTTCTTCGGCAGGTGTCCGGTGGCCTGCCGGACCACCGATTCGAGCATCTGCGACCACCTGTGCGCGCGGTGGCGCAGGACGTCGACCATGACGAGCAGGGCAGCGGCGGTAACGAGCAGCACCCGGTAGTCGTGCAGTGTCGTCAGCATGTCGACGACCGTCTCGTTGTCGGCGACCGCCGACAACAGGCGCGGGGAGTACACGGCAACGCCCGCGGCGGCGACGGCGATCGGCGAGAGCGGAGTAAAGCGGCGGATGCGCGTCGGGTGGCCGTCCGCGCCGACCCGGCCGGCGCGACCGCCGCCGGAATCACCGACGATGTCGCGCCACGTCGCGACCAACCAGTCCTCGAGTGGGTCGTGATTTCCGCTCACCGCCTGTGCCTTTCGATCGTTCGAGCCTGAACGCCGTCCGGGGAGGCGTCGTTGAGCACAGTGACAGAAACCCGCGATTTTCCTCAACGGGGTGTCCCCCTCGTCTGGCGGACCCAGGCCGGATTGCCGAACCCTCAACCCGTCCGACTCGCACCCTGACGGGCGCTGTTCACCGCCTGCGTGCACGGTGGTCGCATCGGCCCGCGAACCGCTGCGCCGGGGCGCTCTGTCGAGCGCTGTGCGGCACGCTCGTTCGAGCGCTCTTCCGCGGCGTTCACCGAGTGCTCTACGGGGCAGTGTGAGACACGGTTTTCAGCGCTCGCGCGAGTGCTCTTTCGAGCGCTTCGCCGCGCGCCTCTGTGGGCGGATGCGCCCGCTCGAGCGAGCGGTGTTGTGAGCGCTGCGGAACGCGTCGACACGTGTCGGCGGTGAGTGCTCGCCCCGCAGCCGATTCGAGCACTGCTCATAGCGTTCTACGTGGGCGCTTTCGAATAGCGTTGGCGCTGAGCGTAATTCTGGATTACACTCCCCCCAAGGAACGCCGGGGGGAGTGGCCCCCGGAGGGGGTGGGCGTGGGAGGCGCCTTTTCGAGCGGTCGAATCCACCGCCGAAATCCATCGCCGAATCCGGCGCCGTTTTCACCGCGTATCTGAGCGCTTTCTCCACGCACCGGTTCACTGGGTGCTCGAGCCGCTCGCTGCGGACCTGCCGCGACTGCCCGTCCGGGCGCCGCCTCCGACGCCGCCTCCGACGCCGCCGTCTGCACCGCGTGCGCACACCGCCCAACCCCCCGCTTGTGGAGCCCGTGTATGTGCCCATAACCCCTACGCCCCATAAGGTCCTGATGACCGCGACGGAAACACGGGCCGCCACCATCGTGCGAATCACCGTAGGAATCCCTTCACGCGCCGCCTGGTTACCTTCTGACCATCGAGGTCGCGCGGTTCCCGCCGCGCCGCCCCTGCGCGGCGGTCGCGGGAAAGACATTCCCGATGCCGCACAGCTCCGTTGGCCTGCGTCGATGGCCCGATCCCGGCGCGGACACCCCGTTGAGATGAAAACCGAGATCGACTTACGGTCGTGCGCATCCACATTCAGATGCACCTACCGAATCTCAGCGATGGAGAGTGCTCATGTCCCTTTCGTCCGCAGTCGTCGAACTGGCGACCCCCCCACCCGGAAGCGTCGACGTGCTCGCCCAGGACACCGAAGTCTCCACCGACAGCCTGCGCGCGTGGATCGGCGACAACATCATCTTCACGATCCTCGCCCTGATCGCGTGCGTGGTCCTGATGGGCGGCCTGCGCGGCAACCTGTCGAAGGTATTCACCGTCGGCGGCCTGTCGCTCGTCGGTATCGCGTTCTTCTCCCTCGCGAGCAGTGAGAGCGCCGCGACCGGCATCGGCAACTGGATTCTCGGCCTCTTCGGCATCCGAGTGGTCTGACCTGCCGTGCCTGACCAACCGATGATCGACGGGAGCGGACTGTGATCGACAACGACGATCTGCTGCACCGGGTGGATCAGCACTACCTCGGCCCGACCGGGTTCACGCTGCCGGTCCGGATTCGGTACGCGGCGCTCGGGCTCGGTGCCGCATTCATGGTCACCGTCTTCGTCGTCGCCCGCGGCGTCGTGCACGTGCCGCTGGGGTTCAAGTCCCTCGTCGTGATGGTGGTCATCACTGTCGCGCTCACCGCGCGGGTGACGAAGTTCGTCAACGCCGATCGCCCGGTCCGGTCGGTGATCCGGGCCGCGTGGAACGACCTGAACGCACCGCGCCCGCCGAAGCCCGGCCAGACCGTCGTGCTCCGCATTCCCGCCATTTCCCGCGCTGCCGGCAGCGCGCATGCCATCACGCCGATCGAAGGTGAGTCCTCCCGATGACTTTGCAGCCCGACAACGAGATCGCCGCACTGTTCGATCCGAACTTCGACGAGCCCGAGCCGGCCATCGTTGCGCCCGGTGCGTTGCCGCCGTCGTGGGCGGCGGCGATGGCGGCGAACCGAGCGGCCGCCACACCGGCCCCGGTCCAGGAATTGGCTTGGCCTCAGGCTCCGGGCAGCAGCATCGCAGCCCCCGCACCGGTCGCATCCGCCTCCGCCGCACCTGACGCGGAGCCAGAACCCACCGGAAAGGGCAAGCGGCGCGGGAAGAAGCGCGGCCGCCGCGGCGACCCGGAGGCGGAGTTCACCCGGCAGGTCGCGGCGGCGAAGAAGCGTGCCGACCGCGAGCGCAAGGCGGTGCGTCTCGCGCTGGTCGGGGTGGAGGGCAACGTCACTCGCACGCGCCGGCAGTCGACGGCGTGGTTCGTGCAGCCGCCGGGGCCGTGGAACATGCGTCCGGTCGGCAAGCAGCGCCGCTACATCCAGAACGAGGGCCTGGTCGTGGCGAACCTCGCCGAGTCCGGTGTGATAGGGCTGCATCGGCGGCTGGTGCGCACACCGTGGCCGGTGCGGCAGTGGGCGCAGGCGCATGACGGGTGGGCCGATCCGATCCCGGACGTGCCGGGTGCGTTGTCGTGGGCGGATTATCTGCGCGGTCAGCAGCATGCGATGTTGTGGGGCAACCCGACCCAGAAGGGCCGCTATTGGGGCGTGGAGCTGCCGCGGCGCTCGGTGCTGGCTCAGGGTCTCGACACGCTCGGGCAGTGGCTGCTCCCGGTGATCGACGTACCGCTGCTCGGCCGTATTGCCCGGCTGGTGCGCACGTGGGCGCGCGATGCGTTCCTGGGCGAGCAGAAGGCGATCGCGGACCATCTCGCCACGATCGAGCGGCACCTGTCCGGGCAGGGTGTGAACGCCAAGCCCGCGACCGCAGCGCAGATGGACTACCTGATGCTGCGCTCGGCGACACTGGGGCTGCCGCTCGATGCGGACGGCGTGATCTGCGGCGGCGGCGACTGGGAAGAATCCGACGTCGCCGCCCTCGAAGACCTCACCACCCTCGAGCTGACCCCGGGCGAGGGCTACACCACGGTGCGCGGCCAGGTCGGCGGCCGGGACTACACCGGCTACGCGATCGTCCTGACCCTCGGGCGGATGGCGCCGCTGCCGATCCCGGAGAAGATGCTGCCGTGGCAGGTGCTCGGCGATCCGTCAGGGGAACCCCTCGAATGGTCCGAGCGCATCTCGCTCAAGACCAAAGGGCAGACGCTGCGCAGCCTGCGCCGGTTGACGTCGAAGATCGAGGCCCAGTTCGACCACTACACCGTCGAACACGACCAGGTCCCGCCGCAGGAATTGGCCGAACAGCACGCACTCGCCCAACGGGTGATCTCCGACATCGAGGAGGACCACTCGGGCCTGTCGGTGCGCACCGAGGGCTGGTACCGCGTCCTCGTCGTCGGTTCGTCGCCGGAGGAGGCCAAGGAGAAAGTCTCGCTGCTGCAGGAGATGTACGCGCCGCGGATTCGCCTGGAACCCGAGCACGGCCAGTACCAGCTGCTGCGCGAGTTCATCCCGGGTGAGCCGCTGGCGAACATCGCGCACTGCCGGCGGATGAACGTCGAGGCACTGTCCGCTGGCATGGCCGCAGTCGGTGACCGGATCGGTGACCGCACCGGGGTGGTGGTCGGGCAGACCGCGTCGATCGCCCCGCGGCCCGCGGTATGGGATCTGTTCGCCGCGCACGAGAAGAAGCACAAGTCCGGCCTGACGCCGATCGTCGCGGTGCCCGGCTCGGGTAAAACGTTCCTCGCCGGCATGCTCGTCTACCAGGCGGTGCGGGCGGGCGCCTACGGTGTGGTGCTCGACCCGTCGGGGCCGCTGAAGAAGCTTGCGCAGCTACCCGAGTTCCGGGGTATCGCCGAGGTGCAGGCGCTGACCGGTCGCACCTCGCGTCCGGGATCACTCAACCCCTACCGAGTGATCGTCGACCCCCGCCGCGGCGACCCGGAGTACGACCCGACGAGCCCGGACTACACCGACGACGCCGATCCGGTCGCCGCCGCACAGTCGCAGTACGAGGCGGATCTGCGAGCCGCGGAGGCGGAGCGGATCTCGGTGGCGGTGTCGGTGCTGAAGATGATGCTCACGCCGTCGCGACTCGAGCACCAATGGACCGAGACGGTTCTTCAGACCGCGGCGAACATGGTCGGCGGCGACCGCCGCCACAACCTGAGCGAAGTCCTCGCCGCCATCGCCACGATCGGCGATAGCAAGGACGAAACCAACGTCGACCTGATTTCCTGCGCACGGTCCATCCACCAGGACCTGGCGACGATGTCCCAGCTCTCCGAGGCTCGCGTGCTCTTCCCCGAGGAGGGAACCATCGGCGACGGCGAGGACGGCGACCGCACCGTGCGCCTGACGGTCCTGACGATGCCGGGCCTGCAACTACCCCCCGAGGGCACCGACCCGGCACAGTGGACCCCGCAGCAGCGGATGGCCGGCCCGCTGATGCACATGGCGGCGTGGATGGCGAACCGGCTCGTCTACGAGCTGCCGCGTTACGAACGCAAGGTGCTCTTTCTCGACGAGAACAAATACCTCGAGCAGACCGGCGCCGGACGCACCCTGAACCTGCGGATCGCCCGCGACAGCCGCAAGTACAAGGTTCGCGCGCTGGTGTGCTCGCAGCTGCCCGACGACTACCTCGGCGTCGACGGCACCGACGACAAGTCCGCGCTGACGTACGAGGTGATCATCGGTGACCTCGGCGGCAACGCCCACGCGATCGAGGGCGCGCTCAAACTGCTGAACCTTCCGCTCGGCGAGGGCTACGAGTCGCTCCTGGCCGGGCTCGGCGGCGGCGGCGAGGACACCCTCGACGAGGACACCGACACCGAGCACCTGGACCAGGCCCGCCGGTTCATCGTGAAGATGGCCGACGACATCGAGCTGATCCGTTCGGACTGGACGCACTACGTGCACCTGGCCCACGTGTTCGACGCCCTGGACTCGCGAGCGACCCGCGCCGCGATCGGGGGTGCGCCATGAGCCCGCTGGGGCCCCGAGCCGCACAGGTGGACCGTTTCCCTGCTTTGGACTCGCGAGCGACCCGCGCGGGGATCGGGGGTGCGCCGTGAGCCCGTTGCGGCCCCGGGCCGCACGGATGGACCGTTTACCTTTCCCGCGCCGTTTCGGGTGGCGTACGGGGCTGGTAGGGCGTGTTCTGGTGGTGCTGATGCTGGCCGCGGTGTCGCTGATCGGACTCGGTGGCGCTGTGGCATCGGCCGGCGGGTTCGACTGCCAGGACGTCCCGTCACCGGAGTTCCCGAACGAAGTTATCGAGACCACCTTCGACTCGACCAGCGCCGACCGGCCGACCACCGGCGGCACCGGCTATCAGACCTACGGGTGGGCCGGGCTCGAATGGCACACCTACGACCTCGGCTGCGGCGCGGACCTGGTCAAGGCACCTGGTGCAGTCGGCGACACCACCCTGGGCAACACGTTCTTGACCATCGGCAAGTCGATGGCGGCCGCCGCGTTCTGGCTCGACGACCAGACCAAGACCGGCCAGGACGCCACCGAGGCCGGGGTCACGCCCGCGCTGGAGAAGTTCGACCAGATCGTCTTCTCCATCACCGAGGGCATGCGAGGCCTCTACGGGCAGTGGGTCGGCATCGCCCTGGTCGCCGTGGCCGCGATGGTCCTGTGGAAGGCCCTGAAAGCCGACACGGCCGGAGTCACGAAGACCGCGGCGATCGCCGCGGCGGGGCTCGCGCTCGGGGCGTTGATGGTCGGGGCCCCGCAGAAGGCGCTCCAGGTGGCCGACGAGACGTTCGGGTCGCTGATCACCGACACGCAGGACCAGATTTTCGCCGTGCAGTTCGGCGACGACGGAGGCACGCTCGCCGGCGGCAGCACCGACCCCCGAAACGTGCTGATCGACAAGGTCTTCCTCGACGACTGGCGCAAGGGCTGGTTCGGCCAAAACTACGACCCGGAGGACAAGGACCAACTCGGTCCGAAGCTGCGGGATGCGCTGGCGTTCACCTACGACCAGCAGAACACGGTGAAGGACGACCCGAAGGCACAGGCGCAGCTCGCCGAGGAGAAGGCCGACCAGTTCCGCGACATCGTCTCCAAGCTGGAAACCGACTACCAGCTCTCCTACTACCAGTTCCAGGGCAAGGACTCCGGCCGCACCTCCACCGGATTCATGGGCATGATCAAGCTGGCCATGCCATCGCTGCTGTGGATCGGCGCGTCCCTGCTGAAGCTGACCGCGCTGCTGGCGATCCGGTTCGCGGTCCTGTTCGCCCCGATCTGGATTCCGGTCGCGATCGCCTACGGCGGGTGGCTGGCCCGGGTGATGCGCATGCTCGCCTCGGCCTACATGTGGGGCGTAGCCGGCTCGGTAATCGTCGCGCTCTACCTGATGGCGCTGGTCCAGCTCTACGTCAACTCGAACGGGGCCGTCGACGGGTCCTGGCGACTGTGGTTCATGGTGCTGCTGACCGTCGTGTGCTGGGCGATCATGCGGCCGTTCAAACGGATGAGCCAGACGTTTACACAGAACAGTGCGAGCATGGTCAACCGCAAGGCCCGAAGCGCCAAGAAGTCCATCAAACGCAAGGCATTCGACGCTGCGAGCTTCGCGGTCGGCGGGCCGGCGCAGGCGATCGCGGAGAAGGCCACCGAGCGTTTCGCCCGTCGCGGGCGCGACGGACATGAGGACGACGATGGGGCGAGCACGGTCACTCGGCCCGAGGGTCGCGCACTGGGTAACCGCCGCCAGCAGGCGCTCACGCAATCGCGGGCCGATGCCCGGAAGGCGCAGGGGCTGGGCAGATCCGCACGCCCGGGCCAGGCCTCCGACACCGGGACCGAGCGCGATGCACGTCTCGCCGGGATCGCTGCCGTGGCCAGCCGCGACATCGCCCGCGGCAAGGGCGGGGTCGACGATATGGACGCCGATCGCGCAGTCCGCTCCGGCGCCGCGGCGTGGAAAAGGTTCGACCAGAACGAGGCCGACAACCTCGTCCAGGAACGCCGGGCCCGCAAGGAACTGCTGACCGCCAGCGTCGGGCAGCGGTGGGACGGAGGCGACCGCTCGGCCATCGCCCCGATGAAGGTCTACACCCCCACCCGCGGCCAGCGAGGGGCACCTCACGCCACCGCGTCCACGCCGCACCACTCACCGGCGAAGGCGCCGCCGAACGCGAAGGTATGGAACGCCGCCGTCCCCACCCGCACGACACCTGAGGACCGGTACCTCTGATGTCGGCATCTGGACCCAACCCTGTCCTCGCACCGATTCGCCGATGGGTGCTCTACTCCCGCACCCACCTGGCGATCACGGTGGCCGGCACAGTGGCGCTGCTGTTCGCCGCCGGCGCGGTCTTCGGAGAGACCCCTCCGCCGCGGGCAGTCGCCCACGACGCCGACACCACCGTCGAATCAGTCACGCCCACGGAGACGATCAGCTACGACCTCGACGAAGTGAGCGAGTCCCTGGTCGCCGCCAAGACCGCAGCCTGGGCCGCCTACAGCGCGCCCGCCACAGCGATGGCCTACGCGCACGCCTTCGTCAACACCACACCGTCGGATGCGCTGTGGGCCAGCACCATCGGCCGACACACCGCCGACAAGCCGGGAGAATACGTCGTAGCAGCCCGGCCACGGACCCCAGTGGTCATCACCGGACCCACGGTCAGCACCCTCACCGACGGGCCCGACGGCACGAAGACCGCGCGGGTGACCGTTCCGACGCAGGCCGGGGACCTGCGGATTACGGTCACCGTCGACGAGGTCAACGGTGAGAAGCGGTGGGTCGTCGACACTCCCCTACCGACCCTCGACCTCTCCGCGGTCGAGAACATCGCCCCGCCGACCACAGCCACTCCGCGCACGTCGACGCCACCGACCACCACCGCGACCGCGACCGCGACCGCGACCGACACCACACTGCCGCAGCCGATACCGACCTCGAGCCCATCGTCGACGGCGCCGCAGCCGATGTTCGATCTCGACGAGCCGGCAACCGCGCCGAGCCGCGGCAACGACCCGGTACCGGTTCCCGGTCCGATTCCGATCCCGGAACTCGACACCCCGATCCCGGGGGGACGGTGAACATCCGCCGCGCACGGAGGGCGCTGCTGCTCACCGGCGCCATCGGCATCGTCATCGGGACATCGGCCTGCTCACTGGGCGCACCGGTTATCCCGCGAGACCCGTGCCGGACCGTCATCTCCGACAGCACCGACGGCGTCGGGTCGATCACCGAGGACCTGACGCTAACCGTGTCCGGCCCAATCCGGCTGCCGGTCGAACCCGGGACCACCACGTTCACCTCCGGATTCGGTGAGCGCTGGGGAGCCCAGCACCAAGGAGTGGACCTCGCCGGGCCGGTCGGCACGAAGATCCTCGCCGCGCTCGACGGCAACGTCGTCAAAGCCGGGGACTCCGGCGAAGGGCCCGGGGTCGGGTTCGAGCACTGGGTGGTCATCGACTCGAACGTCGACGGCAAGCCCGTGAGCACCGTCTACGGCCACATGTTCGCCAATGGAATTCACGTCAAACCGGGCCAGCAGGTCAAGGCCGGCGACCACATCGCCGACATCGGCAACGCCGGCGGATCGACGGGCCCGCACCTGCACTTCGAGTACTGGCAGGGCGGCCGGTTGCAGGGCGGAACGGCCCTCGACCCCCTCACCGTCCTACCCGACATCGCCAAGCAGAACGGCACCAGTGGAGGCGACCCCAGCACCGCCAGCAGCAGTCCCATCCAACTCGTGGCCGCATCCCGGTCCACGGCTGACTGCTCCGGCTTCAGCATGGCCGGCGGCGGCGAGCTGGCATTCGGGATCGTGCCGGCCGAGTTCGAGCCGTGGCTACGTCGCGCCGGCAGTGTCTGCCCTGAGATCGACGCTCCGTTGCTCGCCGCACAGCTCCAGCAGGAGAACGGATTCCGGCACGGCCCCCATGCGCCGGTGTCGGAGACCGGAGCGCTGGGTCCCGCACAGTTCATGCCCGGCACCTGGGCAACCTGGGGTAAGGACTACGACGGCGACGGGAAGGCCGACCCGAACTCCATCGGCGACGCGGTGATGTCGCAGGCGCACTTCATGTGCGCCCTGTACCAGGACGTTTCCGGTTACATCGCCGGCGGCCAGGCCAGGGGCGACCCCATCGAGCTGACGCTTGCGGCTTACAACGCCGGTCCCGGCGCCGTGGAGAAGTTCGGCGGTATCCCGCCCTTCGCCCAGACCGAGAATTACGTGCCCAAGATCTTGCAGGCCCGTGCAGGGTTCACCAATCCCAATGCTCGCGGCCGATTCATCCCCAACGCGTCGGGTGGCAGCAGCCAAATCGTCACGGCTGCTCGCGAATACCTTGGTACCCCGTATGTGTGGGGCGGTGGCGGAACCGGTGGACCCTCCGGCGGTGGGTTCGACTGCTCCGGTCTGACCTCGTACGCGGTGCACGCGGCCAGCGCAGGCAAGGTCTCCCTCCCCCGCACCTCGGAACAGCAGTGGGGTGTCGGCACCGAGATCCCGATCGACCAGGCCAAGCCTGGCGACCTCGTCTTCGGCAGCTGGGGCCCGAACGGGCCTGGTCACGTGGGTATATACGTGGGCACCGGTCAGATGATCCACGCCCCGACGCCGGGCGATGTCGTCAAGGAAGCTCCACTCCAGGAAGGGATGAAGGCCCGTCGCGTGATGTAGGGGAACGTGCCATCTCCGCAGAAATAGGTTCTCACACTACTTTTTGCTTTCACACCGATTCTTAGTCAATCTTACGTTTACGCAGAACGGGTGGGAATCTGCGCAGATTGTACGGCACTCCCGACTAGCTTGCGAAATTTACCGAGCGGGTCACGGGGAGGAATTCTCCTCCCGCCCCACCCTTGTCGGGTGTTTCGCCTCCGCCGCACGATGCACCATGAGCTGCCGTGATCGATGTCGTATCCCCGCTCCGGACCACCCATTCGGAGTACGGGGGACGTGTCATTTATCGTGGTGAATGGCCAAATTCGGCCACTGGGAGGGAGAATGATGTGAGGGCGCGAAAGCTCGTCATCGTGGTTCTGGTGGTCGCTGTCATCGGATTCCTGGCCTACACGTATCTCTCCCGAACCAACGATGACGAGGACTCGGCGAGCGTGGCGGCGTCGACGACCACCCGCGCGCCCACGACCACGCCGGCCATGCCGCTGGCCGATGTCGAGACCGCCGATCTGCCGACTGCCTCCCGCGACGCTGAAGAGGCCGCTCGACAGGGTCTGACCGTGGCGTTCACCTGGTACCCGGCCACCGACACCACCCAGAACGACGCATATGGGCGGGCCCGAAACTGGCTGACCGGCAAGCTCGCCGACCGCATGATCATCGATGCCCGCACCGAGCGCGGGCCTGGCGTGCAGTGGGACGAGTGGGCGCAGCAGCAGGCAAAGGTCATCGCCGACGTCAGCGTCGAATGCTCCGGCTGCCCCGAGGACACCGACACCGCCGTCCACCGCGTGGCCACCATCAAGCAGACCGCGGTCGCCGGCAGCAAAACCGATACGGTCAAACCTGACACCACGGTGTGGGTCACCGTTGTCCGCGAGGGCGACCACTGGCTCATCGACGACATACGCTACTGACCCGGAGGACCCCGTGACTCGCAAGAACGTTGCCGCAGTCCTGATCCCCGCATTTCTCGCCGTCGTCCTGACCGCATGCAGCAGCGATGAGTCGACGACCACCACCCCCGCCAGTGCACCGATAGTGTCCACGACGGTGTCTGTGTTCGGCACCGACGAGTTCATCGCCAACCGGCTGCGCCGCTCATCTACAACGATCGTCGAGACAGTGGAGGAACGCGGCGGCACACCAGAACAGGCAATCGCTGCTCTCGTGTCCAGCGAAGCCGAGACGGGCTGGCAATCCGGACTGCGGATGTCCCCGCCGGCAACGGACATCCGGGACATCTACGGCTGGCGGCTCAAGTACAACCTTCCGGCCGACTCCGCTGAGGTAGTCGTCGCCGCCACCAACACATTCATGGACAACGCCGCCACCGCCACCGTCACCGCCAGCGCCGACGACCCGGCTGCCTACGCCCTCGCGGTACAGCAGGCAGATCCACGTGGGTACAACGAGAAGGAGCACTTCTACAAGAAGGGTGAGACCGCAGCCACCGAGTACGGAGCCGCCCTACCCAAGGCCCAAGCCGCATACGCCGAACTCCGCGGAGCGCAGTAGATGCCGCACCCACGCCCTACAGGGGACGTGTCATCTTGCAGGTCAACTGAACTATCCGCTGCCGGTCGACGAGTACTTGGCGACAACACCGCAGCAGAGCAATGATCCGAGGTTTCAATGCAGTCCCGCTTCCGTACCGTCCTACCGAGCGTGCTCGTAGGGGTGGGCGTCTTCCTTCTCACCATTGCCGTGTTGGTCCCGACCTACGCAGCCCCTCGGATCAAGAAGCTGCCCCTGGACCTGGCTGTCACAACGATTTCCACTGCCGAGGCGACGGTCGTCGACTCGGTCGCGCTGGCGATGGGTCGTCCGAAGGTCGAGACCGGTGTTCCGGTCATCGCGCAGCGCCATGTGACGGTGCAGGATCCGGTCGACTCGGAGATGGCGACGATCGAGGCCGGATTGACGATCCGCCGGACCGACAAGAGCGGTGACTCGGGCCTGCTCAGCGCCAGCATCGACCGGGTCTCGGTGGACCGGGCCACCGGGATGCCGACCGGTGATGTCGCGACGATCCAGACCAGTCCGACCGAGTCGGCTGTCGAGGTGCCGAGGGAAGGGCTTCAGTACAAGTTCCCGTTCGGAGTGGAGAAGAAGAGCTACTCCTACTTCGACCTGAACATGCGCGAGAGCTTCCCCCTCGACTTCGTCGACGAGACCGAGATCGAGGGCATGCCGGTCTATCACTTCAGCCAGACGGTCGGACCGTCGGACACGATCAACGCGCTCGGCGCCCCGGGCACGGAACTCACGCTGCCCGGCACCACGTGGGGAATGGACACCCCGGAACCGGTGACCATGCACCGGATCTACAGCACAGTTCGCGACCTGTGGGTCGAGCCCGTGACCGGCCTGGTACTCGACGGCCGCGAGAGCGTGCGGCAGGCATGGGGGCGCACGTCCGACGACCAGTACCTGATGCCGTTCCTCGCGATGACCACCGGATTCGACGAAGCAACGCGGGCAGAACAGGTCGACATGGCGACGCAGTATCGACGGATGATCCAGTGGGGCATGGTCTACGGACCGATCGGCGCAGGCGTCCTCGGGGCAGCGCTGCTCGGGGCAAGCGTCGCGCTCGGTGTTCGGGGCCGGCGGGGTCCGGCGGCTACTTCGCCGGGGCTGGAGCCGACGCGTCTGCTCCAGCCCGCCGAGTGATCGAGAGCCGGAACCCGGCCGGCTTGAGCGTCATCTGCTCCGCGATGTCGAGCGTGTAGTCGGGGTCGGCAGCGAAGTCGTAGCGGTGCAGGATCGTGGCGAGCGCCAGGATCATCTCGTGGTAGGCGAACTGCCGACCGATGCAGGCGCGGAGGCCGGTGCCGAACGGCTTGTACCCGTGGCCGGGCCGCGCCCGAACCTCCTCCGACTGGAAGCGGTCCGGCCGGAACTGGTCGGCGTCGTCGCCCCACACTGCCGGATCGCGGTGTACCTGTTGCAGGACCACCATCAACCACTCCCCCTGCTTGAACGGGTAACGGCCATCGAGCACGGTGTCCTGTTTGGCCTCACGGAAGTAGCCGGGCGAGGCCGGCCACAGCCGCATCGTCTCGTCGATCACCCGGCGCACGGTCCGCAGCTTCGCGACCTCCTCGAACCGCACCGCGGCGTCCGTCGACCACAGCTCGTCGACCTCGGCGCGCGCCTTCGCCGCCTCGTCCGGGTGGGTGGCCAGCAGGTACAGCGCGAAGGACAGTGCCGAGGCGGTGGTCTCGTGACCGGCGACGAGGAAGGTCAGGATCTGGTTGCGGACGTTGCGGGCGTCGAGCTGCTCGCCCGTCTCCGGGTCCTTCGTGGTGAGCATGAGATCGAGCAGGTCGCGCGGCTCGTCGTGCGGGTTGGCCTGCCGGTCGGCGATGACGTCGTCGACGACCTTGAACATGTAGTCGACGTTGCGCTGGTGCTGGCGGGTTCGCCCGGTCAGGGCGTCGACGACCTTGCGGCCCGGGACCGGGACGCCCTGGGCCTGAACGTATTCGAGCATGTCCTTTAGCGCGGGCAGGAACGGGTCGACCTCGCTGCGGCCGAACGAGTCGAACCGGTAGCCGAATCCGCAGCGGCCGATCGTCTCCAGGGCGAGCTTGGTCATCTCGGCCGCAACATCGACGTCCCCGGAGGCCCCGTCCCACGCACTGCACATCTCGTCGACGACCTGGACCATCGTGTCGTGGTACGAGCGCATCGACGACTGGGTGAACGCCGGCGCGAGGATCGCGTGGGCCTTGTGCCAGTTCGGCTCGTCGTTGTACGCGGTGAACAGGCCGTCCTCGGCGATCGGGCGCAACAGCTGAAGCGGCCGCGGCACGGCCTTCTGCCAGGTCGCGTCGTCGTTTGCCTCGTCGGCGATGTCCGCGCCGCCAACGAAGGTCAGCCGCATGCCGAGGATCCGCCGCTGGTAGATCGGGCCGATCTCGCCGAGAATCCGGGCGGTGTTCTGCATTGGCTTGACGGGGTCCAGACCGATGATGTCGCCGATCAACGGCACTCGCTTCGGCGGATGGGGCGGGCGTAGGACACCCATCGGTGGCTCCTTCGGTCGGGGTGGAGCGCTCGTCATCCGAACAACGGGCTGGCCGAGCAGGTCGTTGCAGTGTAAGTGTATGAGCCCCGACCGCTTCAGTTCGTTCGCAGGGCTAGACTTCATCGGGTCCAGAACCGCCAGTTCGGAGGGCTGCGGTTTCATCACATCGCATCGGGGGTGCTTGATGCGCAGTAAAGTACCGGCGCGCGCGGATACAGGCGTGCGTGGGCAGCTGTTGCCTGTGGTCGCCAGTCTCGGGCTTTCACGGAAATGGTCGGTCAGCGAGGCGATCGCCGCCGCGAGCCGGGTGACCGGCCGCAGGATCGTCGTCGAGACGATGGACCCGGCCGTCTATGCGGCGCAAGGCGGTGCGACGGCATGCGGGATGACCGTACGCAACTTCGGTGTCGACACGATCTACCTGCGGCCGACGAATTCGCTCGCGCAGAAGAAGCAGAATGTCGGCCACGAACTCGGTCACATCGTGCTCGACCACCTGGAAGCACCGATCGAGACCGAGCACTTCGACGCGCACGAGTTCGCCAGCCAGCTGTTGGGGATCGACATCCCGCGCGATGTGACGGCGAGGGCGCTCGCACGCGTGAACTCGATGTTCTCGATCCCGGATGCCAAGCCCCGGTTCGGCACTCGGAACGAATTCGAGGCCGAGGTGTTCGGCACGCTGCTGGTGATGAAGCCCGACCTCCGTGCTGCGCGTGAGCGGCCCGCGGCGTTCAGGTTGTTTTGAGAAGCATTCACAGACCCGCGCACTTCCGGCTACGTCGACTCTCCGACGGGGACGGTCCTCGGCGAGTTGCGCAGGTGAGCACCATCCTGTTGGCGGTCTTCGCGCTCGTCGCCGTCATCGTGCCCTCGCCGTACCGCCCCGTGTCGGACCTCCTATGGGACGCTGGCTACGTCCTCATGGTCGCGATCATCGGCCTTCGGCTACTGCTGGTGAACGACCTTCCGTTCGACCGGACCAGCAATCGCGCGGCCGCAGCAGCCGGCTTCGTTGTTGTCCTGTGCGATCCCACCGTCGCGCTGCTCGTCAGTCATGTGCTCCCTGGGGGCGCTCCCCAACTCACCGATCTGTGGCACGCGATCTTCATCTACACCTGTTTCGTCCTGATCGCCCTCGTGCTCCAGTTGGATCGGCCGGAGGAGGACGGCACGCGCCGAATAGGTCTCGGGTTCTACGCGATGCCGGCCGCGATCGTCGCGGTGCTGCTGGCGCTCAGCTACCCCAGCGTCGCGAGCGGACGGGAGATGTACCAGAGCCCCGACTGGAGGTTCGCGGCCTACTTCGTCACCTACGCGCTCGTGCCGATCGCGCTGTGCGCCGTCGCTCTGTGGGTGTTCGCGTGCCAGGTCAAGCGAACGGAGGGCATGAGGGACTGGCTCGGAGTCGGGGCGATTCTGGCGTGTGGGCTGATTGGTGCCGTCAGTGTTGCGAGCATCGCATTCGGCGCCGTCATGATGGCGCGCGGCACGGCCAGCAGGGAACTGGCGTCGGCCACCATCTCGCGCGTGCACGGCCTGTTCATGCTGCCCTTTGTTCTCGTGGTGCTGTTGTCGTTCCTTCCGAGCCTGAAAGACGCTCTTCAGCGGTGGTGGATCGAGCGTGAGGTTCAGCTTCTGCGGCCGATGTACGAGGACTGCACGGGGGCCATCCGCGATGTTGTGCTCACATTGGAAGATTCCGAGTTCGACGCTGAGGAAGAGCTGCACCGCATGAAGGTCGAGATCGCCGACGCGCTGCTCGAGCTCACCCCTCGAATCGAACCCCTACCCGACTCGGTGCATACGAAGAAGCGAGGCGGGTACCTAGGACGGTATGCCGTCGAACTGGTGTTGACTACGCGAGCGATAGCAGCAGGCGAAGAACGTGAAGTTACTGACCGAACGCCGCCCGCGGATGTGGATCCGTCACGGATTGCCGAGCACTGGCTGAAGGCTAGGAAGATGGCCGATCGGATCGGCGAGGGCCATCGGGCATCCGCTCCAGAAGCTCCAGCAGCGCCTCAACCGCATCCGGACCGAACTGAGTTCCGTCAGCCCCAGCCTTGATCCCCCGAGCGGCCACACTCGTCACACCGGTGCGTTGCAGCTCCGCGACCAGGCGGGCGTGCCGCTCGATGTCGTCCTGGGTGTAGGCGGGCCTCTCGCTCGGTGTGCCGCCGGCGAGCACCGACGCTGCACTGCCGGGCGCCCAATCGAGCCCCTGGTCGATCTTCGCCAACGTCGTACCCGTCGGGCGCGGCTTCAGGCCCCGCTCAATACGGGTGAAGCTCTTCGGACTGGGGCCACCACGCTCAGCAACTTGCTCCTTCGTCAGAGCCAGCTCCTCACGGCGCGCGGACATGAACGTGCCCAGCCGTACGATCTCGGGACTGCTCAGAACATCACCCATGACCAGGGATAGTACAGGCGTCAACCCCCAGGTTGTGCGCCACGACCGTTTGCAACCCGCAAATTAACCGACACATGGTCTTTGTTTTCCCGATTTTATTCCGATACGGTGGCCATCATGCGTCCAGGAAATCCACCTGGGCCGGGCGCCGAACCGTCGGCGCACCTCCGGCCTTCGTTGCGAGCACTGCGGGTCGACCGCAAGGTCGTCATGACTGGAACTCGCCCGCTGTCACCAGAGGAGCCTTGTGGCTACGCCGGCGTGCCGGGCTCACAGGTCTCGCGCACGCTTGTGGGCAGCACGAAGCGCATCCGTCGCAATCCCCCAGGACCGAACAGAGCCTCGCCGCCACCTCATCGGCCAAGCGAGCTTCCCCCCGCTCAATCGCGCCGACCATTGCGGTGCTCACACCAGCTTGTGCGTCGAATGAACACTCACATCGCTTACTGCACCACCACGGTCGCCAACACCCACGCACCGTACGACTCGAACCGTTCTCTTCGCATCCGCGACGCCCGAGGGCTATGCAGGAGCGCCGGCGGCGCGGGTTCGCACCCGCTCGTAGCTTGCTCGCAGCTCACTCTCTGTAATTCCGAGCGCATCGGAGAGCTTCGCAGCGACGTTGCCAGACAACGAGATGACTCCACGTTCGACACTGCTGACGATCTGCGTGGCTACGCCCGCCTTCGCCCCGAGCTGGGGTTGCGTAAGCCCCAGGAGCACCCGCCAATCCCCCGGGTAACGCTCATCTGCCGGAATGTATACGACATCGGCAATCTCGACCCCCAGCGCTTCGACGACCTTGGCGAGCAGGTCAACCTGCGGAGAGGTTTCCCCTTGCTCCCATCGTCGAATCGTGTCCGCTCCTATGCGTGCGACACGGGCCGCTTCCATTTGGGATATACCCGCGGTACGCCGCGCTTCGCGCAGAGACACGGGACTGAACCCGCGCATAACACGTCGGCTCACAGACCGAGTCCTCCTAGAGAAGTCATCATCGCTAGACACTGTGCAGTCCTCTCGATACGATGCGCACATCTGAATGTGATTAAACAAGTATGAATAGATGCCAGGAGATGTGGGGGAATGTCAGTCAGAAGTGAACGATCCCCCGGCTGTTAGCGCAGCCGGGGGACCATCCAGAGCAGCAAGTCGACTGTTAGCTCAGTCGGACAAGCCATGAGACCAGCGGGTTAGCGGCCCGCGGCCTCGAATGCAGATCGGAGCCTGCAAATGAACACGTTAGATGGTGCTGGTGCTCTACGCCTAGCGACTGCAAGTTCTCATGCTGGTCGGGAGAAGGTCGACGGGCACGATCGCGTGACCGACGGCCCTCGCCGCGAGACCCTGGCCAAACACCGTCCGAACCATGACCACACGGCCTGCACGGCATGTGGGTTCGTCTACACCCCTGCCCGCCCGCTGTGCCCGTCCGTCGCTGGCGCTCTGCGCGAGCTGTCCACGGGCGCCCTCCGGCCCCAGGACCTGTCTCTGGGCCACTACACGACCGGTCGGCTCCGCGCGATGACGCGCGAGCACACCGGCGAGGGCCGGTGCCGGCGGTGCGGGTTCGTCTACGCCGGTCAGGTGCGTCTATGCCCGACGTCGCGGCGGATCACCGCCGAACTCGAGACTCGCGGCAAGGCACCCGTGACCCAGCCCCACACAGGTCAGGGGCTGTGCGCAGGTAAGGGCTCCGGTTGGACCGTCACCAGCACAAAGGCCGCGGTGTGGAAGCGTGCGATGGCGGCCTGCTCGGTGTGCCCGCTGCTCGCGCAGTGTGAGACGCAACTGGAGGACAGGCTCGCTTCCGGTGTGAAGGTCCGCGAGCAGATCATGGCCGGACGCCTGTTCACCGTCACCGGCCGCGAGGTCGAAGCCGCTGGGGTTGATGCGTTCGCAGTTGCCCGGGGGCGGACGAAGAAGAAGCAGCAAAAGCCCCGGGCACCAATCCCGGCCCCTGCTGCTACTCCGGCTCCGGCGCGGCAGCTCTCGCTCTTCGAGAACGGGGCGGCATGACGGTCCGCTCGGGTTTCGGCCTGTTCGACGCACTCGCACAGAATGCCCTCAAACTACCGACCAGCGGCAACTCAAGAGAGGGGTCCTCGAGATGAGAGTGGTCCCCCCAGCGGTTTGCAGCAGCCGGGGGACCGAACACGATGCCAGTCCAGCTGACCGATACAGCCGGAAAAGCCGTGCAGTGACGGGTTGCCGCCCGTCACTGCAAATGCAGAAATGAGTGCTCTGCGATGACCACGATAGTTGGCGCGTCTGCTACGCGCCTAGCTCCTACCACCGTCGATACTGATCCACAGCATGTTCTCGCCGTTCACAGACGCATTAACGGACAGTGCTCCGGATGTGGGCACACCCAAACTCCGGGCCGGCCGCTCTGCTCCGCAGCCGCTCGCGCACTTCGTGTCCTCGCCGGCCGCGGCACCCGATCGGCTCACATTCGAGCGCTCGCCGACCACTCCGACAGGGAGCTGTTTCGGTTGGCCGACGAGCACACTGGTGATCATCGTTGCCGCCGCTGCGGTTTCTTGTATTCGGCGACTGTTCGGTTCTGCCCGACGTATCGCCGCATTCGTGACGTGCTTGAGTCCCGCCGGCTGGTACACATCACCCCAAGCTCCTCCCCCGCTCATGGTCTCTGCGCCGGCAAGGGGTCAGGCTGGACGGTGACGGGCATCGATCTCTCATCCTGGCGTAAGGCCATGGATATCTGCTCGGCCTGCCCGCTCCTCAGGAAGTGCAGAGAGGAACTGAACACTCAACTCGATCTCAGCCAGCGGCCCCGCGAGCAGATCGTCGCGGCCCTGCTCTTCACCACCACCGGACGAGCCGTCACCCGCGCCGAACTCGACGACTATGCGATCCGCCGCGGCCACAGTGCCCGCACCGACCGCCCCGCCGCATCATCTCGACGAGGCCAATCACGTGCCGCCAGAATTCGCGAGGTCGCAGCATGACGTCACTCGTCGATCAGGTCTATCTGATGGCCAACGGACATGCAATGACTCCCGCCACCGAAGGGCCAGCGGAGATCCGCTGGAACTGGTTCGCAGACCTTTACGCCAACCCGCGGTGGGGGCTTGTCACTATCCCGGGCTTCACCCCGGCGGCCGCGCACGCCGTGGCCGGACTGTGCCGGGCGACGGCTCTCGGTCCCACAACTGATGCCACAAAGGTTGCGGTCCGCGCACTCACGGCACGCTGGCAGACCATCGATCGCCTTGCCGCAATCAAAGGTGGCCGCGCACGATCCGAGGCCGCCGACTACGCCTGGGCTGCAGTGTCGGATTCCGCTATCGACGCCTACGACTACCTGGCCGGCATCGAGTTCAGCGGTGCCGAGACCGTCTCCTGCGCGTTCTGGGCCCAACTCGCCACCCAACCCTCCGAAGTCGCGGAGGCCCGCATCAACGCCGCTATCGATGCCTGGGAGGCCCGTTTTCAGGGTTCGGCGACAGGAGTCGCAGCGTGACGACCGTCAGTGCTGTCGACTTCCTCGGGCGCCGGTGGGAACTCGTCCCGATGCAGGATGTCATCTGCGCCAGGAACATTGCGGACGGCGTGGCGACACCTACCGTGCTTTCCGAGCAACTTCTCGCCGAATGTCCTCTGGTGATCTCGACTGAGGCGCTGACCCTGAGTGTGGGCGCCCGAGAGAAGCTTGCCGATGTCGTCGACTTGGTCGTGACGAACCCTGAAACGGCTTCCATTGAACAGATCCGTGAGGTCGCTTCGCTCGCCCGTCTACTTCTCCACCGACATCCCGCGTAGCAGTACAGATTCAGCGCGCTTCAGAGCAGGGCAAATCGGTCCCGATCACCCCAATCTTGTCGCGCCCTCACTAGAAGCGGGGTCGCTGAAACCCGCGGCCAAGTCCGTTCAGTCCTGATACGCCGAATCCTTCACGAGAGGCAGTCACCTTCGATGACCACTTCAGTCACATGCGACACACCGAAGAGCGCCGGTTACCCGTATCGGTTACAGGTTCGATCTAGGGTTTGCTCATGGCACAGCACAACAAGGGGCCCCGTGGGCAGATCGCTACCCGCGCGCCCCTCAGACACCACAAGGTTTACGAGAGTCGGGCAGCCGAACTCGGCATCCCTGCTGGCGACTACTCCGTGCTTATTCTCGCCATCACGCACGGACTGGACATCCCGGATTACATCAGCGAGAAACTTCAACCGGAACAGCTCCGGCTACTTGAAGTCGAAGCTGCGGGGTCGCTGCATCGCATCGAGCAGTTGGCGATGGGCGCATGAACGACACCTAAACACGGAACAACCCCCAGGGCTTGGCGGCGTCGGGGGTTGTCCGTCTATGAAATTTCGGGACCTTACCAGCTCCCTGACCACCACTACCTCGAAAGGAAGAGGCGGTGCTTACTCGATGATAACGCACGGCCGCAACTCTGGCCCGCCTGCGAATCTCCAGTCAGTTACGTGTCTGTCTCAACGAGACCACATGCCGGCTACGGCGCTCCCTCACGCTCAAGAACACTGCGACGGCGCTACCCCCGTGTTGGCTTACCAGGGCGCCCATTACGCGACGGAATCTGCGGGTTCTGAGCTGCGACTTCCGGTGCCGCTTGTGCGCGCACCGGCCCTTCTAGCTGAGGAGGGCGGTGGGCCTGGCGAATAGCGCATCGGAACTAACTCGATAGCTAATTCAAGAGCAGCGGTACCACCCAAAGGGACCCCCGGGCGGGGGTGGGTTTAGTCAATGAATCCCGCTGGGAGGACTGGCAGGTCCTCCCGTCTAGGGCGATCGTCTGGCAGGACGGTCATTCCCTGAGGTGAGTGGAAGAAGTGAGCAGCCTCTTCGACTCGGTACTGCATCCCCGAAGGGACTACCTGTGCTACGAGGTACGTCTCAGGGTAACGCATACCCTGACGCCCTTTCCACGGTTCAACATTCCGATCTCGGCGTGTCGTGGGATAAATCACACAACTCGCCGGTTCCACAAACCGCTACACAACCAGCAACGCAACCACTTCAGACCCCGTGGATCGACGAGCTACGACGACTCAATACGGACACCGATCAGCGCGGAAAATCCTGGACGCTGCCCATCAACCCCGGCCAAGAAGCAAGCATCCCGATCTGGACAAGCCGCGACGGATGGATGCGACAAGTCCGGTACGCAGTCACCAAGACCGCCGCCGGCCGCGCCGCAGCCGCCCGACACAGGATCGGCGTCGAAAGTATGGTCGCCATCGCTGCCGCGCACGCGTCGTCGGCCGACTCGAAAACTGGGCGCCGCGTTACTGCCACAGTCCAAAACCTCGCCGCCCGCGCCGGTGTGTCCGAGTCGGTGGTCAAACGAGGTCGCCGCGTGCTGAAAGCACTACACCTCGGCTTCGAGCTGGTACGGGGCCGCACCCTGACTACGCGTGAATTCCAAGCCGCAGAAGTCCACCACGGTGGGCGTCAGCACCGCGCTGCCAGCGTATGGGCTCTTTCCTCCCCACCTGACCTCGTCGCAGCCACTCCCTCTCCCCCACAACCAAAAAAGCGCAGCTCCCACCGCCGGTCACACCGCGCGGCGAAGCACGCTCGCCACACCACCCCGGCGGGTTCGAATCCCAATCCTCAAGCCCGCGACCGTGACCCCCTATCTTTGAGTGGTTTTTCCCCGAAGGGGATCTCTTGTAGAGAAGTAATCACCAAACGCGCATGCGCGCGCGCGAAGCAACCCTCATCCCCGAATCAGACGAACCCACGCCCACTAAATCTCCAACGAGCCGCCTCGGCCCTGGTCGCCGCAGCTCCAGTCATCGCACCCAACGGCCACATCGGAGCCGTGTGCGACGTCATCGATCGTGCAGGAATCGACACAACCCGCTGGACAGGACGGGATATCGCCCAAGCTTTGACCGCTGACACCGTCTCGCGAGGTGAGCTCTGGCCGAACACGGTTCGCACACCGGTCGGATATCTGACCTGGCGTTTGTCCAGAATCGACTGGTCGGGCCCCTCCCCCAGCGAGCGACGCGTCGCGGAGGCTGCGCACAGCGCACAGCGCCGCGCTGAGCGTGACGCCGAACGCGAACGGGCCCGTCGCGCAGCGGCCTCGCCTGAGCACCGGAAAGCTTTCATGGAACAGATCCGCGCCGCCCTGGTACCCCAAAAGCAGGCGGCCTGACCATGCCCATCGATCCTGGGCTCACCCTGCACATACGGCGACGCTGGTCGGACCGACCGCGGACGATCACCACCGCGCCGACCGAGGTACCAGTCATCAACGAGTCTCGGCCATATACTGCGAGAATCATCGTTGCCGACTCGCACAGAACGGAGTGCGCTCGTGGGTAAGAAGAACACCGCGTCCCGATCGACCCACCGCCACCCACGGGTCTATGTCAGCCGAGTCCAGGCGCCCCACCACATCAGCCGCAACGCAGACTCGATCCGCGAACGCCTCCGCAACGGCGCCAAAACAGTCGTAGTTGACACTGCAGGTCAGCTAATCGAACTCGACGACAAAACATTCGCATCGGCCGGCGACGAGTGGACCCTAAGATTTACCGCTGGATCGCAAGCACGGATTCATCTCGACTCACCACTACCCGCGACCGCGCACATCGTTGCCACCGACGCAACGACCGTGGAAGTCACAGGGCAAGTTCATGTCTGGGCCTACACCCACGCGACAGTTACTGCCTTCGACCGGTGCAGGGTTGTAGCTCACAATCACGCATTCATCAGAGCATGCGACCACTCCACTGTGTGGGCCGACGACAATGTCGTCGTCCACGCCTACGACGAGGCCACGGTCCAAGCTAGAGATCACGCGATTCTCGCGCTTTCCGATGAAGCACGTGCAGTAGTGGACACCGCAGTTGAGGTTCGCGGTCCGGCCCGCAAGAACGTCACCATCCGGGCCACAACATGATTCCCGACCATCGGCAGACTCTGCTCCGTTGACGCACCTGTCCAACAGCAGTTCCGAGAGGGCCTTCGTATGCCTGGCTGTCGAAGTTGGCCCTCTCAAGTGCGGTGCGGCCTACCCCTCTTGGCTGTCCGGAAGCTACGTAACCCAACCTGACGTTGCTAGCAATGCGAGCTAGCATTGCTAGGCGACTCTAGCGACCTCGAATAGTTAGGCGAGCGTTGATACCTAGACTACCTACGGCTTCTGTCACGTGACGGCAGATACGGTCATCGCCTGAATCTCTCACCGGACGGCGCGTCGCGATGGCGCCTTGATCGGTGTCTGTGGTGGACTGCGAATATGCCCAAGAGCCGAGGCCGCCGCAAGGTCGGCAAAAGCCGACCCGTCCGCCGTGCTCCCCGGCAACTCCACCCCGCCGATCTTCTGCTGCGCGACGCCCGGCAACTCCTCGAAATCGACGACGTACTCACCGCCGAGACCTGGGCCAGCGGCTGGCTCGGCGAGGCGTGGTCGACGGCGGCAGTGACCGAACGCGAGCCCGAGCATCAACTGTGTATGCAGGTCACCGGGAGAGCATGCACCACACCGTCTCCGCACTCACTGGCCGCGATCGACGCGCTCGCGCGGGTCGCACCTGCGGCCGACCTTTCCATGCTGACCGACACCCTCGACATCTTGGCCGAAACCCAACCGCTGCCAGCCTGGCACACCGTCGAGGCGTGGACTCCGACCGCGGCGTGGCGCGCGGTCGACGTGTACGACAGCGAACGGGTCCTGTTCATCGACTACGACGGACCCCACCCACACACATTGATGGCACATATTTACCAGGTCGGCGGGCTGATGATCGACAAGCTCGCTCTCCTGGATCCCGGCGCAGCCACCACGTGGGACCAGCTACGCGAGCCCAATGAGGCACCAATGCCACTCCAGTCGGCCCCGGTCGCCGAGGTGCTCGCTGATCTCGCGCACGCGTTGCGCACCACCGACATGACCTGGCCCCGCACCGACGACGAGGACTTTTGCGATCACCGGGCGCTGGCATGGTCCCGCTGCCGGGACTACCTGCCAGAATGGCCCGAACACGCCGGACTACCCGAGCAAAGGCGCCGCCAACTGGTCGAGGACTTCCTCACCGATATCGGAAGCGACGACGAGGTGAGCCGGTCGCTGGCGGAACTGTTCCTGGACTACGGCGACGGCTACATCGGCGCCGGACCGCTGTGCTGGAGCCCGGGCGAGGTGATGCTTCTGCTTACAGATTGGCTTCCCCGCAAAGCAGTCCTCGACGCCGACCAACGCAACGCGCTGCCCTTCGTGTTGCGCCGATGGCTGACCTTCGCGCTGACGCAACAGGGGATCGACCGCCAGTGGATCAGCCTCGTCGTTGATGCTGTCGACACCTTCCTACCCGAGTTCCATGACGCGTTCGACGATGAAAAAGCCTGGGGCCCGGCCAAACAGGTGGCCGCAGCGCTTGCCGAGCGAGGCGTCGACCTCACCGACCGCCAGGCCGTCGACGACGGCATTCGGCAACTCAACGCCGAACAACTCGCCCGCCGATTACTGCCATGAACCGTCGGCTGTGAGCACACCCGATTCACGCGTCCTGCCGATTCCTTCTGAACCGGGGAATTCCTGCGACGCGCTGCCCAGCGAATGTGCGCTCATTGGGAAAGCGACGTAACCCCACAGTGGATGCTAGAAAGGCTACCTGGCGTTGCTAGGGAGACTAGGTAGCAAAGTAACGCTATTCCAGCTATCGCGACTAGCTAAGCGAGCGTTGATTGCTCGACTGCCTACCGCTGCTAGGAGTGAAGTAGTAGCTAGCGGTGAAGCGACCGTTGCACTAAGGCCGCTGGCGAAAGTAGCAGTTCTCGCTCACCGAGATAGGGACGCTAGCCTAGCTAGCGAAGTGCGGCTAGCTCGAGAATCGTGCTCGGTTGATCCGGGGCGAGATCCGCTCGGGCAGCATGTCGAGCGGTGAAGACTCGAAGCCGGCCTGCTCTGATTCGCCGGGTTCCGCCACGCCTAGGCAGATGCGATCTGGTTGGAGGGATGCGTTTCGCGTGACGGTGCCTCGTGGCATAGTTGTGGCGACGACCCCCTGACCTGCTGAAATATCAACGCTAGCTTCGATAGCATTGACGGGATCTACTTTGGTAGCACGAAGGGAAGCGTAACTATCCGGGCTATTTGGGCTATCGTCTCTAGCCTTCATATCGCGAATAGTTCTGCTATGGAGACGATCACAGCTACCCGTTGTATCGCAGCGATTCTCGCAATCGTAGCTATCAGAGAGATGTCAGCAAAGATATCTACCTGAGCTAGACGCCGTATGAGCGCTACTGTAGCAGCGCTTTCTATAGACGCTCGCATGTCTAGGCGGACTCGCCTTTCTAGCCTTACTAAGCTGGCTACGCAGTCTAGGAGTCGTAGGGTTGCGTGCAGAGCTATGAGTGCGAACAAAACTACGAGCGCAACGCTTGCTAGAAAAGTTCAAATACCGAGCGTTGCTGTCATCGCTATAGGCGCAGTCGTATCTAACGTCACTATGAAAACTAGTGCAGTAAGCGTTGCGAGCAAAGCGATTACAGACACCGTAGATAGGGTCGCAATCGTAGAGGCGATATCTATGTCGGCTTTCGCAGCGGTGATCGCTACGAAAGCCAAACTAGAGACACTAGTTACGCTATGCACGCTAGCTCACCTAGCGAAGAACGCTAGCGTTGCTCGGCGTGTCGAGCTAGCTCAGCAGCCAAGCCTCGCTATGCTCCCTACGCGAGCGTGCGGAGTTGCACTAACGCTCATCGCGCGCATCTGGAAGTCTCCTGGCCTCGACGGAACGGAAACCAAGTCATGACACGCAAATGCGCGATCTGCAATCAGAAAGGGGGAGTGGGCAAGACCGCCACGACCCTCGGTCTCGCGAGCGCAATAAGCAACGCTGGCGGACACGTCCTCATTGTCGACGTCGACCCCCAGGGTAACGCTACCAATGGCGTGGGCGTCACCATCACCGACGAGATGCTGACAACCTACGACCTGATGAGCCGGACCGAGTCGGGCACGGCGATCGACGCGGTCATTGCCACTCCATGGGACGGCGTCGACCTAATCCCGGCCGACCAGACGCTCGCGAACATCGAGTCGGATGGGGCCAACGACCTCATCTTCCGCCTCGACATCGCCTTCGAGGGCCTCGACCTGTCCGCGTATGACGCTGTCCTTTTCGATTGCCCACCGTCGCTCGGCAAACTCCTCTTCGCCGTTTTCTGTGCAGTGGACGGGGTCATCGTAGTAACCGAGCCCACCATCGACAGCGTTCAAGGCGTCACCAAGCTCCTCGAAACCGTCGAGAACGTCCAGCGACGCCCGAACCCGAATCTGGCTATCGACAAGATCGTCCTCAGTCGACGACGGGGGACAGGCGAGCACCAGTTCCGGGAGAGCGAGCTGCGCGAAGTCTATGGCGATCTCGTCGCGCGCACCGCCATCCCGGAGTACGCCACTCGGCAGGACGCACACAGCGCGCGCACCCCAATCCACAAGTTCGCGGGCGGAAAATCGCTGTCATTGCAGCTCGCGTACACCGACCTTCTCAGCGAACTACCCTTCAAGACCGCAGGAGCGACCGTATGAGCGTCCAACGTGAACCCGCTATCCGCAGGCCGGCGCACCCTGCTGCAGATCTTCCTGAGCGTCCCCGGGTCGTCAAAGACCCCACCCCGGCCGCCGTCGACGAGCAGCCGACGCAACTTCCGACCGAATCGACCATCAGGCCTGTCGCCGACGTGCCCGTCACGCCGGTCTGGTCTCCTGCACCCGAGGCGGCATCGCCTGTCGAGAAACTCAGCGAACAACACAATGTACGGTTGCGGCCCTCGACCAAGGCCCGGCTGACGCGCGGTGTGGACAAGCTGCGCTACGAGACCGGGGACCGGAGCATCACCATCTCGTCGGTCACCGACGCCGCGCTCATCGAGTACCTGGCCAAAAACGGCTGCTAGCACCGATAGCGCCACTAGCTAGCGGTGCTAGGTGAGCCCTCGTAGTTCGAGATATGCCCACCGCAACGCACTGGCCGCACCAACACAAGGAAGCCCCCGCCGATTGCAGCGGCGGGGGCCTCGTGGACCGGGACCCCGTGAAAGGACACCCGATCATGAACGACCTTAGTATCCGAGCAGCACGAATCCAGCTCCGCGCCCTCATTGCTGCCCTAATCGTTGCGATCGCCATTGCGGTCGGCATCACCACAGGAGCATTCGTACTCTCGTTCGCCGTGCAACGCGACCTCGCAATGCAGGCCGGAATCCCGCACTACCTCACCTGGATCTTCCCCGCCATTGTCGACGGCGCAATCCTCGGCGCAACGATCGCCATCGTTGCGCTCAGCAAAATCAACGGCAGCGCAACAGGGAAGCGCTTCTTCCTCTGGCTCGCAGTGGTCGTCGTCTTCATCAGCGTCTTCGGCAACGCCTACCACGCCTACCGCGCCGGGGAAGCCGCTGCGCGGAGTGTTGCAGCGGGCATCAACCTGGGATACACCCCATTGACTCCCACCGGCGCATCGCTCATTGCAGTCATTCCGCCACTTTTGGTCTTGGCTTTCACCCACGGTGTCGGAATCCTCATCAAGGCCATCGGCACCGCCCACACCGAGTACACCGAGGTCGTCCGAGACACCCGAGACCGCGAACAGCGGGACGGTGAGGACATCACGACCGATTACCCGACGGCGGCGGCCGAGTCGATGCCGGCATCCGAATGTAACGTCGGCCATATTGCGGCCCTCGTTGCTCCGAGCATTGCGCCGGATCCCGACGTTGCATGGGACCCCGACGTTGCACAGGACTCCGACGTTGCGCCGGAC
Organism: Rhodococcus sp. NPDC059968; assembly: GCF_042738615.1. Lineage (NCBI taxonomy): Bacteria > Bacillati > Actinomycetota > Actinomycetes > Mycobacteriales > Nocardiaceae > Rhodococcus > Rhodococcus sp. NPDC059968. Next base: position 53,343 of record NZ_JBHWUE010000028.1, read on the forward strand.
CCGAACGTTGCGTCGCGCATTGCTCAGGCCGTTGCGCCGGACCGCAACGTTGCACAGGATCCCGACGTTGCGTCGCGCATTGCTCAGGCCGTTGCGCAGTTCGCCGACGTTGCACCGGCAGACGACTCCTCGGCACCCGACGACAGTCGTGAGGCCGCGGCTGGACCCGAGGGTTCCACTGGCGTTGCGGATGCCGCACCACCAACCGAGGCGAACCCAGATGACCTCACCGACGTTGCGACCCTCACCGAGGAGCACGTTGCGCCCAGTGCACTGGACGGGCGCAACGCCGATTCCCTGAAGGTCGGCAATGCGCCGGAGGACTCGCAAGAACCATTCGTGTTGCCGGACGAAGCCCAGACCATCGAGAACCTCCTCGACTTCATCGACACGTGCGCCGACTTCGAGCCTGTAGTGAAAGAGACGGCCCGACTGCGAATCATCGAACAGCACAGCTACGCGGAAATCGCCACGCTCACGCGGGCCAAGGCCGCAAGCACCGCAATGCGCCGATTCGACAAGGTTGCGCAACGCGCGGTCGACGCCGGGTTCCGGACGCCCCCGTTGCCGGAGCTCGAGGAGATGGCGGACGGACGCAATGCGGCAACGCTCGATCCGCAGTACACATTGGTCGGGGCGCCCTGATCACCCGCCCCCGGCAACGCGGCGACGACCACTTCGTGCCCTCCGCGGCACGACCAGGGAGACGACCCAACCAACAGAACGAAGCGCGCCCCACCCAGCAAAATTCCGAACCTCCGCAACACCCAGCGCCTCTGACCGCAACACAGCCCGACGTTGCAGACCAACCAGATGAGGTTGGCAACGCAACGCCTGGTTGCGGAAACGCAACGCCGCCAGTACGAGGTTTGCAACGCCGGCGCCCGATTCGGATGCAACAGACAACCGCACGTGTGGACCGCAATGCAGATGCAACACCATCACAACGTCGGCAATCATCTGCGCAATGCAGGTGGGCGGGTGCCGCGTTGCATGCTGGACACCGGTGACTCATACAGTTCACTCGAGAAAAGTGGACGAGGGAGCGGTTGTGGAGTGGTTCGTGTCGTTTTGGGATCTGGAGACTCAGCGGACATCGGTGCGCGCAGGGGCGGCGTCCGATCGCGACGACGCCATGGCTCAGGTCATCGCCGCTGGACGCGACCTGGCGTGCCGTGACGACGGATCGGTGGTCAATAAGACCGCCCACATCCGCATCGGAACCGAGCTGGCGGTGGTGACCGGGTTCGACAATCCACGCCTGGACGACGAAAACCTGCGCTGCCGGATCGAGACTGCCATCACCGCGAAGCAACACCACGCCCGCACGATGCAGCAACGCGTATCCGTCGAGCTGCAGCCCGCCGCAGGCGCAGATACCCCGCCACTCGATCCCGAATCGGGCGAGTATGGGTGGTGATCGATCCCGACGGGTAACCGCGATCGATCGCGCCACGAAAGTCGAGTGCGGGTCTCGTCAAATGCCATCGCGGCCGCTCGAGTCGTTCGACGGTGACGCGGGCATATCAGTGTGCGTATCGACGCGGGTACGTTCAGTTGCTGATCGGTTGGCGAACCCATCTCGCGCAGCTCTTCTGGCAAGGGGGAGAGCAGGCACGATTTCATCACGGTGACGTAAGTGCCCGAGCCTGGGTCGGTTGATTATTTTCTTCGCCGGCGACCGGATGGCCGGCGGAAACGTCATCACGTGCGGCGGCTGTGCGCAAGGCTCAGATCGATTGGGCTGCAACACCCGGCCCGGTGCGCGGCGCCATCGATCGTGCGCCGAAAAGCTCCGCGACCGTAACCGCAAAGAGAGGATAGCTAACTTCGCTACGCTAGCTAGCATCGCAGTGGGCTGCTCGTTCGACGTTGCGCTTGAGTACGGCCAACATCCGTGCCTGCATGATCCAGACAACCGGGGGAAAGAGCCAGTAGAAGACGACACGTTCAAGCAAGCGAGGGCGGAAGGCTTGATAACCGCCGATCACGAGACGTGTGCGCCCGCCAGGCAACTCCTTCAACAGGAAGCCCCAGAGTCCTTCCGTGTAGGCCGACGGCCGTGGCTGCTGGGGATCAAGACTTCGGCCTCGAAGATCGCTCAACCCGTGCAGTCCCAGGAATCGATTCGGTTCAAGCGCTGCAACCTGCCACGCGTCCACGGGGCCGTGGCGGCGTGTCCAGTACTTCACGTGGTCGCCGAGGGCGAGGTCCTGCCATTCGGGGTGGACTCTGTGGGCACTTGGGCGACCGGCGTTGTCGAGGTGGTCCCAGGAGTACCAGCCGCCGCGATCCCCGCCCAGTTGTACGAGCCACGGCCAGACCTGATCCGGCGGGGCGTCGATCGTGACGGCCATCGCCCCGCCCCTTTCACCGTCGGGAACCAGGTCGGCACCGGGATACGGTCCCGCGACTTCCTCATCCGTCGCGCCCCAGCGCACGAGCCGAGGGCGTACCCAGGCCCCGTAGACGACAGCTGCCGCCCCGGCGACACCGACGATCTTGCGTCCGACTGTCATACGACAAGCATCGGAGGCGCTGCACCGCCCCGCAAGGGACCAACGTCACGGGCGCTGTGCGGCCCCATCGGCGGCCCGGCCGCAGCCCGACAGCACTTGGGACACGAGCAGCGTTAGATCGGTGCTGCCGGGGCGAGCGAGCGACGGACATCGGCGTGTCCGTGCATGCGACACGCAGCGTTCCCTCGACGCCTGGCGGTGTCCGGTCAGGGATCCGCTAACACGACAGCGACCGGGGCTGAGGATTCCGACACGTTCGTGAGAATCACCCGCCGCCACGACGTTGAGAACCCGCAGGCCGGATACACAAAAACGTGCCACCGAGCCGTGCAACCTTCCCGGTCGCAGGTTCTCGATTCCCAGGTCTCCGGTGTGACCGGGTTTGTCACCGGATATCAGTGGCGGTCTGCATGATTGGGTGCGTGGGGTTTGCGTCAGGGGGCGAGGGCGTAGCCGCTTCCGGTGACTTTGGCGTGGTACATGGCCGCGTCCGCGCGACGGATCAACGTCTGCCGGGTTTCCTGCGGTCCGGCGAGTGCGATGCCGACGCTGGCGGTGAACCGAAGTTCGCGACCGGCCGAATCGGCCCCGACCCGCAGTTCGGTGATCCGGGTGGCGATGGCGATTGTCTCCTCGACCGAGGTGGTCTGGGGGCACACGATGAGGAATTCGTCGCCCCCGATCCGGGCCACGGTGTCGGTGGGCCGCACCACCGCCTGCAGTTGTTCGGCCAACCGGATGAGGGCGTCGTCTCCGACGGCGTGGCCGAGCCGGTCGTTGAGGGTCTTGAACTCGTCGAGGTCGATCAGCAACGCCGCGACCCTGCGCTCGCTCCCGCGTGCCGCGTCCAGGGCGGCGTCGATCTGCTGATGCACCAGGGCACGGTTCGGTAGCCCGGTCAGCGGATCGTGCAGGCTCTGATAGCGCAGCGCCTCCTCTGCCTCGATGCGCCGGATCGCCGCGGTCAGCACCGCGGTCACCGACCGCAGGAACATCACCTCCCGGTCGGAGTATTCGCGGGGGCGGGCACTGTGCGCGGTCAACACGCCCCACACCGACTCGGCGCCGATGGGAACGCAGACCCCGCTCCGCAACCCCCGGGCATTCATGGCTTCGGTGGAGAACCGGTGCTCCCCGTACCGGTCGGGGCAGATGATGATCTCGTCGACGGCGGCCGCGTAGCCGGGTTGGGAATCGGCACCGGGGGTGAAGGTTTCCGGGGCGGGTGGTTGACCGCGGTAGGCGAGTACCCGCAATGCGCCGCCCGGCTTTTCGGCCCGGGCCACCGAGGCGCAGTTGACCCCCATCAACGCGGCGGCGGCGTCCGCCGCGGCGGCGAGCACGTGGTCCAGGTCGCCGTCGACGGCGAGTTGACTCAATTCGGCGAGGGCGTGTTGTTCGCGGGCCCGGTACGCGGCCGCCTCCAACGCGGTGTGCAAGCGCTGTTCGTGCTCCTGCGCAGTCCGCAGGTCCTGGGCGATGCAGGCGATCACCGTCGGGCGGTCCTGCGTGCGCTCGACCACGAAGGCCGACAGGGTCACCGGGATCGGTTCACCGGTCAAGAAATGCCGAAACTCCGACCGACCATCCCACTGGCCCTGTTCGAGCAGGGCCGATTCCATGTCGGGGGCCTGCACGAACCCGACATCGGTGAAGAACTCCGGCGCCCAGCGAGCGGCGGCGGCCGCCTCGTCGGTCAATCCCATCAGATGCATTCCGGCAGGGTTGAGATAGAGCACGCGACCGGTGTCGTAGTCGGCGAGTGCGACCAGGTTCTGGGCATGCTCGATCACCGACAGCAACATGCGAGCTTCCGCTGTTTCCGGTTCCATCCTTGCCGTCCTTCCCCGGCGTCGATGACGGGCGCCGCCATTGCGTCCACCCGCTCGGGTCGAGCCTTCGCAGGGCTTGTGATGATTCGAGTGAACACCGACAGGTTCGATCAGTCGATGGGTGATGCGTCCAAATCCTGGGTCGCGTTTCGGCCGTCGGGTTCGTCGGTTCTGTGCAGCGGACTCCCACGCTGACACAGGGTCAGAGGTTCCACAGTCCCAGCAGCGCGGTCCGGAGGCTGGGGGAGCGGACGTAGTGGTCGGTCGGCAACCGTGAGCCCGGGTGCCCGAGGTCGGTGAGCACCTTCTCCGCCTCGGGAAGGGAAAGTGGCGGCAGGTCGGTGCGGATACGGAGGAAGTACAACACCGCCCCGCCGGACCGCGGGATCTTCATGGCGTCGGACACCACGACGGCGGGTGGGTAAATCCATTCGTCGTCGGCGGAGACGAAGATGATCACGTCGCCGCGCTTCACACTGCTGGGTTTGTCGAGGCGAAGCGATTCGAGCTGGTACTTCACTGCAGGCCCAGCCGTGGTCCGCTGCCGCGACCGGTGCTCCTCGAGCACCTGGTGTTCGGTGTGGGTGGGTTCGTAGTCGACGGCATGTTTGACGAACATCCGGGCTACCGGCGCCGGCAGAAAGTCCGTGCCGGTGCGGACGCGGCCGGTGACCCCGGGCAGTGGGACGGCGCGGCCGATCTCCCATTCCCGGTTTGCGTCGTCGAGGAACACCTCATCGACCTCGGTGAGCTCGTCGAGGCCGTCGATGAATTTCCGCACCGAGGCGATGATGTCGGGGTCGTCGGTGATGACCACGGCGTCGTCGGCGAGGGCGGAATTTTCGGACGCATTCGCCGACCCGATCACCGCTCGCCGACTGGTGGCGATCACCTTGGCGTGCAGGGTCGGCGACGACAGCACCCGCACCCCCTTGTTCACGTAGTACGCGAGGGCGGCGGGGGAGGTGGCGTGCGCCCGGACCGCGGCCTTGGAGGCGTTGACGACCAACAGGTCCCCGGCGCGCAGCGGGAGCAGCTCGGGTGCGTCCTGACCGAGGTAGCCGATCGCGGCGTACCGCGCGCCGCGGGTGCGGATGGCGCGGGTGATGTGCGGCCACGGGCTCGGCCCGTGGAAGGTGGTCCCCATACCGACAGACGGTAACCGGCCCGCCCCCCGGGTGGTGACGCTCTCCCGGCGCAGGTCGACGGTGGTGCGTGTGACAGGTTGGCCGTGGTTGCCCGGGGTGCAGCGATCCGGCCGAATCTCGGTGCGGAAAATGCGTCGGCATCGGCCCCAACCGTCGGTCCGGCGCTCGTACGCTGTGGGCATCACGAGACCAGCGGGAGAAGGATGATGAGTTACGAAGCGATCTACGACGGGGTCCGTTATCCTCTCGCCGATGCGGCCGCCGCCCACGGCCTCGAGGACTCTATCCGGGGCCTCTTCGCAGACCACGGCAACGGCGGATTCGTCGGGTTTGTCAGCCAGAACTCGACGGTTCGCCTGCTGATCACGTCGGCGACTCCGGTCGCGATTCGGGGCAGCGACGAGCCGGACCCGAGCGTCGTCCACCGCTGGTAGCCCCGCCCACAGCCGATACCTTCGTCGGGCCGCAACGGTGGGTCCGTCCTCGCCGGGGACCGGGTGCCAGCGAGACTTTCGGCAACGATCTACCGCCAGCAAAGCGAAGGAGGGAGGGGCCGCACCTCTGCCGCAGCCACGCAGTGTGTGTAGTGGTGCAGTCACCTGTGGTGTCGGTGCCGTCGATCGCACTTGACCGCACTAAATTCTAAGCGCAAAACCGCACGCAAACATGCCAGCGAAAATACCTGCAACAAGGCACGTAGTGGGTAGGGTGATGTCCGCGCAAGCACACGGGCGGCACGCGGAATACGAGTGGGTGGGTATGGCGAAGGTGGGACATTCCGAAGGCGGCGCCCGCCGCCGCCCGACCGGAGCCGGACGAGGCGCCGCGGAGTCGGGGAAACGCGCTCCCGGTGCGGGAGACTCCGGTGGTGCGGGAACGCCGAGTCCGGAGTTGACGGCGAAGTTGGAACCGCGGAAGGGACCGACGAAGGTTCCGCTCAATACCCGGGTACTGGCCTCGACGGAGGCCCGGTTGACCTGGCTGGTGAACAATCGCCAATCCACGGTGACCAACGTCGTGGACGTGGCCCTGCAGGAGTTCTTCGACCGCTACAGCGTCCCGCCGGCAGATCATGACGGCCGGATCGCCGAGCACGACTCATGAGCGGGCCGTGGGAACAGATACCCCTGTTCGCACTGCCCGAGACAACCCTGACGACATCTCCCGATCCCACCAATGACGTTGTCCCAGATGACGACGTTGTCCCAGATGACGACGTTGTCCCAGATGACGACGTTCTCCCCGACGACGACGTTCTCCCCGACGACGACGTTCTCCCCGACGACGACGCTGCCTCCGTCGATGCTGGTGTCTGCATCGCAGCCGATCAGGCGGCCTCGGAGCCAGCCGTTGCCGGACACCCGGAATCGTCCGAGCACTGCGACGTCGCCGAAGCCGACGACGCCCCAACCCCGCCGTCTCCCGAGGTGGACAGCAACGAAGTGGACAGCGCTGCGGTGAACGGCGACGACGAGCCCACCGAAATCGCACCGGCGGAAACAGCTACGTCAGAAACCGCCACGACGGAACCAACGACACCCGCTGATGCCCTGGATCTCCCAGCATCGGAGATCGAGCCGACGGCAACACCCCGTACACCGGTGTGGGAGGCGTTGCCCGCCGGTGAGGAGGCCGATGGCCATGCGCTGATCGTGACCGCCGCGGGAACGTACACACCCTCCGGGCGGGAGTTGACCGGTCCGGTCGATTCGGTCGAGAAGCTGGACAAGCTGATCCGCTGGGCCGCGCTGACACCGTTGGGAGCCCCCGCACAGATCTGGGTCGTCGGACAGGGCGCATGCGAGCTGCTCGGGTGGATCATCGATCCGGGCAGCGAGGACGACGTCGACGACATGGAAGCCCTGCGCACCCGCGCCGCCCAAGAATTGACTGCCGTCCTCCAGGCCGCCCTCACCCCCCTGCTGAACGCGGGGTGGGAGTTGCGCGGCGATCCCGGGCACGTGGTGCACCTGTCCCGCTCGATCGGGAACTTCACCTCGATGGTCGATGTGGTGATCGAACCCTATGTGTGGACGTACTGGAACAAGGACTTCGGTTGGCACAACCGGGTCGGCGACATGGGGATCCTCGGCTCACCGACGGCCGGAACGTATCTCCCGGACGACGACCTCTCGGCAGCACGTGAACTCGGTCGCCGGTTGGCGTGGTGCGCCCGGCACCTGGGGGTGCTCCCGGGGCCGACGCCCGCGCGGACCGGCGCCGCGATCGTCGACAAGATCAAGCGGGAGCGCACCCGCAGCGGCAAGGGCATCGTCGTCACCGCACCTGGCTCGGTCCCACCGCTGGACGGCCCGCCGCGGGGAGATCTCGAACCCGCGGTCGGCTGGACACGCGTCCCCGACGCGCAGGATCTCGACGGGACGGGCCGGTTGGTGTCCATCGATCAGCGCGCCGCCTACCTTGCCTCCGCGGGCATGCTCGAATTCGGCTACGGGCAACCCAAGCACCTGACCGGTAACGCGGCGGCTGCTGCGGCGGTGGGGGAGAAGGGGGCCCCGTTCGGGCTGTGGCGGATCACCCTGCCCGCGGGGCAGACGTTGTCGCTGCCCGAGAAGCTACCTCTTGCGCACCCGCACATGCTCGCGGACCAACCGGTGCAGACCTGGGTTACCACGGTCAGCCTCGACGGGCTGTGCGCACCGGTCGCAGACGGCGGAATCGGCGCCGAACTCGACGACCTCGACATCACCGAGGCCTGGGTCTACCCGCAGCAAGGCCGCGCCCTCGACAAGTGGGCGAAGATCCTGCGCGACGCCCGCAAGGTTGCGGTGGATACCGAGGATGCGGCGACGAAGCGGTTCCTCGGCACCTGTTACAAGGGTTACATCGGGCGAATGGTGAACCCGGACATGTGGACTGCGAAGCAGATGCAGCATCACCACCAACCGCTGTGGCGGGCGTCGATTGTCGCGCACTGTCGGTGGCGTGGCCGCCGGGTGGCGATGCGGATTGCCCGCGAGCACGGCCGTTGGCCGGTCCGCACCGTCACCGACTCCTGGGTGTACCTCCTCGCCGACGGGGAGGACATCGCCGACCCGAGTGAGGCGTTGGGGAAGATGTCGGTGGAGAAGGACACACTCCTCACCGACACCCTGATATCGGCTTTCACTTCGGCGGAGGATGTGCACGATGTGAACCTGGCGATCAAGGCGGCATTCGCCGACAACGAGGACGCCGCCGACGAAGGGGAGGGGGTGCTCTGATGGCACTGCATCTTCCGAAGCCGCGCACCACGAAGCCGGCGCAGGAGGCGGTCGGTCTCGACGGCCTCAAGGTGTCCGTCGCCAACGCCGCGACCAGCGGTGTGGAAAAATCAAAGCAGGTCAAGAGCGGGGGACTGGCCGGGCTGACCAGCAAGGTCTCCGTCAAGCAGCTGCGCACGGAACTCGGCAACGAGGGCCTGCGGCAGGCGGCGATCGATGCCGGCCGCACACCCCCGTCCGACCGCACACTGCGCCGGTGGGCGCAGCAAGGCCGCATCCCGCACCCGGACGTTCTCGAGCGTGCCCAACGCCGCGCGGCGATCGAACGCCTCGGCGGCGTCGATGCCGTCGCCGCGAAGATCGGGCGGTCCCGCTCCGCGGTCTCCCGATACCGGTCCGGGGAAACGAACGAGTTGCGTGCCGATGCCAGCAAGAAACTCAGGAACGTCAAAGCCGAGGACATCATGAAACGCGCCGGAGTGTTGCGCCCGGACGGAACACCGAAGAAGGCGGTCATCCGGGTCAAGGGCGGTGTCATGGTCCGCAACGGCGCCGACGAGGGTTACGACTACCGGGTCCGCACCCTGGACTTCGCGAACTCCGACACACCCTTCAGCAGCGACGAGTCCCGCGAACTGGCCGCCGCGCTGGCCAACGACGATCACGCCCGGGTCGTCGCCTTGCTCGAGCGGCACGCCACCCTCGACTACCCGGAGAACAAGGGTTTCGACAAGTACAGCGACCAGTTCGGATTCCACTTCGACCACATCGACTCCGTCCACATCGACTGGATCTGATCCCGGCCTGGACCGCATCACAGGGGGACGGGACGCTTTCCACAGCCAGATCGCGAAGCACCGCTGCCGCAGAACGCACTGCTATGTCGGTAAGCACTGCTATCGAAGCTAGCGGTTCTCGCAACGCTACGGGAGTGCGGGGCGGTGGCCCGGGTAGCAGACGACCCTCCAATGAGGGCCGGGCAGAAGATGTTATCCCCATACCCCGTTGAATTCCGTTGCCGGATTCGGGCACCGTATGCACCTCACCCCAACCGGGGCGGTTCCCGACACGGGACTCGCCCGGCGGGGGGAGTGTCCGAGCCCGCCGGCGACAGATGAGGTGCCCATGCCCGCAAGATATTCGAGAGCCCGCAGCCTGGTGGCTTTCGTCGCGTGTGCGACCGTCGCCGGCGGCAGTGTCGCGGTGACCGCCCCCGCTATCGCGCACGCCGACCCCACCGGTTGTGCGGCGACGTTCAACCTGCTGATCCCCGGTACCTGGGAGACCTCCGAGACTGCCGACCCTACCCATCCTGTTGGGATCCTCAAACCGGTCGCCGACGCCATCACCGCCGCCCACGGTGACCGAGCCAAGGTCTACACCCTCCCGTACATGGCCCGCGCGTTCGACAACGGACACACCTACGCCGACAGCAAACTCGACGCCCTCACCAAGGCCACGGAGGTTCTCACCGACGTGGCGAGCGCGTGCACGAACACGAAGTTCACGATCACCGGCTACTCCCAGGGCGCCGACGCCGCCGGCGATCTCGCCTCTCAGATCGGCAACGACCACGGGCCCGTCCCTGCCGACCGTGTCCTGGCGATCGGCCTGCTCGCCGACCCCGGCGCCGGCACCAAAGGTTCCGCCATTGTCGGTCCTCGCACCTCCGGACACGGCATCGCCGACCCCCGCCCGCAGGGCATGGGCACACTCTCGGGTCGGGTTGCCTCGATCTGCGACCCCGGGGACCTGTACTGCTCGATCCGCAAGGGCGACAACCCACTACTGGGCTCGCTCGGGTCGATCCTGACCAAGACCCCCAGCACGAACGGCGACACCAGCAACGTTCACGCCGGAAACGTCCAGCTGGCCACCGCGCTGACCTCAGACTTTTCTGCGGCCGACTTGCCGGGACTGGGCGCGAATGTTGCCGCACTCGGACAGCAGCTCGCCGAGCCGAACGTCAATGTCAGCGGCGTGGCAGCGACGGCAAAGTCCATCGCCACCTCGCTCGCCCCGATGGCTGACCTGATCGACTCCGGGGCCGCACGTGCCGCCACCGGGCAGCTCGCCGCCGCCCCGGTGGGCAGCCCCGAATACAGTGCCTCCGAGGTGCTCTCGAAGGCCGGGGCCTCGGATCTGTCCGCCGCGCTGAACGCGGTGACGACGATCGCCGACACCGCACGGAAACTCGCCGATTCGGGGACTACGACCGTCGCCGCCACATCCGCGGACGCGGCGCAGCTGTCGACCGCGGCCACCACCCTCGGCGGCCAGGTCGCCCCACTGACCTCCACCCCAGTCGATGCGCTGTCGGCGGCCTCGACCGTGCTGTCGGTACTCAAACCGGCCACCGTGGTGGGCCAGGTCCTCAACGTCGCCACCGGGGTGACCGCTCTCGACGTCCCGGGCATTCTCCGCAACCTCACCGTGCTGCCGCAGAAGGTCGCCGCCCTCGACGCCCACGGTGCACATCAGGTCGCGGGGGAGCTGAACAACCAATTCGCACCGTTGGTGAAGATGGCCGCAGCCGTGGATCTGCGCTGGATCTCCCAGGTGCTCTCGGTCATCCCCGACCCCACCGGATACACCCAGATCGCCGCGCTCGTGGCGTCGATCCTGGGAGGCGTCGACGTCATCCGGCTGGCCACCCTCATCGGGCGGATCCAGGACATCGCCTGGACCGCGGTGGAGAAACTGCTGCCGCCCCCCGGACAAGTCCCCGACCCCCTCGGCGCCGGGGCGGCGATGGCCGGCCTGCTGCCCGTCGGCCTCGACCTGGCCTCGGTGGCGGTGAACATGCTCTCCGGCAAGGCCTCCAAGACCCCGCCGGAACTACTCGGCAAGCAGTCCACCGCGGCCACCAGCATCAGCGCCCAACCGGAGAACGTTGATCTGCCCGCGCTGACCGGCTCGCTGACGACCATGGCCCAGTCCCGCGGCGCCGAGGACCTGACCGCCCTGGTCGGCGAAGGCCTGAAGGCCGCGAGCTTTTTCACCTCCGACGCCCACACCAACTACAGCGCCCTGGTCGTCGACAACGCGGGCCGCGACGCGATCACCTGGCTGTCCGATTGGCTGAATATTCAGATCGGACGGTCCGTATGACCTCCCGCGCCCACAACCCGGCCGCCCGCTGGACGTTCTGCGACCTGTGTCATCACCGCGGCTATCACAGCCGCGCGGACGCCAAAGCCGTCCGCAAACGGCACCCCGGGGAGAAGGGCCTCGCGGTGTTCGTCTGCCCGCACACCACCGGGCTGTTTCACATCGGGCACCGCCCAGAAGCGTTGAGCAACGGGCAGATCGACCGACACCTGTTACGCGTCCAGGCGGTCCGCACCAACCGAGCTCACAATCGATGACCGTCCGAGATCGCCGTGCCCGTCGCCGACCTTGCTACCGACCGACACCTTGGCGGAGCGCTTCCGGCCCTTCCCCACCGAACGAAACGCGCAAGCGAACACACTCCGGCGTCCCACTGCCCGACCACCCCAGAAAGGGAGTTGTCATGACGATCTGCCGCATCCAGTCGGGCGATCCCGCATCCCCGGTCATCCTGCACGTCCCACACGCATCCCGGGCGATCCCCGGCACCGTCCGCAAGGGGCTGCTCCTCTCCGATGCCGAACTGCACATGGAACTCGACGAATCCACCGACACCGCAACCGACCTCATCGCCTCCGGTGCCGCGGACTACGCCACGTCAGGGCGGGGCAGGCCCTGGCTGGCGATCAACCAGGTCTCCCGATTGGTCATCGACCCCGAACGATTCCCCGGCGACGACGAGCCGATGAACACGGTCGGTAGGGGAGCGGTCTACACCCGCACCTGCACCGGCACCCTGCTGCGACCCGAACCCGCTCCCGACACCCAATACCTGATGGACACCTACTTCCACCCCTACGCCACCACCCTGTCGGAGCTGGTCGACGACCGGCTCGCCGCCACCGGAGCCGCGGTGATCATCGACGTGCACTCCTACCCTCGGTACCCGTCCGGATTCGAAGACCCCACCCGGACCCGACCCCCGCTCTGCATCGGGACCGACGACTTCCACACCCCCGAACCGCTGACCGAACAGGTACAGGCCGCCTTCGCCGGACTCCAGGAGAGCGCCGTCAACGCCCCGTACGCCGGCTGCTACGTGCCCCTGAGCCGGTACCGCACCGACCCCCGAGTCGGCGCGGTGATGATCGAACTCCGCCGCGACCGGTACCTGAAGACCGATCACACCCCGGACCCGGACAAGGTTGACGCACTGTCCCGCATGCTCGCCACCCTGGTGGACCGATGCACCGTCACAGGGGCCGCGCACTGATGTGCCAGCCGAAACCGGGACCCCGCTGCACCCCACACGCGCGGGGACGCCTGCAGCGCGCCCGCCGCACCCTTACCGACGCCCGCTCCGCGCTCGAACACGACCCCGACAATGTCACGGTCGGTGAACGCGTCCGCCGCGCCGAAGCCGCCGTGGCTGAGACTCGGGCACTGTACGACTCCACCCCCGGCGGACAGGCCGAGCTGCGGGAGCAGATCGACCGCCAATCCGACACCACCGCCCGCACAGTTGCGCAGCAGCGCCTGACGGCGGGCCAAGAACTGCGTGCCCGGCAGATCGCCGCGCTACGCCATAATCAGCAAAACTCCACCCCTGAGGACGGAACCGATGACCAACGAACCGACACCGACACTGACACAGGCACAGCGAGAAGCGTTCTGGGCCCGTCAGGAGGGCTGGACCCCGCAGATGCCGGAGCCCGAGCGGCGCGCGATCGAACAGAAATGGAACGACGAGGCGATCACGCTGGCGCAGTTCCACGGCTTCTGATCAACCACCGGGAAGTCCTCCCACCGCAACACATTCCCTGCCCGGCGATCGTGCCCGGTATCTGCGGGCCCGGGGCTACAGCACTCCCGACCTCTACGAGCTGAGCCCTCGTGATGTCGCCCTGTACCACGCCCAGATGAGCGCACTGAAGGACAACAACCCGTACGCCGCGTCGGTCTCCGTGTACGACATCGACGAATACCGTCACATGCGCCTGCTGATCACCGACGACGGCAGGGCCGGCGTCGCCCTCAAGGCAGATGAGGTGGTCTCCGTCTACGCGCACCGCGACAGCCGCCACCCCCGAGCGGGGCGTGCACTGCTGGAAACCGCAGTCGCACAAGGAGGTCGACGCCTCGACTGCTTCGACACCGTGCTCCCCGACCTGTACAGCAAGGCCGGATTCGTCGCGGTCGCCCGGTTGCGCTGGAACGACGACTACGCACCCGACGGCTGGGACTACACCACCTTCCGGCAGATCAACGGCGGACGGCCGGACGTGGTGTTCATGGCCTACAACCCCCGGGCGGTCGACTCGACCTATCTTCCCGGCACCGGCGGGTACGTCGACGACTACGACCAGGGTGTGCACGCGGCCCGCACGCACTCGGGCCTCGGCCAGTAACCCCAGGTGCCGAACGAACACCGCGCCCGTCTGGGCGGAACTCGATTCATCGATGTCGGCCCCCGCGTACTGACCCATCCGAATGGCGCACCGCCTCGAATCACACAGGTGTGCGTCCCGTGGCCAGTGCTGCGGCTCGAGAAGGTGAGATCGCGATGACTTCTGTTCCTGGCCCCACGCCCGACACTGTCGGGGAGCCGCAGCAGCGGCCCACGCTGACACCACGCGAGCTGGAGATCCTCCGCCTGTGGCTGCGGAGTGAATCGAAGACTGTGGCCGCATCCGACCTGGGCATCAGCCTGGGCACGATCAACACCCACCTGATCCGGATCCGAGCGAAGTACGCGGCCGCCGGGCGCCCCGTCGCCGACAAGTCCGGCTTGTTGATCCGGGCGCTGCAGGACGGGCTGGTGTCTCTCGCCGAGCTCTGACGCGACTGGTCCACCTGCATGCTTCACCAGGGCGGAGCGCCGCAGAGGGGGCGAGTTTGTCGATCTTGCAGTGTGGAGTGGGGGCGCCGTGGCTGTAACTCTCAGCAGGGCCCTGGCGCCGTGCCGCGACGACTGCAAGCGGCGGACAGTAGCGGGCTGTTCCGTGACTAGTTCCACCCGTTCGTCGTGCGGATCGGCTGGCGTGTGTGGGGTCAGCAGGCTCTCGGGCGCCGGGGCAAGGTTTGGTTATTGAGCCGTGCTGCCCGGGCATTCTCGTGCGCGACGATCGCTTCCTGCCAGTCATGATCGGTCACGGCGGCGTGGCCGCAGGTGACTGGGGGTGGAACACCGAGCTGCGCGGCGATCTGCGCCCACGATATGCCCGCCGCGAGGGCCTCGATCACCGCCCTGGTGAGGAGATCGTCGGTCCGGTCGCCGCCGGAGACGGCAGCCTGGCTGTCAGAGTCCACCGGAATACCCGACCTGGCCCGCTCGATGGGCGCGAATTGATTGATCCATCCCCGGCACTGTATCGGCGTCCAGAAATCGACGACCCGGTCACCGATCGGTGGTCGGTCACGTTCCGTGTGCTCACCCGCCTCTACGCTCGGAGTATGGCGCACAGAGGTGTGTTCGATCCGACCGACCGCGACGTGTTCAACGAGCAGCGTCAACGCTTCGACTGGAGCCTTCTGCAGAACGGCAACGTGCACCGGTATGACACCGCGTTCCAACTCGACAGCGCGTGCGCCCGCCTCACCGATCTCGGCTACCTCGTACACCGCATCGACGCCCATCCATGGACCACCGTCGCGAACATGCACACCGCTTTCGCGAAGGCGATGTCCTTTCCCGCCCACTACGGCCGCAACCTCGACGCGTTCAACGACGTGCTCTCCGACGTCGCCAGGTTCGACTACGGCAGCGATCCCGCCAGCTCGGGGACCGTCCTCGCCATCGCCGGATACGACACTCTCGCAGGAATGGACCGGCGCACCGCCGGCATCGTTCTCGACATCTTCGCGGTCCAAGCGCGTGTAGCCGCTCTCTACGCGCACCCGATGCTCTGTCTGGTCGAATCCACGGTCACCGACTATCCCGCGGTCGGTGGCCGCCCGGTCTACTTCGGCAGCGTCTGGGATCTCGGGCCGGATCCGCCAGCGCCGTTTCACGACGGGGATCTTGTCGAAAACGTGTTACAGATCTATGCGGACGAAGCCACCGCCTCCAAGTACGTCGCCGCACTGCACCCAGTCCTTGCCGACACCCTCGCAGCCCTCGGCCGCTGGCAGATCCTCAATCCCGTGCTGGCCTCCGAGCGCACCGCAGCGTTTCACGCCAAGCATCGACCGAAACCACCTCCACCGGGAACTCGACTGTGGGAGATCTTCATCGGCCTCCAAGGCGCCGGGGACCACACCATCCTCGGCGACCAACTCGTGCACGTCCTCTCGGACGCCGGAATGCACTTCGATCAACTGATAACCAGGTTCTACACGGCCGGAACCGAGGAACGAAGGCAAGCTCTGAGTCACTATCCCGACCGCCGAAATCCAGACGACAGATAGATGAACGCTGGCATGCCGCGGCACACCACCAGGGCGCACCCATTGACAGGCCCCCGTGTGAGGTCATCTCCGCATTCCACATGGGTCCCTCAAACCGAAAGGCGTCACCCCTGATGAGCACCATGAACGTCTTGTCCGGGCAGCGAATCGTTGTCGTGGGAGGCGGTTCCCGCCTCGGCGCGCCATCACCATCGCCGCCGCCGACCAGGAGCAGACATCGCCGTCGCGGGACGATCACCCGAACGGGCGGCGGTCCTCAGACTGGCTGGCGACGGCCGGCCCACGACCACCGTCCTGCGGTTGCTCACCGCGGTCGCGGGTACCGCGATCGTGCTGGGGGCACCCGACGGGACACCACAGCTACCCCGAACCTTCCGGGCGTTCCTGCGCACCATCGCCGACCACAGGCGAGACGATTACCTGTGAGCGCGCCGGGTTCGGCGATCCGCGACGTGGTCGAGGGCAAGGGTCGCGATGGTGGGGTTCAACCCGATCTGCCGCCACTCGGCGGTGAGGGTGAGCGACCGCACGGGTGAGTCATCGGTGTCCGTGCCGATCCAGTACTGGGGTTCGGTGCGGTAGGTGCACATTCCGGCCGCCGATGCCTGGATGTCGGGGCGGGCACAGTAGGGGTCGGCGACGATCAGGTGGCCGGTGGTGCCGAGCCAGATGTCGAGATAGGACCAGCGGGCGGAGGTGTCCCGGGGGTCGGTCAAGGGGCGGGTTTGGTACTGGGCCCGGTGGGCGGAGCCGGCGGCGACGGTCAGCGTGAGGTGGACGGCGAGGCCGGCGTCGTAAGCGACGACTCGGGCCAGCTCCAGCGTCAGGGAGGTGTCGGCGACCAGGAGGCGTCGACCGTGTACTTCGGTGCCTCCGCAGGCCGGTGCCGGGTTCTCCGGCCACCTCCGCATGCACATGATGTCTGTGATCGTGCCGCATCGTCGCCGGATCGGCAACGCCGCCGCGGTAAACAAACCCCGTGGTCGGTGCCCTGTTCAGGTGGGCGGTCGGTGGGTACTCCCGGTCGGACAGGATCGGCGGCGTCGTCGATCTCCAACACTGGTGGAGCGGGGCGAGAGGGCATGAACTTGGTCAACGGAACGGCACGGGCGGTGACCGGGGTTGGTGAGGCCGCGACGGCCACACTCGGCGCGGTCGGCGGAGCCGCGGTCGGCGTCCTGGTCGGCAGCATGAAAGGTGCGGCAGTCGGGGCTGCGGAGGGTGCCCGTCGCGGAAGTCATTCGACGCCCGCGGCCGTGTTGACGATGGGTGCGGTGGCGGTGACCGGTGTGGTGCAGTGGCCGATCGTGGCCGCGGTCGGTGGGACTGCGCTGGTCCTTGATCAACTCAAACTCGGCGCGAAGCCGGACAACACGAAGCCGGACAAGCCTAGGACCGATGAGCAGTCGACCGGCCCCGGGGCGAGGACCGATGCCGGAGCGAAGGCCGCAGCGGTGTCGGCGGCTCCGGCCGGAACCGCGGCCGAAGCGATCACTCCTGCTCCTGCGCGCAAGGCGGTGCGGGGACGTCGGACGTCGGCGAAGGTACCGCCCTCGAAGACCGCATCCTCCAAGACAGCACCCTCGTCGACACCGTGATGGTTTGGCCCGACGCGGACGTGGCCGGGGTCTAGGTGTTGTTGGCCGTCCGCGGGGTGGCGTTGCGGGCTTCGATGGCCTTGACGGTGTTGTCGAACGGCTTTCCCAGGACGCGGGTGCCGAAGACGCCGAGCACGGCCCCGAGCGCTCGTCCTTTGAGGTTCTTGCCGTCGCGGACCACGACGGCGTCGACGTCGGTGGTCCCGTCGGGCCGTGGGGTGAGGGTGTAGGTGTGGCCGGACTTGCCGCCCCACAGGTTGGAGTCGGTAGTCGTCATGACGATGCGGTGCGGGTCGGTCCAGTCGTAGTGCAGGCGTTCCCAGGCCCCGCCGGAGCCCTCGGTGACGTCGGCGTGGTCGGTGCCGAGTTCGTGCACCTGCAGGTAGGCGTCGGCGCTGTTGCCGAACAGCGTCTGGCGGCCGGGCCCGAAGTCGGTGAGCGCGTCGAGGAATTGTTCCGGGGTGGCGGTGGTGGTCTGGTGCAGGTGGATCGTGGACATGGCGTCCTCCTGGGTGGGTGGGGCGGGGTGAGGGGTCGACCGGTGGGGTGGCGAGGCAGGGCAGTTAGGTGGGCAGCTCCGTCCCGGCCCGTTCGGCGACCATGTAGGCGGCGTACCAGTCGGGCCAGTTCGGATCCGCTGCGCCGGTGCGCTTTTCGTGTTCGCCGTGAGCGATCGCGGCGCGGATCAGCGCACCGGTCAGGTCGGCGGTGTTGCCGAATGTTGTTGCCGTGGTGGTGACCGCCTCGGTGGGGCGGGTGTCGGTGGTGCTCATGGTTGCCTTCTCGCGGGTCTCAAAAGCGGGGTGATGTCGGCTGCGAGGCCGTCAGGCCCTGGTGGGGAGCGCTGTGCGCTGCTTCGCTCCCCTGGGGGGTGGGGCGGCCGGGCTGCGCTACATCGGGGTGCTGTTGTTCCAGCCGACCAGGATCTGGTCGAGCACGATGGTTTCGGCGCGCCGGTCCTGCCGCTGGTCCCGCTGGCGGTCGTGCTGGCGTTGCTGCTGCATGTCGTTGTCGCGGTCGAGCGGGTTGTCGTGGGTGACGGCGGCGGCGACGGGCTGTGCAGGGGCCGGTGCGGCGGCGGTGGCGTTCGCGGCGGCGACCGGGACGAGGCCGACTGCGACGGTCGCGGCGGCGACGGCAGCCAGGCGCTTCCAGGAGGAGGTGCTGGTGGCGGAGCGGGTGATCCGGTGAAGCTGTGTGGTGCTCATGGCGGGTGGTCCTCATTCGGGTGCCGCGGGCCCAGCGTCTGCGGCTACTCGAACGGTGTCCGGAAGGGCCGGAAGCGTTACACCGACCAACCCCGGGATCGAGTGTGACGTGTGTCACTACCAGATTGGCTACTGTGGCGGATCGGGGTCGATGTAGCGCGGCGGGGTGTGGGCATTGAGCAGCCAGGCCCCACCCTTTGCGGTGTCACCGATGGGGAAATGCGCGGGTTCCGTCGGTGCGGGTGCATGCGGCGAGCGCGGTGAGGGTTTCGCCGTGGGTGCACCACAGGGTGCCGGCCAGGTCGACGGTGTCGAGGGCGGCATGCAGTTCGTCGGCGGCGGCGTCCGGGGCGAGAAGTGGGTGCTCGTGGACGGGCAGGCGGTGGGCGGCGGCCAAAGGGGCGGGGGTGTCGAGGCAGCGGGTGGTCGGGCTGCAGTACAGGACGCGCAGCTCGATCCCGGTGAGGGTGTCGACGAGGCCGGCAGCTTGTTTCTGGCCGAGGGCGCTGAGGGGCCGGTGGGCGTCGGGCCCGTGCCAGTTCTGCTTTCCTATCGCGTGGGCGTGCCGGAGCAGGACGAACATTGCAGGGCCTTCCCTGATGAGAGCGAGGGTGTGCGGGTCAGCATAGGCGCCGGAGTCGAACGGATCGTGAAGATTCGCGCAGCACGGGCTGGGCGCGAGACGGTGTCCGGTGTGACGGACTCCGGCGATGTTCACCTGACGGTTACGGTCGGTGTCGCCCGGGTGGAATACGGTGGAAGTGCTGCGGATGCCTGTGCTGCTCGGGGGTGGTGCCGTCGCGGTTTCACCTGTCGGCCTGGGGAGTTGCCGTGGAAGTGCTGGCTGTTGTCGTCGTCCTCGTCACCGTTGTCCTGATCGTTCCCGCGGTCCATCTGTTGCTGTGTGCGGTGATCCTGGTCGAGCGGTGCCGCCTCGGTCGGCCCGCGCCGACTCCGGACTCCGTGCCTACGCGGATTGCCCGATTGAGTCGGAGGGTGGGTAGGTCGGATCCGTGGCGGGGTGTTCGAAAGGTGGTCGACAGCCGGCGCGGGAACGGGTAGCGAGGCGGACGCCTGACGGCGCGGGGTGTGCGGTTCATCGCGCGTGCTAGTCGGAGGTGGGCCGGTCGGGCGAGGGTTCGGGGGTACGGAAAATCTGTTTCTCACCGCGGGCTTGCTCCATGCGGTCCTCGAATTCGTGCTCCTTCTCATCGGTGTCGGTGTCGGTGTCGTCGTCGGCGGTAGGCGGTGCGGGGGTTCCGGGGGCACCCAATCCCGGGTCTGCGGCGTCGATCTCGTCGCCACGCACGTGTGTGATCGGCAGGAACGGCTCGTTCATGGACATGGATCCCATCCTGCCCCGGGCCGCGGGGACTGCCAACAGCCCTCGCGCGGGCGGGATGGTCAGTGTGGCCGACGATCTGGAGGCCACGCGGCCGGGAGCAAGGATCTCGGCGGGCCACGCGAGATGCCGCTGCCCGTCGGGCTCTGCCGAGCAGCATCGGCTGGTGGTGGCATCAGGTGGCGTTACCGAGAAGATCCTGGCCAATGTGCGAGATGTGCCTCCCACTCGGCCAGCGCTCCGGAGGCGTGTGCCGTTCCGGGGATCCCAGTGGGGGGTGGGCGTCGATGGCGAGGTCCACCAGAGCATGGGCGACGGTCAGCACGCTGAGGTGGTGACGGTTCGCGACTCGGAGCAGTTCTTCGAATGCATCGATTTGGCTGCAACGACGTCGGGCGATCAGGATGCCCTCCGCCACCGACAGGGTTTCCCGTCCATCCCTCGCGCGGTGGACACCCACCCCGGCCTGCCTGGTGATCGAGTCAGGTTCGGGCACCGTCCTCATGGGGCATCATCTCCCGGGGTGTGGCGTCACTCTGCGGCCGCCGATCGGGCCGGCGACCCAATGTGGCGTACCGCGCACGGTGACACTCACACCTCACGCGAGGACGTACGCCTGCCCGTGTCGGAAGCGACGCCTCACGTCTCGATCACGGAGGCGAGCTTGGCGGTCGCGGTGCGCTCGATGAGCAACGGAACGAAGTCCCGGATGCGCCCGCTCGTGAAATGCGCGACCGCTTCTTCCACGGCGGATTCCACCACCTCCGGCGAGGCGGTCGGGAACTTCGTGAGCAGCCGGGTGGTGACCTGCGAGACCTGGCGTGCTTCCGCGGAATTCATACTACGAATTGTTCTGGCCCGTGACCTTCCAGGTCAATCCAGCACCGGAGCTCTGTGATCAACATATCTCCGGGCAAGAGTGTCGCCCGACCGGCCTTGCAGACCGGGCGCGTGTGCTCGACGGCCTCAGCACTCGCGGCCGGGGCACGCGTGCCGGCGGCCGTTGCGGGTTCGGATGACCAGCAAATCGGGTACCACCTGGGCATGGACGCAGAGGGCCGGGACGACGCCGCATGGAACCGTCGGGTCCGCGACGAAACCGAAACCCAGCGACTCGACCGCAACTGGAGCAACCTGCTGCAGGAACTGCGCGTGGTGCAGACGGGTGTTCAACTCCTGACCGGATTCCTGTTGACGTTGCCGTTCCAGCAGCGTTTCGAGGAACTGTCGGACGCCCAGGAGGTGATCTACCTCGCCACCGTCGCCCTCTCGGTCACCGCGACGATGATGCTGGTCGCGCCGGTCGGCATCCACCGGCTGCTGTTCCGGCAGCATGCCCTGCCCACCCTCGTCGCGACCGGACAGCGACTGGCGATCGGCGGCATCGCCGTCCTGGGTTTCGCCCTCGTCGGCGTGGTGCTGCTGATCTTCAGCTTCGTGGTCGACATGCGCACCGGGATCATCGCGGCGGCGGTGGCGATGGTGATGTTCTTCGGGTTCTGGATCCTGCCGTCGCTGCTCGCCCGCCGGTCCACCGGCGATCGGCAACCACACGAATCGGTGTGAGGGCAGACTGGACTCATGGTGTCGACGCAGCGTGAGCGGGAAGACAAGTACGACGTGGACCGGAATTTCACCCTGCCGGATCTGGAAGGGCTGGTCCCGGCCGGTGGCCGACTCGACACCGCAGCGGCGACCCTGACCAGTGTCTACTACGACACCACCGACCGGGACCTGCTTCGCCAGCACCTCACGCTGCGCCGCCGCACCGGTGACACCGGCGCCGGGTGGCAATTGAAGGTCCCCGCCGACAAGGCCCGCACCGAGCTATCCCTTCCTCCCGGCGACGGCGACACGGTTCCCGGCGAGCTTGCCGGCCTGCTGTACGGGATCGGCCTGGGCAAACCCCTGCACCAGGTGACGGCGCTGTCCACCGTCCGGCGCACCCAACGGCTGCTCGACCGGGACGAGCAGTTGCTCGCGGAGGTGGCCGACGACCTGGTGCACGCCACCGTCGCCGGGGACGTCGCCGTGGTCAGCGAATGGCGGGAAGTGGACGTCGAACTCGGCGAGCACGACAAGCCTGCCCGGGCTACGAAGGTCCTGGCCAAGGTCGGCAAACGCCTCACCAAGGCCGGCGCGAGGCCGTCACCGCACGCGTCGAAGCTCGGCCGCGCACTCGCCGGCACCCACCCACCCGCCGCCGACACACGCGGCGCGGCGGAGCGGGCCCTGACCGAGTACCTCGACGCCCAGGTCCAGGCGATCGTGGCCGGCGACGTGTGGCTGCGCCGCGGGCTGGACCCGATCCATTCCACCCGGGTGGGTATCCGACGGTTCCGCAGCACCCTGCGCGTATTCAACAAGCTCTTCGGTACCGCGGCGCGCACCACGCTGGACGCCGAATTGTCCTGGTACGCCGGTGTGCTCGGTGAGGTGCGGGACCGGCAGGTGCAGCGGAAGCGGTTCGCGGAGAAGGTGGCCGAATTGCCGGACGAGCTGGTGATGGGTCCGGTCGCCGCCCGCATCGAGGGTGATCTGCTCGCCGAGCAACACCGTCACCTCGCAAACGCGATGGAGGTCCTCGACAGCGACCGCTACCGGGCGCTGATGGCCACCCTGGCGCGGTGGCGCACCGATCCGCCCTTCATCGCGCCGGCCGATTCCCGTTCCGTCCGCAAGGCGACGCGCAAGGCCGGGCGCAAGGCGAACAAGAGGCTGACCGCCGCGGTCGCCGACACCGACGACGCGGCGCTGCATCGGGCGCGTAAGGCCGCCAAGCGGGCCCGCTACGCCGCCGAGCTGGCGAGACCGGTCCTCGGGAAGAAGAAGTCCAAGAAGAAGGCGAAGAAGTACAAGGAGATCCAGACGGTGCTGGGCGAGCACCAGGATTCCGTCGTGGCCGCCGAGACCCTCCGTACCCTGGGTGCCCGGGCCGGAACCACGCCGGGCGAGAACGGGTTCGCGTTCGGGCTGCTGTACGGACTCGAACAGCAGGCAGCTCAGCGGGCGCGAGCGGACGCCGTGCGTCTGATCAGCTAACCCACTCGCGGCCCGATGTCTCCTCCAGGTCGCGCACGTCGGTGGTGGGCTGGCGGGTGTTCAGCCAGATCCCATAAAGACAGGTTAATCGGGGGTGAGACCGTGTGTCGCCGGCGTGCGAGCGCAAAGAATTCTTGTCGGAGTGCCCCGGTCGTTGGCAAGGCCGCGCGGAGCGGTGGTGCGGCAGCATTGCGATTATCTCGACGTCCATGCCCTCCGCAGCGCCTCATGGCATCGCCAAATGAGTGCTATGTGGGCACACGGCTCGTCTACCACTCGGCCGCCGGCACACCGCGGTGACGGCAAGACCGACCCCAAAGGGATGCATGCGTACGGCGCTGGCAAGAGTCGCGTGTTCGCGGGTGCGCTCGTCATCAGGCAGTGAGTGCCGGATTGACGCGGCGACCGGGGACGTGCACGCTGTGCGGCATGAACTCCGCGGAGGAAGCCCGCCAGATTTCGCAGGTCGCGACCCGGTTGCGGAACAAGTTCCCGGTCGCGTCGCAGAAGGCGGTCGGGACCGCGGTGGAGGCGGCGGTCGCCCACGTCGCGGGATGCCCGATTTGTGATTTCGTTCCGTTGCTAGTCGAGCGTACGGCGACCGCGAAACTCGGCTCGTTGCTCGCGGCATGACGCTCCGAATGATGGCGGACGACTCGGACGTGGCGCAGGCGCGGATCTTCCTCTGGTCAACTGGACGCGGAGATCGACGTCATCGCGGCGCGCATCGAGACCGTCGAAGCTGTTGCCGGGTGCGCTCGGAGGGCCCACCGGCTGACCGACCGGCTGCGCACCGAGGCCGCGGCGCTGCGCGCCGAGCTGTATGAGGTGCACCGGCTTATTGATGCGATCGTGTTCCGGTTTCCCGAGGAGATGACCTGGGACGCATCAGCACTGGGCTGACCACCGGGAATTGGTGTCGGGGTCGCTGCCACCGGCCCTGCGGGGCCGTGCCCGTCACCCTGCCTTCCGCGGGTGGCGGGTTCCGTTGTTCGCCCCTGCCCGCGCTTGATCAGTCGACACGGTGACGAGACGGGATCCGGGTGGCGAATTCTGTGGCGAACGATCGTCACGGGAGCGACGCGTCGACGATGATCACATCTGACGCCGGCCAACGACACCGAATGGCCGGGTGACCGAGAGGGTGCGCATGTTCGTCCTGGTTCGTCACGCGCATGCGGGTGAGAAGATGGGCTGGCACGGCCGTGATGCGGACCGTCCGCTGAGCACCCTCGGGTACTGGCAGGCCCGCGGCCTGGTCGCGGCGCTGGGCGGCATCGAACTGCGGGCCCTGTTCGCCAGCCCCACCGCCCGCTGCCGTCAGACGCTGCTGCCGCTCGCCGCGGCGCGCGGGCTGCGCATCGACGATCACCCGCTGCTGGCGGCGGACACACCGCCCGACGAACTCCTGACGGTGCTGGAGGCGCCGGAGGCCGACGGGGTCGTGTTCTGTACGCATGGGGAGGTCCTCGACGCCCTGGCGGATCCCGCACGGGCACGGGGCGCGGTGTGGGTGCCGCCGGCGGCGTCGACCGCGAAGGGCGGCGCCTGGATCGTCGACCGCAACGCCGGTCCGGCCCCGACCCTGCAGTACCGTCCGCCGACCCCACCCAACTGACCGAGACTCCGCACTCTGGCCCTGTCTTCGAGGCGTCACCGTGTTCGTAGGCTGAACCCGACGCCCCGCTCGGTGTAAATGCGGTGCGGGGCACTGTGGGAGTCGAGTTTGCGGCGCAGTGAATAGATGCACGTGTTGAGGCTGTTGTTCGTGGTGTCGATCGGGAGTCCCCAGACGGTCTGCAGCAGCCGTCCGCGGCTGACCACCCGGTCGGCGTTCTTCGCGAGAACGACGAGCAGATGGGTTTCCGTTCGGGTCAGGGGAATTCGAACGTCACGCATCTGCACGCTTCGGCACACGATGCTCAGCGAGATCGCCTCCGCCGTGGTCGGCGGCGTGGGAGCCCTGGACGGTCCGATGCGGCGGAGAAGGGCACGCACCCGCGCGACCGCCTCATCCACACCCGCGGGGCGCCGAGCACATCATCGACGCCGGCCTCGAAATAGGCGCAGGTGCGTTTGTCGTCGCGGCGGCTGAACTGTCCCAACACAACAATCCCCGGAATGGACTGGGCCGCTCTCAGTGCCCGGACGATGCGGAGTCCGTCGACATCGGGTGCGCGTGCATCGAGGACCACCACATCCGGCGACTCGGCACCTACTTGTATCGGCACGACCTGCACGTTCAGGCCGGCGGCGCGAAGCGATGCGGTGAGCGGCGATTCGACGTCGGGGGCGGCGACGAGCACGGTTCCGGGAACGGGTGGGTGGTCGGCGGGGCAGTTCATGCCAGGGCCTCCTCCCCTCCGTGACCGTGTCGCCCGTGTCCTGATCGAGGGCGTGCTCGATGTGGTGTGTCCGGGACACAGCCGACCACACCGGTGGTGGTTTCGCAGCCTGAAAGGACTCGGGCAGTGCACCACCCCTGATCGAGGCGTATGTGCGCGCCGGCAGGCGGGTGCCGCCCTCGGTGTGCGAGCAGCTGCACAAACTCACCCGAACAGACTCCAGGTCGAAAGCTCAGTCGGCCATGCGCACGCCTTGGGTGGGAGACAGGTTCGCCTTGCGCGACCGTCGGCGCAGTCGGCGGCGGGCGCCCTGCCCTTCAGCCACGGCGGACATGATCGGCCGGATCACCCTCGCCGGCGACGGTGTGGTCGGACGGGGCACTGGGTGGCTCTGTCCGCTACGTCGGTTCATACCCGCGAGGTGAGATGGTGATGCTCTCCGGCCCGGAAGTGAAGGCTCATCCGATGATCGGTCGGACGCGGCAGCGCCAGTAGTTGACGCACGCACAGTGCCTTGGCTCGGGTTCGGCCCTTGAACCGTCCTGGACGAGGTGGAGACTCCTGATCGAACAAGGAGAATGCTGGTATGCCTGCACCGAGGAAGTACGACGCCGAGACCCAGGATCGCGCCGTCCGGATGTATCGGGACCGGATCGACGAGCACGGAGGCTCGAAGGTCGCAGCCCGTCGCCATGTCGGCGAGCTGCTCGACATCGCGCCGGCGACGCTGAGGAACTGGATCGAGCGGGAGGAGAGCCGCCGGGCCCCCGGAACACCGTCTTCGGTACCTGACGTGTCGGCCGAGGTCGCCAGGCTTCGCCGCGAAGTAGCCGAATTACGCAGAGCCAACGAGATTTTGAAGACCGCGAGCGCGTTTTTCGCGGCGGCGGAGGTCGACCGCCGACTGCGGTGATCGTCGACTACATCGACGCCTACCGTTCCCGTTTCGGGGTCGACCCGATCTGTGCCGTGCTCACCGAGCACGGCATCAGCATCGCCCCGTCCACCTATTACAAGACCAAGCAGCGCGGACCTATCTCGGACACCGACCTGGGCGAGGCGTACGCCGCCAACGCCGTGCACAGGGTGTACGTGGCCAACAAGCGCCTCTACGGTGCCCGCAAGATCTGGTGGGCGATGAAACACGCCGGCCACGTCATCGGGCGCGATCAGGTGGCCCGCCTGATGAAGATCTGCGGGATCCGCGGGGTGGTCCGCGGCAAACGCCGCACGACCACCACCGAGAGCGACGAGCGGGCACCACGACACCCGGATCTGATCAACAGGAAATGGGACACCCCGGACCGTCCGGACCAGTGGTGGGTCGCGGACTTCACGTACGTGTGGACACTCACCGGATTCGTGTACACGGCGTTCTGTGTCGACGTGTTCTCCCGCCGGATCCTCGGGTGGCAGGTGATGACATCCAAGACCACCGTGTTGGTCACCGGAGTGCTCGAGCAGGCGTTGTTCACCCGCAGAAGAACCGATATCCGTTTCACCTCAACGGGTTTGGTGCATCACAGCGATGCGGGGAGCCAGTATACGTCTCTGGCGTTCACCGAGGCGTTGATCGCTTCGGGGATCGCCGGGTCGATCGGCAGCGTCGGTGACGCCCTCGACAACGGATTGATGGAATCGACGATCGGTCTCTACAAAACCGAGCTGATCGACCGTGACGCGTCGTGGAGCGGTCGGGCCGAGGTGGAGCGGGAAACCGCCGAGTGGGTGCGGTGGTTCAATGCGGACCGGTTGCACTCGTCGATCGACTATCTCTCGCCGACCTGGTACGAGGCCCGCTATCGTGAACAGCGTCCCCCGGCTGCCTCAACCCCCGAGGTGGCCTGAACCGGAGTCTCCACTCGATCCAGGGCGATTCACTTCCCATGTCGACAACAGCGCCGGTGACACGGTCGCCGGACCCAAACGCATCTGCTGTGCGACCCACGCTCGAATCGCCGCGTGATTCATAACGTCGCCTTCTCTGGGTGAACCAGTATCCGCGCCCGCGGAGGCACGGCGACCGCGGACGCTCCGTGCGGTGCCGACGTCTGCAACGTCAAACAAACCCGGTGAGGATAAGAAGAATTCCTTGACGGTCAGCTGAGCGAGTTGCGGTGCTGGTCGATCATCCGGCGGGCGATTTCGGCGATCTTGATGTTCATCAGCTGTGAGGTGCGGCGCAACAGGGCGATGGCGTCGTCGTCGGAGATGTGGTGCAGGGCCATCAGTAGGCCGATGGCCTTGCCGATTTCCCGGTTGCTGTCCAGGCCGGCCCGCAGGGTGGCGGCCTCGGCGCCGCCGCTGATCGCCGACACGGTGACTCCCGCGAACGCCGCCAAGATGACCGCGTGCTCGGCGGCGCCGTCGGTGAAGATCCCGGCGGTGTCGGTGAACAGGTTCAATGCGCCGATTTTGCGTTCTTCGACCAGCAGTGGGAACCCCATCGCGCCGCGTACCGGGGTGCCGGCGAGAATCCGGGCGGCCAGACGCGGCCATTTTGTGGGGGTGGCCAGGTTCGGCTCGATCTGCGTGGTCTCGTCGTCGATGGCGTCGACGCAGGGTCCCTCACCGAGGGTCCGCTCGAGGTCGTCGATCCGGCGGGCGACGTCGTCGCTGGCGGCGACCGTGACATAGGTGTCGCCGTCGCGCAGCATCACGCTGGCGTGGTCGCAGCCGGGCACCAACAGCGTCGCCGCCACACAGATCGCGGCGTACACCTCGCTGTCGCTGGAGCGGTTGTAGACGATCTCGGCCAGGGCGGTGAACACCGTGGCCGGGTTGACCGGTGGTCCGGGAGTCGCGGGATGCTCCATCGATGTCCTCCTCGCTCACCCCCCCGTGTTGTCACCGTATCCCGCGACCGGACCGGACGGTGGTGGGTCAGGGGCGTGGTGAGATCGCGTGTGCCCGGCCAGTCCCCGCTGCCGCCGCGTCCGCGAAGTCTTCCCGCACTCTCGCACCCGAACGCTGAGATCCTCTGGATGCTCACCTGATACATGGAAGCGCGCTTCCGCGTCCTGGGCGCTGCCTGACCGACGGCGCGTCGGCCAGGGCCAGCTCCACGGTGAGCTGTACCTCGTCCACCTCGACGTCCCAGGTCTTCGCGAAGGTGCGCAGCGTCCGCAGTCCCACGCGCCGGACCGGGCCCAGTGTGCTGTCGATGTGGGGGCAGGCGCACCGGGAGCGGCCACGCTCGGAGGTCGACGGCGACCCCCTCGGACCCGCGCACGCCCCCACCACCACCAGAACCCGCCGCTGCACTGGGGGATCACCGCCTCGGCCCCGCCGCACCCCCCGGTGTTCACCAGCACGGTTGTTCGCTACCTGCACTGCACGGCAATCGGACGGGGGAACACCAAGTCGACGGCGAAATCCGCTGCCGCAGAGCATCTTGTCGACTCGCTCCTCGACGAAACCACCGCAACTCGAATCGGCACGTGAACTGCCGAACCGCGGCGGCCGCATGCTCCGGGCGATCGCGGGTCAGGACTCGAGGATGGAAGGCTGACGCCGCACCCGCTCCGGCGGGACGACATTACTCGGTCAGTGCCAGTTCGATGTGGCGTCGGCCGATCGTGTCCGCGGGTTCGTCGCAGGCATGGGCGAGGGCACCGTGCGCCGCTTGGATGACCTTGCGCAGGTTGCGGTTCGCTGCCCGATAGTGGGCGAAGAGCCGGTCGAGGGCGTCGGGGTCGACGAGATCGCCGATCCGCCAATCGCTGTCCTCGGCCCTGGCGCGGGCCCGGTGACGCAGGATGGCGCCGATGGCGTCGGGGGAGGGAATCTCGGGCAGGGTGATCCGCGACTCGAGGAATCCGGATGCCTCGCGATAGGCCGGGTCGGGCAAATAGGTTTCGTGTACGGCGATCACCGCCGCCGTGGACAGGCGCTCGGCGATCATCCGCAGCGTGGACCCGAAGAAACCGGCGATCAGCGGCTCCGGATCCAGCCCGGCGCGCCGGATCCAGTGATCGGTGTCGGGCAGAACCAGGACCGGGGTGACCCCGCGGGCGGCGATGATCTGCAGAATCAACTGGGCCTGTTCGACGACGTCCTCCCCGGACACCGCCCGGGTGTGGACGACGCCGCCGAGTTCAACCGCGAGATCACCCTTGAGCCACGGCAGGCCGGCCCCGACGGTGACCTTCACCGGACGTGTGTCGGAGACGCCGCGGGCGGTGTCGTCGGTTCTGGACGCCTTCCGGCGGTCCGGCCGGGTGTGATGGTCGTCGATGTACTTGCGCACGGTGTGCACCACATGCCCGGCGAAGTCCGCGGGTTGGGTCGACACCGCCGGGGTCATCATGTCGACCCGCACCCGGATCGGTGCGACGTCATGGACGAAACCGCCGAGGACGTGTTCGGTGATCGAGGTCTTTCCCGATCCGGAGGCCCCGATCAACGCCACGCGTTCGCCGCGGCGAACGGCCCGGGCCAGGGTGTCCTCGTAGGCCCTGCCACCGGTCAGGACGTCGAACGGCACGTGCAGCGACGCCAACTGCGCCTCCGGTGGTGTCGAATCGAAGGCGTGCGCGTTCTGCAGGGCCCGCAGCAGGCGCGCGCTCACCGCTCATCCTCCGTGCGCGAGGGCGGGAGAAGCAGTTCGTCGGCGAAGGCCAGCCGATACACCTTCCGGGGCCGGCCCGGGCCGGCCGCCACGTCTTCTCCCACGACCAGTCCTTCGTCTTCGAGTTTCGTCAACACCTGCACCGCCCGGGCCCGGGTCCAGCCCAGCCGATTCAACAGGGCGGCATCGGACGCGCTGGCACCGCCCAGGGCCTCCAATTCCGCGGCGAGCATGGATTCGGATCGGCCCAGCGCATGGATCCTCCGGTTCCGCAGGGCGAGGACGTCCAGTCGGGCCCGGTGCTGCGGGGCGGGGAGGTCGACGAGGTCGCGGGCGGCGGCGATCAGTCGCCGGGGGTTGCCGCCGACCAGCCCGGCGATCTCCGCGGGCAGCGATCCCGGGTCCGGTGACAGCCGGGTGGACAACAGGGCCGCGGCGGCCTCGGCGGTGAGGGCGGGCAGGTCGATGACCGTGTCGAAGAACGCGTCCGCCGGCGGGGTGAGCAAACCGCCGCGATCAGCGGCGCGGGCGGCCACGATCCACTGGTATCCGGTTTCCCACAGCTCGTCGCGCAGCCGCCCGAACAGCTCGTGGCCGGCGGTCGCGGTCACGTCGTCGACGACGAGCACGGGCCCGGCGGCGGTGGCCGTCTCCGCACCGGCACCGGTGTCGTCCAGCAGGGCGGAGCGTTCGGCGGTCAGTTGGTCGAGCAAGTCCGCGGTGGTCGCCGTGGGGGTGTGCTCGCCGGTCACGATCTGCGCCAGCAACCCGCGCCCGTCGGGTATCCCCTGGGCGTGGATGAATCGCATCGGATATTCGCCGACCCGGTCGCCCGCCTGCGGCGTGCGGGCCCGGTACATCACCTGCCGGAGCAGGGTGGTCTTCCCGAGTCCCGGATCGCCGGTGACCAGCACGTTCAGGCCTCGGCGCACCGCGGTGTCGATCCGGGACAGCGGTTCCTCGCGGTCGACGAACAGCGCGGCGTCGACGGGATTGTCCAGCAGCGGCCGCCCACTCAACAACATTCCCTAACACTACTTACTGTAAGAATTGTTAGCAACCGTCATTCGATGAGAGTTGATGGTGTGGCTCTGTGGCTTGACCCACGATTGCGTCCATGAGGATGGTGTACGAACCGGATCCGAATCTGACCGGCGTGTCGTAGCCAAAGACGGCGGCCATCGCGTGACTCTTCGAGGGATCGACCAAAGTCACTCGATGAAGGAGCGCGCGCGAGAACCACTGCCCACGATATCGACCTGTACCAGTTCCTGAGCCCTGTCCCTCGCCCGGCTGGTCGTCGTTTGCCGATAACACGGCAGGCACCATCGTTCGAGTGGTCTTATGGGGGAACGATCATCGCCGCAACGGCAACGGCGATCTCGCGGCGCGGTCTTGGTGGTGGGTCCCGTCCGTCCTTGGGAGACAACGCATGAGTATGCGAATTATCGAGGTTCCACTCGATGGGGCGCAGGTGGTGTTCGTCGAGGTGAACGGCGAGGATTTCTATCGGGGCGGGGGATGCTGTGGCGTCGGTCGACAACGTGGACAAGATGCTCCGCGTGTGGGGGATCGGTGCGGTCGGCGATTGAATGACGTGATCATGCCGACTATGCACACGATCTTCGATCGAGTAGATGAGGGAACGCCTGCCCGGGACTCTGTCGAGATCCCCGACCAGGGCGAAGCCGCCGGATTCCCCGTCGACCGAGTCCAGGCGCTGCGCGCACATCATGACGAGGCGGTGCAGATCGCCTCTGCGGAGGTGTACCAGTGGTACATCACGTACCTCACCTGTTCCGCCGCTCACTTCGGCAGCGGACACATCGGGGTCATGCCGGTGACTCTCGTCCGCCACGGCACCGGCGGTGTGCCCGGGTGAGCGATGACGACGCAACACCGGGGAAGGCCGATCCTGCCGACATGGTCGGCCGGCACTTCCGCCTCCCCGACTACTACGAGGTCGGGCGGGAGAAGGTACGCGAGTACGCGCGGGCGGTTTTCGACCCGCACCCGGCACACCGGAACGAGGCCGCCGCCGCCGACCTGGGCTACGCCGGGCTGATCGCACCGCTGACCTTCGCCTCACTGCTCGGTGGCGTCGCCCAGCAGCGCGTGTTCGCCGACCTCGTCACCGGCTACGACCTGAGCCAGGTCCTGCACACCGAGCAGCGCCTGCACTTCCACAAACCCTTCACAGTGGGGGACCGCCTGATCTGCGACATCTACGTCGATTCGTTCCGTCGCAGCCACGGACAAGACGTCATCGTGATCAAGAACGTCATCACCGACCTGCACGGCATCCTCATGCAGACCACCTGGACCACCATGGTCGCCCGCACTCCGGACACGGCCCCACGCCCGCGACCACCTCGGCCGTAACCACCCGCTGCCCCACACGGCCACTCTCCCTCCGGGTGTACGGTCGTCGCCGCACGGCTCCCGCCGGTCGATTCAGGCCGGAACTCGGCGAGACAGTCGTGCGGCAGTTGCATTTGACTGCTGATCGAATGCGACCGCGCCGCTGCCCCACCTGTTCCACGACGAACTTCGCCGCCGGGGGCGTTGCTGCGCCGCGCCACCATCGGTGCCCGGTGATCGATCGGAAAAGGGTCATCGATCGGGGACCGACGGGTGCGTTCGGCACTGGCCTCTTGCATCAGCTCGGCGAGGCCTTGGCTGGATGCAGGGGACTTGCCGACCGTCCGTCATCTGCGCGGTAGCGGTGGGCTCGCTCCGCCACGATGGGGGTGCACCGACGACAGGGCCACGTCACCGCGGTGGACCGCACCGCAGACGCGACCCGGTGGCGCAGGGAGCGAACCGAGTTGGTCCCTGCGAACAGCAGGGACGCAGGAAACGGACGATGCGTCACTCCCTTCTGACGGGGTGCGTCGCATCGTGCGATGTTGGGCGGGCGTCCCCGTTCCCTACATGAACGGCCCGCCCGATTACCCTGCAGACGTGGGGGATTGACAGTAATCGCCCAGCTCATGTGTCCGGTCTGTCGGCCCGGCCGGTGGGCGCGGTTGACCACACGTCGGTCAGGCCGCCACCGTCCATGTAGCGGTCGATCTGGACGATGCCCATTTGAGTTGCGGTAGGCCTGTGTGTCTCATTGATCGCCTGAAAGTCTGAGGCGAAGGGTTTGTCGCTCGATGTTCCGTTGCGAAGAGTCACCTTGTATTTCGGCATGGTCAGCAATATGCCACTGTCGGCGTGGTGCCGCACCACTAAAGCCTGGATCCGTGGAGATTGCTGTGTGACGGCATGTAAATGACGAAAGTGTCTCCCGTAGTGAGGGAATCGAGATTCTCAGGCCGCGATTGTCCGCATACGGAAAAGCCGCTTTCAGTGCACTCACCGCACACGTTCACGACTGGGTCCGCGGTGTTCGACGAACGCAATCTCGTGGCGGCGGCAGGGTCGGGTGCCGGTCCTCGCACTCGCCGAACAAAGCGAACAGCTACTTCGTCGACGCCGATGTGAGAGACGGGCATCGAGAATTGTGCCGTCTCAATTGCCGCGTGCAATTTCGTCGGCTGATCTGGCGGATATCGCGCGGATGCCATCCTCTCGCGCGGGCAGTACAGTCGACCGGTAAAGAAAATGAAGGAGTGGTCATGGCGCGCCATATAGTGGTCGAACACGTCGACGACATCGATGGAACTTCCATCGACGAAGGACAAGGCGAGACGATCGCCTTCTCCGTCGACGGCATCGATTACGAGATTGATCTGTCAGCGAAGAATGCGACACAGTTCCACAAGAAGCTCGATTACTACATTGAGCATGCGACAAGGGTAGGCGGCCGCAAGAACCGGACCGCAGGCACTATCCACTCCGGCGGTGGCCCGACGACGCCGGCACGGCGAGACCGCGACCACGTGCGAGCGATCCGCGAATGGGCGCACGAGCAGGGCTACGAGGTGGGGGTCCGTGGGAGGATGCCCACGGATATCGTGGAGGCGTACAACGCAGCTCACTGACCCGCTGCGATGTCCGTGCAGCGCACCGGTCACTTCGCGGCGGCGTCGACAAGTGCCTTCCGCTGATTCGGCCCCAGACCCCCGATCCGGCGCGTAGCGGAAATCGACAGCTCCTCGAGCAGGTGAGCGGCCTTGATCGGACCGACGCCGGGGAGTGCCTTGACGAGGGCAGACACCTTCGTCTTCTTCACGATTTCGTCGGATTCGGCCTTTTCGAACACCGCGCTCACGGTGAGGTCACCCGACTTCACAGCCGAGAGAAGTTCGCTGCGCAGCTTCCGTGCCCGAGCTGCCTTCGCCAAGGCTGCCGCCCGCTGTTCCGGTGTCAAAGTCGGCAATGCCATGAGAACTCCTCCGAGTATCCGCGACTAAATTACTGCCGCTGGACGGAACTGCGCGGGCAGTAACGGCAACAAGAACGGCCATTACTGCATCGATCGTAACAATCCACGCAAACGCACTACGGCGGATCGCACCGCAATCGGAAATTGTCGCCTGACCTATTTAGGCGATATTTAGGTTTCGATCAACGTGGAATATGGTACGAGCGAGTCGATATCAGGGGTCAGGATGGGGATCGGGCGAAAGACATCGCACGGCACCAGCACCGAGATCGACACCCGCGACACCCGGTAGGTTCGGACCCGTGGGGGTGGATGCGGTCCTGGTGATCGGCACCGGACCGGCGCCACGCGAGAAGCTATGCCGCCGTGCGAGGACCCCGCGGACGGGGCGCCGGTGACACGCCAAGCAACGCTAGCGGTGCTTGCTCCTCGTCCGGCAGGGTGTGCGCGCGCCACTTCTTCACCGCCCGATACAGCCACTGCCCCACCTGCTCGCCATCATCGGTGACGTAGTTGGCGGGCAACAGAGCGTCACCGTGCTCTTCGCGGTAGGCGGCGATCGCCGTCAACATGCGCCGACGCTTCGAATCCGTCCTCGCCACCGCCGGGAGGGGTCGCCCGTTCTCGGCCCACACGAAACCGATCGCGTCGAGCTCGCTGATCCGGTCGGCCGGCAGTGTTCCGAGCATCCGGGCGACACGCTGACGGGTCTGCCACCGCCCGAGACGGTATCCGTCGTCGGTGACGTAGTCGTCCGGGATCGGAGAGTGCGGGTGCGTGCGACGGAACGCTGCGTACATCCGCAGTGGCGACAGTGAACTTCTGGCGTGTGCTGGTCGCATCGACATCGATCCTTCCGCGTCAATCATGAGGGTCCAGTTGTCCGATCGTCGCTCATTCAAGTATGTCCACCATCACATATATAGCAGCACCCCGCCCTCGCAATCGTGCTGCTCCGCTTGCCTCGGAGGACCGACATTCCTCGCGACGTGGTGTGCACCACGGCCGCGCGGGAAATCATTCCGCAGACCTGCCGGGCAAATGTTCAGGAGTCGTTCGCTCCCGCAACCGGATTGAGCCGGAAATCAGAAGTCAAGGAGGAGACGCCATGGGGTGTCGGATCGGCGATACCACCTCCGCGTGCTCGCATCCTGGAGCCAGACACTGTTCGTCGCACGGGTTGAAGATCAGATCCCGGCGTGTGAGTCTGCCGTTTCGCCTCTCCTGGACCGGGATCGTGACGCCCTCGCGTTCGGTGGGGCTGGGCGTCCGCCACGCGTCTATGCGGTACGTGATGGCGATTCCGACGCTCACCCCGCGACCCGAACCCACCCCCTCCATTCGCCTCGGTTCTTGGCGGCCCGGTCCCGCTGTGACACAGGCCGTCGCAGAAGCGGATTCCGTACTGGGCAATCGTTCAGTTACAGTCGGTGCGTGAGATGTTATCGCTGGCTGTGGAAGTCGTGCGCTGTCGCGAGCGCCGTGGCGTTCCCAATGGGCGCTCTGGTCGCAGTCGCGTACGACAGCATTGTTCTCGGCGTCATGGCCGCCGTCCTGCTTGGTGATGCGGTAATACTCGGAATCATCGCAATACGCGGCGGCGCGCATCCAACCCTCGACGAGGACCCCCGCCAACCGTGCTCGTGCGATCCCGGATCATGAAGACGATTCCTCGTGGCCGGCCTGTGAGCGGTAGACGGTCGAGGCTCGACCGTCATCGGCAGTGTCGTGTGGCCGCCGATGGGCTGACCGCGCACCCCGCGGCTGCGACTCCCATGACGTTTGATGGTAAGCGGTACGACGCGCACGCGGTATCAATACCACTGCCTCACAGTCGGACCGGAAAACTTGTGCGCGGGTCCACCTATGAACCCGCCCGACAGCCCGCTGCTCCCCAACGTGCACATGGACAGAGCAACGCCCGGCTGCACTGCGACGGTGACCACAGTTTCCCGTGGTCCTATGGGACCCCGTAGACCGCTGATCTCGCGGGGCTACCTGATACTTCCAGTACTATTCATCTTGTCCGTACCGGAGAGGGAGCGAAATCTGTGGCGCGCAAGGTCGTAGTAGAGCTGACCGACGATATCGACGGCACCGTGTTCGGAGAGGACGGCGAAAGTATCAGCTACGCCGTCGACGGCGTCGAATACGGGATCGACCTGAAGGACGAGCACGCCAAGGAACTCCGCGAGACTTTCGAGTACTACATCGCCCACTCAACCCGGGTCGGCGGCCGCAAACACCGAGCAGACCGGCAGGTCAACCCCGCGAAACGGCCATCGGACGAAACCAAGAAGATCCGCGCCTGGGCTATCGAGCAAGGCTACGAGCTCTCTGCCCGGGGCCGCATCCCCACCGAGATCGAGCAGGCCTTCCACGCCGCCCACTGACACGGACCCCACCCGCCTCGTCGGTGAGTTCGTGGCCCGCGCGCGTTTCAGCTCGGTCCGGCCCGTGCGCGAGGGGACCCAATCGGATCGACGCCGAGGCGAGGTCAAGAAGATCCGGCAGTGGGCGACAGAACACCCGGCTACGAGATGCCCGCTCGAGGCCGGATCCGTGCCGAGATCGTGCAAGCGTCACACCGCTCGCGACGCCACGCCCACGAGCTCTCGTAGTCGCGAGAACTGGTGGCGGGCAACGCACCGCATGAACCGCCGAGTGACGCTGGGTGCCCTGCCGCTGACAATCCGGGGGTCCGGATCCTCTACAGGGCCCGGGCCCGCCAGTCCCGTCCCGGCACCACGTCCGAGCTCCCCGGCATACTCACACCACAACAACGCCCCAACCACGCCGAGAGACGGTACCGCCATGATCAGTTGGACCCTCACCATCACCGCCGAAGACGCCGCGACCGCCCAGACCGGTGCCGCCCTCGACCTCCGCACCGCAGCCACCGAACTCATCGACGCCACCAGGGCCTCCATCATCGAGTCCGCCGCCGCGCACCGGCCCGTCTACACGCTCACCCTCGACGGCGACTGGCTCACCTCGATCGCCACCGGCGAAACCTCCACCGGCGCACCCGACCGCGACCTCGCCCTCGACCGGCTCGCCGAGATCGAAATCGAACTCGTCGGCCGCGACCGCGTCACCGGCCCGAACTAACCGGCACCACGAGCCGTACAGGTGCCGGCGCAGGCGCGCGGCGGTGAAGGACTCGGGCGCGCGATGGTGATCCGGTTGACGAGGACATGGTGGGGGATCACCGTGAACGTGCTGGGCCGATATCGCGCGGCCGACGTGGCTCCCTGCTCGCGGGCGACGATGATCGTGGGAGAGCCACAGAAGGGCGGTCGGTCGGGGAGCAACCCGTGAGACGGGCTGGGCACGGTGCCGGTTCACCGCTGGACGCGGCACCGCACCGGGGTGCGAGATGCTACGGGTCAACCGGTGTCGGGCCCGGGCAGGATTCCCAGGATGGAGAGCAGGGTTCGGCAGTCTTCGGTCCGTACGGCGACAGCGAGCCGTGCCCGGCGGATGGAGTCGGGGTCGAGTTCGTACTCCACATTTAAACTTCGCCATGACCTCACCGAAAATCGCGGCGTTGCGCCCCCGATCCGACACCCAACCGGGTGCCCGATATTCGGCCGAACAACCTAATGGGTGCTCCGACCGGCAGATCCGGACGTATCACCGGCGCCCCCGTGCCACGACGCACCGCGGTTGCCGGTTCGCCCCACACGGATGTGCAGGGCGACGATGTGCCGACTCCCGCGAGCACCAGCAGCAGGGCAGTATTTTGGCCACGATCTCCGTTCGATGGACCGCGGGGACGGTGTCAGCGCGCCTCACGCTGCTGATCGGGGCGGTCGTCGGCGAACATGGCCTCGATCCGGGCCTTGATTTCCTCGGTACTGATCGCCGCGGCGTGCGCGGGACCGCGCCCGCCGGCGTTGATCGCGGTGACTGGTGTGGTCGGGGTGTTCATCGTGGGAGTTCCTGCCTTCGTCTCGATGTGGGGGACGTTCCTGCGCGGGTGAGGCGTAGGGGTCAGAGTCCGACGGCGGTTTCGAGGAGATCGAGTTCGGCGTCGAGCTGATCGAGCATGGGGTGCAGATCCGGGACGGTGCGGCGGCAGCCGGTGAGGCCGAAGACGATCTGGTCGTCGCTGCTGGTGCAGGTGATGTTGAGTGCCTGCCCGGTCGTCGGGGTGGAGAGCGGGTAGAGGGTGTCGAGTCGGGCCCCGTTCCAGTACAACGGGGTTCGGGGTCCGGCGACGTTGGAGATGACGACGTTGAACGGTGGCCGCAGCGGACCCCGGCGGCCGAGGAACATTTCGACTCCGAGCGGCGCAGCGCCGAGGGCGCTCATCGCGAGCACCTGGGCGGGACTCATCGCCTGGAGGGCGGCTTTGCCCTCGTTCATGCAGTTGCGGACGGTCTCGAGCCGGTGCGCGGGGTCGGGGAGATGGGTAGCCAGGTTGCACATCAGCACTCCCACCCGATTACCTCCCGGCGCCCGGTCACCGGTCCCGGTGTCCGGTGCGCGCAACGAGACCGGGACCATCGCGATCAGCGGATTGTCCGGCAACGCGTTGCGGGTGTGCAGGTAGGCCCGGAGGGTGCCCGCGCACATCGTCAACACGATGTCGTTGATGGTGGCGTCGGCGTGCTTGGCCAGCAAGCGGATCCGTTCGAGGGGGAAGGACCGCGCGGCGACGTGCCGGGCTCCGCTGATCGGCACGTTGAACAGGGTGTGCGGCGCGGTCAGCGACAGCGCACCACCCTTGCCTCGGCGGGCGCGGTCTACGGTTTCCACCGCCGCAGGCACCAACCCAGTCACCTCGCCGGCCACACCCCGGGCGGCGCCCCATGCCAGTCCTGGCAGCGTCGCCAGTCCCGGCAGCGTCGACCCGCCCCGATTGTCCGTGCCCGCGGTCGGTGTCGGTGTCGGTGTCGGTGTCGGAACGACAGTTAACCGATGGTGGGGTTGCCAGGGGGCGGGCATGTTCCGCCGGTGCGGGTCCTCGCTCATGCTCTCGCGCAGCAGCCTCATCGCGGACGCACCGTCGGCGAGGGCGTGGTGGATCTTGGTGTAGACCGCGTACCGGCCGTCGGCGAGTCCCTCGATCAGGTGCATCTCCCACAGGGGGCGGCTGCGGTCGAGCAGGGTGCCGTGCAGCCGCGACACCAGGGTCATCAGTTCGGCCATTCCGCCCGGCTGGGGCAGGGCGTCGCGGCGCACGTGGTGTTCCAGGTCGACCTCGTGATGTGGGAGGGTGTCCCAGCCCCACTGACCGAGTGACGTCACCGAACGGCGGGCCCGTTTACGGAAGGGTGTTGCCACCTGATCACCGAGAAGGGCGGCATCGAACATCGCGCGCACATCTGCCGCCGAGGCGCCCTCCGGTGGGGTGAACACCGCCAGGCCGCCGACGTGCATCGGATGCTCGCGGGACTCGCCGAGCAGAAACAGTGAATCGGTCGGTGCCATCGGCAACAACATGTGTGTCCTTACCGTTCCCGAAACCGGATCCACCTGCGCGGATCCGTTCCCCCGAAACTGATGGTCAAGTCGATGTAGTCGTTTCGCAATATAACGTTTAGATGTGGTTCAGATCACAAACCCGTCTCGCTGTTTCCGTTCTACAGCACCGCCACCGGCCGCGCCACCTGCGCAGATGGCCGCCCCATACCTGGACGTTTGTATAGATGGCCGGCGCGTGGCGTGTGCTAGAACTGATCAGGCATCGACAGTGACGTGACTCACATTGTTCGTCCCACGGGATTTGTCCGCACACCGGCGGATCTCGGCCGATGCACGAGAGCGAAGGAACACGCCCCATGATCGAGGACACCACCGAACCACCCCTCACCCCGGTTCCCGGCCCGACGCGCCTGATTCCCCGCCGGCGGCCCGACGGTCGCGAACTCCTCGCCACCGCGAAAGCAATCCTGATCGCCGCCCGCGGCTGCAGCGACGACCAGGCGTTCGACGAACTCCTCGACGTATCTCGCCGACATCACCTGACCATCCTCGGCGCCGCCCGGAGCCTGGTCGACCTCGCCGCCGGCCCCCCACCCCGGCGCCGCCGGTCCGACGCCGTCCGATTCGACGGGTGGGACCAGCTGATCACCCAACTTCCCCCACACCGCCACGCGCACGCGAGCTGACGCGACAGGATGCGCACGATCATGTCTGAGACCGACTGTTCGAACGACACCACCGGCACCGCATCGAGCCAACCGGGCGAGAGCGCATCGCCGGTCGCCGACGACACGATCGTGTGGCCCGAACCCAGCCCGCTCGATTCCTGGTGGGAGCACGTGGTCCACGACCATCCGGCCCCGCCCACCGCCGAGTCCGCACTCGGCACCGACACGTAGCTGTCCGGCGACCGGACCGAGGTCACGATTCCGGACGAAACCGCATGCCGTGACACGTATCCCGTAGTGCGACGGAAGGTGCCGGAGCGGCCGGGGTCCGGGTTATCACGGCGCGGCATGCGCCTGCGTGGGCCACCACGACCCGGGCGGGTTGTGTCATGCTGGGTGCACAGTGTCGAAGTCGCGGGGGTGACATGACTACATTTGCAATGGTGCGGTTCACAGGCAGGCGTGGCTGGACGTTGCGATGCGATCTGTGCGAGCACACCTTCGACGCCGCCGTCGCCGGCCGGCCCGAGGCGGTCGCCTTTGCCCGCACCAACGGATGGATCGTCGGTGACGCGACCTGGTGCCCGATGTGCGCGGTCACCCACACCACCCGCCGCACAGCCTGAACCCGCGGATCTGCAGCCCTGACCCGGGACTGCGGTGCGGTTGCTCCGCGGCGAGGATGTACCTGAAGATTTCGTCTGCAACCGGAGGTCATCGGTGAATGCCGCCGGACGGTCACCGCGGTCGACCAGGCGGTCACCAGCGCGAAGGACCTTCCTGAACTCGCGCATCCCGACGCCGCGATGCT
Source organism: Rhodococcus sp. NPDC059968 (assembly GCF_042738615.1). NCBI lineage: Bacteria > Bacillati > Actinomycetota > Actinomycetes > Mycobacteriales > Nocardiaceae > Rhodococcus > Rhodococcus sp. NPDC059968. The sequence continues at coordinate 94,874 of NZ_JBHWUE010000028.1, forward strand.
GGATCTACTTGCCCGCCACCTGGAGGCGCGTTCATGGGTCCTGGCCCTGGCGTGAGACCACCCCGATGAGTCTGGGATGAGAGGAAACGGGGTGGGCGAAGCCCACCGAAAATCCGCGGCGATGTCGGTTTGCCGCAATGGCGGGGACGCTGTCGTATGCCCTGGTCAAGCCTGTAAATGTGCGGATCGGTTTACAGGTTCCAGAGTCGGAGCAGCGCGGCCCGCAAGCAGGGGGAGACGATGCGGTGGTCGGCGTGCAGTCGGGGATGGGGGTGCCCCAGGTCGGCGAGCCGTGCCTGTGCGTCGGTTACCGCGATGGGCTCGAGGTCGCTTCGGGTGCGTAGTTGGTACGCCACTGCTGTGCGGGTGTGCGGGATCGTGATCGGGTCGGAGTCCACGACCGCGGGGCGGGTAGAGCCATTCGTTGTCGGCGGTGACCTGGAGCTGTCACCCCGCTGGAGTCGGCTACGGCTGCTTCCGCCGGGGAGATCGAGGCGGAACCATTCGAGCTGGTACTTCGCGGTCGGTCCGGCGGAGGTGGTGCGGCGGCTGGTGTGGGCTGTGCGCTCGTGTTCTTCCGCGGCGCCGGGTTGGTAGTCGGTGATGTGCCACAGGAACATTCGGGTGACCGGCGTGGGCAAGAAGTCAGGCTCGGCGCGCACCCGGCCACTGATTCCTGGTAGGGGGACGGCGCGGCCGATCTGCCAGATGGCGGTGGCGTTGTCGAGGAACACCTGGTCGACCTCGGTGATCTCGTCGATGCCGTCGATGAACTTCCGGACGGCGGTGACGACCTCGGGGTCGTCGGTGATGACCACGGCCTCATCCGCGATGGTGGAGCTGTACGACAAGCTGGCGGAGCCGATGACCACCCGCCGTTGTAGATCCACGTTGTCGCCTCCCGCAGCGTTGATGGTGGGCTCCCGGGTGTGGTGCTCCTGCATCTCGAGGCGATCCGCGCCCACGGGTGGGTTGGCATTCCGCCCACCGGCGTGGGTGCCGTGGTGGGGTGAGTGGTGATTCCTGGTCGCCGCCCGATGTAACGCACACGGACCGACGCGAACGTCGGGAAGTCGCCTCGTGACAATGGGTGCTGTTTTCCTGCGTCGCGCCCGACTCTTGCCCCTCACCGGACGGGCAGTTGTCGCCCCAGGGGCCGGATGATGTTTCGACCGCCTCCGCGCACGAATGGGCCGCGGGCTCCCCGCCGCCGTCCGGGGTATCCATCACGAAGATGGGGAACCTGATTTCGCCGACCGTGGTCCACTCTGTGGGGAGTGGGGGAGTGGACGGAAAGGGCTGGTCAGGAGGATGGTCTGCATCATCCGATGGTGGGGATTGGCGGAAAAGGGGCGCCGTGGCGGGTGTGAAAGACCGATCGGGTTGGCGATCACGCCGAGTGAAATCGTGTCCACGGATCGTGGTTGCGGCGTAATCCCGGGGCAGGAAATTCCGGGGGGAGGTGAACTATTTCCTGCCCGATGACCTCCTCATCGCCCGCAACCCGAGGAGGGCTCGTATCTGGTCCGGGTGCCGCTCGGTGCCGACGGGATCGTGTTCAAGGCCCGGTCGTCGTGGCCGCGGGAGGCGAAGGTGTACTGTCACCGCGCCGACGGCTGGCCGGCCGACGCCGAGCTCTTCGGAACGCCTGACGGTGTGCTCGTGCACCCGCCGCGGGGCGGCGATCGACCTGGTCCCGACACCGGGCCCCGGGGAGAACCGGTTGGCCAGGTCGTACATCAGCACTCTCGCCCGGTTAGCAGACCCAGTGTATGTAGAACGGCCGTCGAGCTTTGGGCCCGAAGTCGTCCACGGTAGACAGGCGGGCGGTCTGCCCGCTGGGAAGGTCCACGATGTGTCGATGTCGGGTCGGCGCAGTGGTCAGATCGACCGCGTGCTCGAGCAACGCGGCCTGATCTTGGGCATCGATTGCCAGGCGCAGTCGCCGGTTCATCAGGACGACATCGTCGCCGAGGGCCAGTACCCCGGTCTGCGGTGCGCGGCGACAGGCTTTCAGGTAGGCGTCGAGCAACGCGAGCTGTTCCGCGCTCGCCTGGGCGAGCAGCCGTCCTTCTATCTGGGCGGTGGCCGACCGCGCGAGGGTGGCCAGTAACGGTCCGCCGTCCTCGACCCAACCGGTGAGATCGAGCGCACCGACGAGGGCGCCGGTCACCGGGTCGTTGATCGGCACACCGGCGCATGCCAGTTCCCCGAGGCAGTCGGCATAGTGTTCGGGGCCCGTGACGAGGGTGGGCTGACGAGTTTCGAGGGCGGTGCCAATCCCGTTGGTGCCGGCGAATTCTTCGGAGTAGCTGAAGCCAGGCGCGAGGTTGACGTCGTCGAGTGCCTGATTGAGTCGTCGGCTGGCGGTGATCCTGGTCATTACCACGCCGTCGGCTGAGGTCAGGATCACGCTGACCGGCTCGGCAACGAGCCCGTCCGCCAGTTGAAGCAGTACGGGGGCGGCCGCCGTGACGAGGGGGCTGTCCAGGTTCGGTTCGCGGACGAAGGGAAGCGCGAGCTGATCGGGTCGTACCTCGAGCGCTTTCGATCGCTGCCACGAATTCGAGATGGTGTCCCGAACGGAGCTGTCGAGATCATGCTCGACGAGAAAACGGTCCCGTGCCCTCTGCAGGTCCTTGGTGGTCATCGTTGGTCATCGCCCTGTTCTCCACCGGTTACGTAGACGAGCGTACGTCGTCTCCGTGCAAGTCGGATCTCAGTCTGAGACGCGGTGGCTTCGCGGATACGCCCAATCTCAGGACTGGCTCGGGCATCTGGGCCCCTACGGCGGTGACGCGCTGAGATTGTTCGGGTGGTCCTCTCGCTTCACCACCAAAGAGAGGGGAACTACCGCTGGCACGCGGCGACATGTGCCGAAAGTGCTGCTGCACAACCAGACCACTTGACAATCTGAGCGCAACTGTGCCCGCGGGAAGCCCTCTTCGACTCACTGTGACGGTTGCGAAACCCTGCGGCCGGGTGCGGCACCACACGGAAGGCGAGCTCGCGGGGTGCCGCACCAGGGGCACGAGAAATCGGGGAGATCGAGCCGATCGAGTTTCATCACGTTGTCCACGCGGAGGCGAAGTTCCGAACGAACTTCTCCTTCGCGTCGTCGGCAGCGTAGACCCTCGGCCGGAACGCGCAGCTCCGAGTTCGACCCGAACTGAACAAAACCAGTTCCGCCACCTCTCGGAGCAAAATGCCAGGTGGACGCACTTTGTGATCTGCAGGCGACTTTCGAGGGAGCTCATGCTGCAGTTCCCTCGATCGGTAGTGTGAGGCCAACTGGACGATCCACTAGATGATTTATATGGACCGCCTGACGGTTTGTGTGCTAGCTTCGTGTATCGGAACATGACCTGGATCACTCCCTGCCGAGCCTGGTGAGGGTCCGTCACAGACATGACCTGTCGGGCTTTTTTACGGAGGAGCATCATGCACTCGACTATCGATCAACCGTCGCCCACGTCGGCGTCCTTCGACGCGCCGGTGCTGGTGCGCATGGAGGGTGTGAACAAGTACTTCGGCACCCATCACGTGCTCACTGATGTCGACCTCGACATCACTGTCGGCGAGGTGTTGGTGGTGATCGGCCCGTCCGGGTCGGGAAAGTCGACCTTGTGTCGCACGATCAACCGTCTCGAGCCGATCAGCTCGGGTCGGATCCTGCTCGACGGTGTCGAGCTGCCTCAGGAAGGCAAGCAACTGGCGCGGTTACGCGCCGAGGTCGGGATGGTGTTCCAGTCGTTCAACCTGTTCTCGCACATGACAATCCTGCAGAACGTCATGCTCGGGCCGACCAAGGTTCTCGGACTCGGGAAGAAGGAGGCCGAGGCCACCGCCCGCAAGCTCCTTGACCGAGTCGGTGTGGGTAATCAGGCCGAGAAGATGCCGGCCCAGCTCTCCGGCGGACAGCAGCAGCGCGCGGCGATCGCGCGTGCCCTGGCGATGAAGCCGAAGGTGCTGCTCTTCGATGAGCCGACGTCCGCCCTGGACCCGGAGATGGTCAACGAGGTCCTCGAGGTGATGAAGGAGCTCGCCGAGACCGGTATGACGATGGTCGTGGTCACCCACGAGATGGCCTTCGCGAAGTCGGCAGCGAACCGGGTGATCTTCATGGACGCCGGACGCATCGTCGAGGAGGCCGATCCGCACGCATTCTTCGCCAATCCCCAGACCGAGCGCGCCAAGGACTTCCTGTCGAAGGTCCTGCACTGACCGCCGCACCGTCGACACGAAAAAGGTTGTCTGTCATGAGGTTTTCCCGTAAGGCGATCGTGCCGCTGGTGGCCGTGTTCGCCATCGCCGGTATCGCTCTGTTCGGCACTCGCTCGACCGTGACCACGGGCATCACCCCGGCGGTTGCTCAGTCACCCCAGTTCGCACCCGGCACGACGATGGAGAAGATCGCTCGTGAGGGTGTGTTGCGGGTGGGAACCCGGTTCGATCATCCGGGGCTGTCGGCGCGCAACCTGCGCGGCGAGCAGGAGGGATACGAGATCGATCTGGTCCGGTACATCGCCGGCAAACTCGGTGTGCCCGCCGACCGGATCGAGTGGACGGAGGCCAACTCCGCCAGCCGCGAGCAGCTGCTGCAGCAGGACAAGGTCGACGTCGTCGTCGCGACGCTGTCGATCAACGACAAGCGACGTCAGGTGATCAGCTTCGGCGGCCCCTACCTCGACATCAACAACGACCTGGTGACTGTGAAGGGGAACCCGAAGAACATCACCGACCCGCAGACCCCTGCCGGGGTGACGGTGTGCTCGACCCTCGGTGGGGCGGTGTCGGCGTCGCTGCGCAAGAACTTCCCGCAGACGAACCTGATCGAGTTCGACGTCTCGTCCAAGTGCATCGATGCCCTCAAGAACGGGTCGGTCGACGCGCTCGCCACCCAGGGACCGATCGGCGCCGGGTACGTCAGCAAGGATCAAAAGGACATCGAGCTGATCAACAAGCCCTTCGCCGTCGAGTCGTGGGGGGTGGGTATCGCCAAGGGCGATGTCGCGTTCTGCGAGTTCCTCAACGGCGCGATCACCGATTACTACCGCGACGGCTCCGCCGAGGAAGCCTGGGCCGACAGCCTGGGCCGTTACACCAAGCAGCAGCCGGTCATGCCGGAACTGCAGCCCTGCACCTAGATCTTTTCGTCTCACTTCGAGGACATCCCATGCACACCGTAGTCGACCATTTCGGCGCCCTGATGGAGGGTTTCGCGGTCACGCTCGCGCTGATCGGCGTCTCCACGGTCCTGGCGCTGATCGGCGGAACGATCCTCGCGTCGTTCCGTGTCTCCCCGATCCCACTCCTGCAATCGATCGGCTCCGGGTACGTCGAGACGTTCCGTAACGTCCCCACCGCCGTCATCTACTTCATGACCCTGTTCGCGTTCCCGCAGCTCGGCATCAAGATCCCGTTCTTCTGGGCGGCCGTCGCCGCCCTGGCGATCTACTACTCCGCCTTCTTCTGCGAGGCCGTCCGCTCGGGTATCAACGCGATCCCGGTCGGGCAGTTCGAAGCCGGCCGCTCCATCGGTCTCACCTTCGGCGGCTCATTGCGCTACATCGTGCTCCCGCAGGCGTTCCGCAGCGTCGTGCCCCCGCTGATCAACGTGTTCATCGCACTGACCAAGAGTTCGGCGATCGCCAGCGCGTTCGGTGTCGCGGAACTGCTCACCCGCGCCGAAGGCGTGATCGCCGAGGAGAGTCAGGCGGTGCTGTGGATTCTCGCGGCCACCAGCATCCTGTATTTGGTGATCACCATCCCCGCCGGGACCATCGCCAACATCGTCGAGAAGAAAGTCGCGGTGGCCCGATGACAACGACAGCGACTGCGACGAAACCGACCACCCCCATGTACGACGTCCTCGGCCCGCAAGGCCAACGCAAAGTCCGCAACGCCACCTGGGTCGGTGCCGTCGTGGTCGCGATCACCGCGGCCGTGGGGCTCTACCAGCTCGGCTCCCACGGTCAGCTCAGCCCCGACCTGTGGTCGGTGCTGCTCGACCGGGACCTGATGCGCAGCGTCCTCAAGGGCCTGCTCGCCACCATCTCCTGCGCGATCGTCTCCATCGTGCTCTCGGTGGTGTTCGGCATGATCCTCGCGGCAATGCGGATGTCCGACAACATGATTCTGCGCGGCATCGTGCGGGTATGGGTGGAGATATTCCGCGGGCTGCCGCTGCTGGTGCTGATCTTCTTCATCTTCCTCGGCGCACCCCAATTCGGGATCGTCGTCCCGTCGTTCTGGGCGTTGGCCCTTGGCATCTCGCTCTACAACAGCGCGGTGATGAGCGAGATCTTCCGCGCCGGGATCGCGTCGTTGCCCCGCGGTCAGGCCGAAGCGGCGGCCGCGATCGGCATGCGCAAGACCCAGATCTTCCGCATCATCCTGCTGCCGCAGGGCATCCGGATCATGCTGCCCGCCCTGATCAGCCAGGTCGTGACGATCGTGAAGGAAACCTCCCTCGGCTTCGTCATCGGCTACACCGAACTGCTGCGCAGCGGCCGGGTCGCAGTGGAATACCTCGGCGGACAGTACGCCATCCCGGTCTATGTCTTGATCGCGATCATCTACCTGCTGATGAACGTCGGGCTCTCGAAGCTAGCGCGCCGAATCGACGCCCGCACGTGAGGTAGGAGAAGGCCTTTCCCTCGGCCGTTGTTGTCCGAGTGGAGAGCGCGATCAGTGCCGGCATCTCGACCGCCCGTACCCCGGTCGAGATACCGGCATTTCTCGGTGCGCCAGGGGAAGAGCAATATCCACCACCCCCGCGAGCGCACCCGCAGAAAGCGGCGTGCTGCCCGCCCAGTCCCGCGTGGCCGGGCAGCACACCAGTTGGGGTTCAGTCCAGGCCGGGCAGGCCGATGGCCGAAATCTCCTCTGCCGCAGCCCGGGTGCATTCGATGTAGCGGGGTGTCCGGTCGTCGGTGAACCGGCCGGTGGGACCGCCCAGGGTCAACGCGGCCACGACCGTGCCGTGGGAGTCGATGAGCGGGAAGGACAGCCCGGAGGAGCCGAGCTCCCGCTCGCCGTGCACCAGTTGGTAGCCGCGTTCGCGCCCGGTCTCGACCTTCTCTCGCAACTGGTCGGCGAATTCGGGGCCGTGCGGGGAGTCCGCGGCCACGTCGTCGATCAGTTCGGGGGCGGCCAGCAGCAAAATCTTGCCGGCGGCGCCGGCCCACAGCGGGTACGGCACTCCGAGCGGGATGACGCTTCGTACGGTCGCGGTGCTCTCGCACTGCGCGACCACGACCCGGGACAGGCCCTGCCGGATGTACAGGTTCACCGTCTCGCCGGTGTCGGCGCTGAGCTGGCGCATGATGTCGACAACTTCTTCCGGCGGCGCCCAGGTCTTGCCCGCCAGGCGCACCCAGCGCAGCATCTCCGGGCCGAGGCTGTAGGACCCGTCCGCGCGGCTTGTCAGCACGCTGCGCGCACACATCGTCGCTACCAGGCGCACGACAGTGGTTTTCGGCAGTTTCGTCCCCTCGACGAGTTCTTTGAGGCTGCGGGTCGGGTGCGTGGCATCGAACAACTCGAGCAGGTCTATCACCCGGGTGACGCTGCGGACACCCGAGTCGGCGACGGCCGGCTTCTCTGCTGAATCCATAGGTACCGCAGTCACCTCTGATCCTCCCTGCTCAGCGATTCTTCCGATGTACCACCCTACGGTTCGGAGAAACCGATCTCCAGGGATGCTCTCCGGTTGACAACAGAAACCATCAGGCGGTGCAGATAGACCGCTAGATGGTTCAGATGGTAGGGTTAGGCACGTCACACAACGACACCTTTTGTTTGGTGGGATTCGCCCCACGGAAAGGATCTTCCGATGAAGCTGCTCGACGGAATCCGAGTCTTGGATCTCACCAACGTCCTCGCCGGCCCGTACGCGAGCTACCAGCTGTCGCTGATGGGTGCCGACGTCATCAAGGTCGAAGTACCCGGCAGCGGCGACCTGGCTCGACAGCTCGGTGCCGACACCGCGCTGTCGAGCCAGAAGTTCGGCGCGTCCTTCGTGGCCCAGAACGCCGGTAAGCGCTCGATCACGGTCAACCTCAAAAGTGAGGCCGGCCGGAACGTGTTCGACCGGTTGATCGCCGGCGCCGACGTCCTCGTCGAGAACTTCCGCCCCGGAGTCCTCGCCCGCCTCGGCTACTCCTGGGACGAGCTGCACGCGATGAACCCCCGGCTGGTGTACTGCGCGATCTCCGGTTTCGGGCAGACCGGGCCGATGCGCGAGCGCCCGGCGTACGACCAGATCATCCAGGGTCTGTCCGGGATGAGCGCGGTCACCGGCACCCCCGACACCGCACCATTGCGCGTCGGATTCCCCGTGTGCGACACCCTCGGCGGAATGACCGCCGCCATGGCCATCAACGGCGCTCTCGCGTCCCGGGCCCGGACCGGCGAGGGCGTCTACCTCGATGTGTCGATGCTCGAGAGTTCACTGACCGCGCTGGGCTGGGTGGTCTCGGACTACCTCATCGCCGGACGGCAACCCAGCGCGAACGGCAACGAAAACCCCACCGGCGCACCGTCGGCGACCTTCCAGACCGGATCCGGTGCCCTCAACATCGCGGCCAACAAGCAGGAACAATTCGAGATCCTGTGCAAGCTGATCGGCCGCGAAGACCTCATCGACGACCCCCGGTTCGCGCTGCGCGACGACCGCAAGAACCGGCGCTCCGAACTGCGCGTCGAGATCGAGGCCGCCCTCGCGGCCAAGTCCGCCCGCGAGTGGGAGCCGCTGCTCAACGAGGCAGGGGTACCCGCCGGACTGGTCCTCGACGTCACCGAATCCCTCGACCTCGAACAAATCACTCAACGCGAACTGGTCCACCAGGTCGACCTGCCCGATCGCACGGTCAGCGTCCTCGGCACCGGCTTCCACGTCAACGGCCGCCCGCTGGCCCCGGCGTCGGCGCCCCCGACGCTGAGCGAACACACCGACGAACTGCTCACCGATCTCGGCTTCACCGCCGCCGAGATCACCGAACTGCACACGGAAGGCGCGGTATGACCACCACCGCACGCCGCCCGGTCCCCGGCGCGGCCGAGACCACCATCGACGACGTCACCGGCTGGTGGCGCACCGAGATCAGCGACATCTCACCCGGCGTCATCCGCTACCGCGGCTACGCCATCGAGGACCTGATCCCGACCACCTCCTACGCCGGCATGGTCTGGCTGATGATCCGCGGGCAGCGCCCCACCCCCTGGCAGGAACGACTCCTCGACGCCGCCCTGGTCGCTGCCGTCGACCACGGCCCGCAGGCACCCTCGATCGCGGCCTCCCGCATGGCCGCCACCTGCGGGGTCGGCCTCAACAACGTGATGGCCACCGGCGTCGGAATGCTCGGCGACGTCCACGGCGGCGCCGGTGAGCAATGCATGAGCGTGCTCGCCGACATCGTCGAGCAGGCCACCGACCCCACCGAACTGCGCCCCGTCGCCGACCGCATCGTGGCCGAATACCGTTCCGCCAAAAGGTATGTGCCCGGATTCGGGCACCGATTCCACCCCCGCGATCCGCGCCGCGACCCACTGCTCTCGCTGGTCGCCACGGCCCGCGACGACGGCGCGGTGTCCGGCCAATACCTGCACGCCGCCCTCGCCCTCGAGCAATCCCTCGCCGCCGGACGGACCCGACCGGTCCCGATGAACATCGACGGCGCCACCGCCGTGGTCTACGCCGAACTCGGCTTCCCCCCGCCCCTCGGCCGCGGACTGTTCGTCCTGTCCCGCTCGGTCGGCATCCTCGCCCACGGCTGGGAACAGACCCAGCAGGGCGGCCGCAACAAGGGACCGATCCCCCGCACCCTGCTGCCCACCTACACCGGCCACCCGGCCCGCGCCGTCGAGGACACCACCCATGCCGATCGATAACCCCACCACCGGCACAGCGACCGCGCCGACGCGCTCGACCTGGGGACAGTTCCAGACCACGCCCGACCGGGGAATGGCCAACTACGCCGGCCCCGACCACGTGCGCGACGCCGCCACCCTGGTCCAGCGGGGAGCTGTCTTCGGCCTCGACTACCCCCTCGACGCGTTCGTGCCGTCCCTGGCGACGCTGCGCAGCGCCCCCGAACATCATCTGGTGTCCCGGCACCGCGACCACCGCGACGACTACCTGGACGGATTCTGGCCGCAGGCCGCCAGCCACCTCGACGGGTTGCGGCACCGCCGCCACGCCGAGCACGGCTTCTACAACGGCACCCCCGACGCCGCCATTGTCGCCGGCAATCCGGCCCTCGGCATCAACCACTGGTCCCAGCACCCGATCGTGGGCCGCGGCATCCTCATCGACATCGGCCGCCACCGCACCCACCTCGGGAAACCGATCGATCATGCCGGCGGCGAAGCCCTCGACATCAGCGAACTCGACGACACCTTGGCCGCGCAGGACGTGCAGCTACGCACCGGTGATCTGCTGCTGATCCGCACCGGCTGGGCTCAGTGGTTCCTCGACGAGGCCACCGCCGACGAACGCGCGCAGATCCACACCAGCAAGACCTGCACCGGCCTCGCCCAGTCGCAGGCCGCGATCGACTGGTTCGCCGACCATCAGGTCGCCCTCGCCGCCTCGGACACCTTCGCACTCGAACGCCTGCCCGCAGTAGCTGATTCGCCGTTCGGAGCCGACACCGACCACGGCATGATGCACCAGGAGCTCATCGCCCTGCTCGGCCTGCCCATCGGCGAGCTGTGGAAACTCGACGAACTCGGCGAGGACTGCGCCCGCGACCGCCGCTACGAATGCCTGCTGACCGTCAAACCCCTCAACCTCACCGGCGGTGTCGGCTCACCCGCCAACGCCACCGCCATCAAGTGACCACCGGCTACGGTGCGACGGCGCTGTCACCCGAGGACGGATGGACCGAGGTGATCGACGACGGTTTCATCGCCCTGGTCTGCCCCTTCTACACCCGCACCGACGGCGAACACACCGAGGTCGCGGTCGTGTGCCAGGACAAGCACCGCAACCGGCGAGGGATCGTGCAAGGCGGGCTGGTGATGACGTTCGCCGACCGCGCACTCGGCATCGCGGCCCGCGCGCACAGCGGCGCCCCCACCACGGCAACGGTGCACCTCGACGTGCACTTCGTCGCTCCCATCCACGTCGGCGACATCCTGCGCGCCCGCCCCCACACCGCACCCGGGACCCGGTCGCTGCTGTTCATGCGAACCGACCTCACCGTCGACGACACCCTGGTCGCGACCGCCACCGGGGTGTTCACACCCCTACGGACCGCACCCCTCGTCGAGGAGTGAGATTCGGCATGACCCCGAGCCCCGTGGAAACCATCCGAAAGAGGTGTCGTGGTGCAACCCGACCAGCTCGTCGCAGCGTTCGCCCGTATCCCCACCGCCACCATCGGTGACGCCCAGGACCGCTTCGGCTGCCCGACCGGAATCAAACCGATGTGGCCGGGAGCGACCATCGCCGGGCGAGCGTTCACCGTCTGCACCCGAGCCGGAGACAATCCGGTCCGTCTCAGTTCGTCGTAGCGGGCTGGTCCTGGTGGTCGGACGATCCTGTGACGGGGACGTTGGTGCGGGCGGCCCGGATCCGCGTCATGCCGTGATGCCGCGTGGCGGGCATGATCCCGGGTAGCAGGAACATCCACATCTGGTCGACCCGCTGCTCGAGATCCGTGCGGTGGGCAAGGACCTGGGACACGGTCTGCACTCCGGTGAACGCGCCGATGACGAACCGCGCGAAAGACGGCGGATCAATACTCGTGAGGAGGTCGCCCTCGACGACGGCACGGGTCGCCAGGGTCTGGCAGGCGGTGATCCAGTCCAGGTAGGGGCCGGCGGGGCCCCGGTCGTCGGCGCTGAGCTCGAGGGTGATCCGGATGCCGGCCCGCACGATCGGGTCCTGCACGATCTGCCGGGCCATCTCGTGGCAGAGCATCACGATCTGCTCGATCGCCGACGCTTCCTGTTCGGCGATGGCCTGCACCGTCGCGATGGAGATCCGGTGTTGCTCGGCGATGATGTGCCGGGCCAACTCCTCCTTGGAATTGAAATGAAAGTACAGGGCACCCTTCGTCATTCCGGCCGCTTCGACGATCTCGACGAGACTGGCTCCCTCGAACCCGGACTTGTCGAACATTTCCGCTGCTCCGCGGACGATCTGCGCTCGGGTCACCGCCGCCCGTTGCTGTTGAACCATTTGTTGCACCTTCCGTGCCTTTCGTGGGTGATGCCCGGTGAATCGGGCCGCACCCCTCCAGCCTGCGCGACGCTACCACCGGCACTGGATTGCAATCTTCTGACGGAATACCCGTGTCCCGCATGCACATACACTCACACCAATGGCCAAAACAGACCACTAGCCCCAATACCGTTTACTTAGAATCACACGGCTGTTATTCTCGAGCCCGTGCCACGTGTGGGATGGGTGAAGCCGAGCAGTGATCAGCGGTTGTCTGAT
>NZ_JBHWUE010000029.1:0-106530 GCF_042738615.1 Rhodococcus sp. NPDC059968
ATGATTGCACTGAAAGTGCCTTTCCGTATGTGGACAATCGTGATGTGAGAATCTTGATTGTCTCACTACGGGAGGCGCTTTCGTCATTCGCACCCTGTTACGGCCGGCGTAGTCTCCACGGATCCAGGCTAAGTTAGTCCTCGGCGGGTCGGCCGGTGTGGGCGACGCAAAGGCGCTGCACCGGATGAGGTCTGTGCGGAAATGTCCGATGTGATGGGCGCGCGAAATCGGAGTCCGCCGACGTCTTCGACGTGCTCGCGGCCGGCAACCCGAGCGGGGTGTCGACCGGTCGGCGGCTGCCCTGGGATTCGACCACCGAACTGGCGGTGCCGGTTCCGGTCGGCAGCATCCGTGACTTCATCACCTTCGAACAGCACACAGCAGGCGCGCTGCGCGCGGTCACCGGGGCCGGCGAGGTGCCGAAGGACTGGTACGACGCGCCCGCCTTCTACTTCACCAAACCCGACGCGTGATCGGATCGGGCGCAACGGTTCCGATGCCGCCGGGCTGCGAGGTGCTCGACTTCGAGCTGGAAGTCGCGGTCGTGATCGGCGAAGCCGGCTACAAACTGTCCGTGGACGAGGCCTTCGATCATGTCGCCGGGTTCAACCATCCTCAACGATTGGTCGGCCCGCGACCTGCAGGTCGTGAGATGCGGGGGCCTCGGACCCGCTAAAGGCAAAGTCACCGCCACCATCCTCGGGCCCGTGCTGGTCACCGTGGATGAGTTCCTCGACTGCGAGGTAGATGGTCGCTTCGACCTCGCCATGGAAGTCTTCGTCAACGACACCCGCATCGGTGGCGACATCCTGGCGAACATGGCGTGGACCTTCGCCGAGTTGATCTCCTACGCCAGGCGAGGGACCTGGGTACGCCCCGGTGACGTGCTCGGCTCCGGAACCTGCGGTGGTGGCTGCCTCGCCGAACTGTGGGGGTGGCACGGGATCGACAACCACCACCGCTGCGCATCGGTGACACCGTCACCATGACCGTGGAAGGAATCGGGACCATCCACAACACTGTGGTCGCCGGACCACCCCTGCATCCTGTTCCTGCGGCCAACCGCAAATCGATTGATCGACAATTGTTTTGGAAGCTGTGTTCAATCGGTGCTACTACTGGAGGCGCCGCATCCGAGGTCGTCCGAGAAGCCATGACGCGTCGCATCAACCTGGGTGGAGGCATCGCCGCAGGCTTCGTCGTGATCGGCCCGAGAAATGAAACAAACCAATTGGCCCGTTTTCTGGTAACGTCTGGGCCGTCATGGTGGTCACATGACGACGCGGACGTCTCAGGCACACGAGTCGGTTCACGCGAGGGGTGGAGTGCAGGTGTCGCCTGAGCTGCTGGTTGGGCGGCATCTGCATCCAACGTCCCCGGGGCTCGGCGCGCGTCCGGCCGCGGATTGAAGCCTCGTTTCGGTAGTGACGCACGTCACAGCATTCCGGGGTCTGGCCGGCGTAACGTTCCCGGCCCTCATGGACACCATTCGAGTAGCCGCAGACGCTGGGCCAGCGGCACTCGGATCAGGAAGACCCACGACCATGAGCACCACACAGCTCCACCCGATCACACACTCCGCCGCCAGCACCTCCTCCTGGAAGCGACTGGCCGCCGTCGCCGCCGCGACCGCCGCACTCGGCCTTATCCCGGTCGGCGCCGCCAACGCCACCACCGCACAACCGAACGCCGTGCAGCCCGTCGCCTCCGCAGTCACCCACGACAGTCCGCTCGACCGCGACAACGACATGCAGCAGGAACGCCAGCACGACCGCCAGCGTGACCAGCGGCAGGACCGCCGCGCCGAAACCACCGTGCTCGACCAGATCCTGGTCGGCTTGAACAGCAGCACCCAGATGTAGAGCCGGGCGAGCCGAACCCTCGCACCAGCCGCCGAACACGGACAACGCCAATGACACAGGACCGGATCACCAGTCCCTTCGACGCGACCTCGACCGCCATCGAGGTCCTCGAAGGAATCGACTTGCGCGGCAAGCGCATCATAGTCACGGGTGCCTCGTCCGGCATCGGCATCGAGACCGCTCGCGCGCTCGCCAGTGCCGGCGCAGACGTCACCATCGCCGTCCGAAACCCGGACGCCGGCCGTATCGTCGCCGACGACATCAACACCGCCCTCGGTCAGCAGCGTGTCGCAGTTCGCACGCTCGATCTCGCCGATCTCAGTTCAGTTCACCGCTTCGCCGACCAGTGGGGCAGCACGCCCCTCGACGTGCTCGTCAACAACGCCGGAATCATGGCTACTCCGCTCGGCCGAACGATGTCCGGCGCGAATCGTGTCGCTGAGCTCCCGCGGACACCTGAGCTCCGACATCGTCTTCGACGACATCAACTTCGACAACCGCGAGTACGACCCGTGGCTTGCATACGGGCAATCCAAAACCGCGAACGTGCTGTTCGCAGTCGAGGCAACCCGCCGCTGGGCACACGACGGAATCACGGCAAACGCGCTGCACCCCGGCGGCATCTGGACCAACCTGACCCGACACCTGCCCGAGAGCGTGTACAACACCCTGCGCGCCGACCCCACCGCCGAGTACAAGTCACCCCAGCAGGGAGCGGCGACATCCGTGTTCGTCGCAACCTCACCCCTCCTCCGCGACGTCGGCGGACGCTATTTCGAAGACAGCAACCAAGCCGTCCGTTACGCGGGCGGACCCGAGCGAGTCGGAGTCGCCGACTACGCCCTCGACCCTGAATCGGCGCAACGACTCTGGACGCTGTCCCTCGCAGCGGTCAACAGGTAGCCCGCACCCAAGGAGGTCCGCACACCCAACACGGACCCCGCACACCCAACACGGACCCCGCACACCCAACACAGACCCAACGTGTCAACAGATTTCAAGTATCAGAGGAGAACGCCATGTCCACGATCCACCTCCATCAGACCACCACCGCAACACCCGAACAGGTCCTCGACGCGCTCACCGACTTCGGGCCCGGCCGCGAGGCGCTGTTCGGCAACAGCGCCGACGACTACCTCCAAGTGCACGAACTCGGCACCGACCACGCCGACGTCACCGAGGGCTCGGGCAGTGTCTGGGAACGCCTGCAGTACGACTGGACCGATCCCCGCCGCATCGTCATGACGACAACCGACTCCAACCTGTGGGGCGGGAAGTCCGGCCACACCTACACCCTCACCCCGATGCCCGACGGGACCACCGACATCGACGCCGTCGTGGTCCGCGACGGCAAGAATCTCAAAGGACGAGCGCTCGGGGCCGTGCTCGGCGCCTTCGGCACACGCGTGCTGGGAAGGGAGTTCGACAAGACGGTCGACGCCATCGAAGCCCGCAACGCCACCCCGACGACGGCGGACAACACCTAGACGCCGCACTCGGCACCGGCGAGAACCACGGCCGAGGTGCTCGTCGGTGCATATCTTTTTCCGAAGAAGGCGGGCGCATACCGAATGCGTCCGCCGACCGTCACGGCGTAGGCGCAGCCGGCGTCTTCGTCGGTGCTCGGCGCCGCGGTGCCGCCCCTGCTCCGGTCGCCTTCTCGCCGGTCGCCTTCTCGCCGGTCCCGGATTCGTCCGGCTTCGGGGTACCCGGCTTGAACTGGTCGAGCACCAGCGCCGTCCCACCGACCGCGGCCACGATCGGCCACTGCACCACACCGGTCAACGCGACCGCGCCCATGGTCAACACGGCTGCGGGCGTCGAATGACTTCCGCGCCGGGCACCCTCCTGAACCCCGACGGCCGCCCCCTTCACGCTGCCGACCAGACCGCCGACCGCGGCTCCGCCGATCGCGCCGAGGGTGGCTGTCGCGGCCTCACCCGCTCCGGCCGCCATCCGTGCCGTACCGCTCACCAGATTCATCGCCTTGCACCCCACTTCGCCATTGCTCGAGATCGACGACGACGCCGATCCTGTCCGACCGGGAGTACCCACCGACTGCCCGAATGAACAGGCGGCCGACCACGGGTTTCCATACGGCGACGGCGTGTGCCCATCCCGCGACGATCCGGCACGATCCGGGTCAGGTCGCCAGCTCGGTTGCCTGGGTGCGGGCGTGTTGCGCGGCTTGTTGTTCGAGGCCGTAGAGCAGGCCGAAGGTGAAACCGTTCTCGCCCGGGGTGGTGCCGGCGCGGGCGCCGAGGGTGCGCAGGATCCCGGCGGCGACGACGCTGTCCTGGTGTTCGCCGAGCACTTCCTGCAGTTTCTTGAATTTGGCGACCTTCTTCTTGGCAGGCTTCTTGCCGAGGACAGGGGCCGCGAGCTCGGCGGCGTAACGGGCGCGTTTGGCAGCCTTACGGGCACGGTGCAGCGCGTCGTCATCGGTACCGGCCGCGGCAGCGGTCACCCTCGTGACGGCCTTCCGTTCCGCCCGCCGCGATCCTCGCTCGATCGACCGAGGTTCGGTGACCGCCTCGGTCAACGGTGGACTGATGCGCCAGGAGGTCAGAGCGGTGAGCAACTTCCGGTAGCGGTCCCCGCTCAAGGCCTCCATCACCGCGGCGCGGTGATGAAGTTGCTCGCCGAGTAGATCGTTCTCGATCCGGGCGGCCACCGGTCCCAGCACCAATTCCGTCGGGAGGGCGGCGACCGCGGCAGCGAACCTCTCGCGTTGCACCTGCCGGTCCCGAACCTCACCGAGCAGTCCCGCGTACCAGGACAACTCTGCATCGAGCCAGTCCCGCGACGTCGGGTCGAACAAGGTGCCGTAGACGCGCAGGGTGCTGCGCAGTCGCCGGATGCCGACACGAGTGGGATGGACCGGGTCGTGTCCACGGCGCAGTGCCACGTCGCCGGCGACGATCGCCTGGATCTGTGCATCCACATATGCGAGCAGCACAGCCCGCGCGTCGCCGCCCTCGTCGGGAGTGCGGGACGGGTCGGAATCGGTTGACAGCGCCCGCTCGAGTTTCGATCCCCGCCCGGCGGGGTGCGCGGCGCCGCGGGTGAGGCGTTTGCCGATCCGCTTCAGCAATTTCTCGTCGCCGCCCTCGCCGACCTCGACCTCGACCTCGCGCCACTGGCTGGCCCGGGCGCTCTCCCCGACCGCGGTCGCCTCAACCCGATCGTCGGCCACCTCGGCGAGCAGGATGCCCTGCTTGTCGTAGAGGCGGTGTGCGCTCCGCACGGTCGAGATCATCGCCACCGGATGTAGAGGTTTGCCGAGGGCGACACCCGCGATGAGATCCGCGAACTCCGCAGGGACGCTGTCACCGTCATCGGGCGGAAGCCGGAGCTCGGTGCGGGCCTTGTCTGCGGGCACCTTCAGATGCCAGCCGGCGTCGGCACCCCCGGACCGTCGGCGCAGCGTCACGTGGTGACGGAACAGGTCCTGGTCGGCGGTGTCGTAGTAGACGCTGTCCAGCTCGACCGTGGCCTGCTCGATGCGGCCGTCGGCGGGTAGCGCCTTCGCGAGATCCGGGACCGCGAAGTCGAGATCCACGTCGTACTTGTCTTCTCGCTCACGCTGCGCCTCGAGCAGGGTTCCCATGACACCTCACCACATTTCGACGTTGTACGTCGGCGGTCGAATCGACCCGAATCCAGTGCGAGTACCCTTCCCCAGCCTAGGTGAACAACCGGTGAATACCGCTCGCAGATGCACCCGAGTAAACAGTGCATTCACGCCACCGTGGGGACGACAATTCGAAGATGAACTCCACCACCGAAGAGCAGCACATCGGCGTGGTACGACAACGCCTGGCGCGGCGGTTTCCGACCATCGATTCCGGCGTGATCGATCAGGCGATCGACACCGCACACCACCGGTTCGACGGACGACCGGTACGCGACTTCGTTCCGTTGCTCGTCGAACGCGCTGCCATCAGATCGCTCACTGACGACACCTAGCGGGCGCCCTCACCACGACGTTTGCGTTCTGCACATCCCAGCTACTCCGTCACCCGCCGGAGTCCCGCACCTGTTCACACGGGTTCGGTGTCGGGCTCTTCGTCGTCGAGGTCTTCGCTGTCGCGGAAGATCAGATTGCCGTCGTCGAGGGCGATCGCCCACCGCCGGGAGAAGGCCCAATCGCGTCCGTAGGCCTTCGGGCTGAGGCCACCCGAGTCGGCGAAATCCTCGATGATCACTCCCGACGCGAGGGGCCACTGGTCGGCCGGAAGTTCCGCGTCGAGGGAGTGCGGGGTGCGCACTCGTGTTCCGACCGAAAACCGTCGCCGTCGCCCGCTCTTGGGATCAGGGTTCATCGACATGCGTCTTCTCGTTCCGCTCAGTGATGTCGCAGGGTGTCATCACATTCCGCAGCTATCCAGGCCATCGCCGCAGCCCTACGACGAGGCCGAGCATACGGGCCGATCCGTGGTTACGCGCGAGTAGCGAATTGGCGCAGCCCGGTCGACGCCGGTGCTCACCGGCCATGTTCGGGCTGGGGTGCGATGGGGTTGCCCTGCCAGCGGGTCGAGTCGGGCACGCGGTCTCCGCGCATCACCAGCGACGCCGGCCCGACGGTGGCGCCCGGTCCGATGGCCGAGGCGGGCAATGCCACGCTGTGCGGGCCGAGGGTGGCGCCGGCGCCGAGGGTGACGGTGTCCATGCTCATGATCCGGTCGTGGAACAGGTGGGTCTGCACCACACAGCCGCGGCTCACGGTCGCACCCTCACCGAGGGTCACCAGGTCTGCTTCGGGCAGCCAGTACGTCTCGCACCAGACGCCGCGCCCGATGGTCGCGCCCATCGCCCGCAGCCACAGGTTCAGCACGGCGGTACCGGTGGCGGCGCGGGCGAACCAGGGTGCGGCGACCGTTTCGACGAATGCGTCGGACACCTCGTTGCGCCAGACGAACGAGCTCCACAGCGGGTGTTCGACGACGCCGATGCGGCCGACGACGATCCACTTGGCCGCCGCCGCGATGCCGCCGGCAACGGAACCGGCGACGAGGAGTACGAGCCCGGACAGCAGTGCTGCCCACACGAATCCGATGCTGCCGGTGAGCGCCTCGAGGGCGACGAGCACACCGAGCCCGATCCCGAACGTGATGATCATCGGGATCAGCCGGCAGGTTTCGATCAGGGCTCGGGCGACCCGCAGGCGGGTCGGGGGATCGAAAGTTCGCGACGTCGCGGTTTCGGTGGCCGAACGGCGCAGCCGGACGGGAGGGCTGCCAAGCCAGGACGAACCGGATTTGCCCTTCTTGTCCGGGGTTGCCGAGAGTACCGCGACCAGACCGTTCTTCGGCACGGTGCGTCCGGGTCCGGTCATGCCGGAGTTGCCGAGGAACGCACGTTTGCCGATCTTCGCGGGCTCGATGCGCAGCCATCCGCCGCCGAGTTCGTAGCCTCCGACCATGGTGTCGTCGGCGAGGAACGCGCCGTCCGCGACGGTGGTGTATCGCGGGAGGACCAGTGCCGTCGAGATTTCGGTGTTCTTACCGACCTTGGCGCCGAGCAGCCGCAACCAGAGCGGGGTCAGCAGGCTGGCGTACAGCGGGAACAGGAAGGTACGGGCGGAGTCCATCAGCCGTTCGGTGGACCATGCCTGCCACCCGATCCGGCTGCGCACCGGGTGATAGCCCTCGCGCAGGCCGAGCCCGAGCAGGCGCACCGCGACGACGGTCATGCCCGCGAACAGGGCGAGGGTGAGGATGGTCGCGGCTGGGAGCATCGGCAGTGCTGTCATCACGGCCGCGCCGAGGTCGTCGGCGTCGCGGATCCACCACCCGAGCAGGACGAGACCGCCGGCAAGCGCGAGCAGGGGCATCGCCGCTACCGCGAGGGAGGTCAGGCCGTAGATGGGTACCCATTTCGAGGCACGCGGCGGCCGGTTCTCCGGCCAGGGGTGCACGGCCTTGCCGACCTTGACTGCGGGCGAGCCCGCCCACCGCTGACCTGCCGTGACTTTTCCGGTGACCGCGGACCCCGGGGCCACCTCCGCGTGCGCCCCGATGCGGGCGCCGGGAAACAGGGTCGAGCGGGCACCGACCGACGCCCCGGCTCCGATGCGGATCGATCCGACGTGGACGACGTCGCCGTCGATCCAGTACCCGGACAGATCTGTCTCGGGTTCGATCGAGCAGCCCTCGCCGAGTTCGATCATTCCGGTGACCGGGGGAAGGGTGTGCAGGTCCACCCGCCGACCGATATTCGCGCCGAGCGCCCGAGCGAAGTAGACCATCCAGGTGGCGCCGGACAGGTTCGCCGCCCCACTCGCCTCGATCAGCCGCTCGGCGACCCAGATACGGACGTGTTCGGGACCGCCGCGGCGGTAGGTGCCCGGTTCGATCCTCCGTAGAAGCAGCCGGGAGCCGGACGCGGCGATCGCCATCCGGCCGACCGGGGTGATGAAGACGAGGAACATCACCAGTACCGGCCACCACGACAGCGTCGGCGCCCACGGCGCGGGCGAAGCCCAGGCCAGAACGTTGTTCGCCATTGCCAGCCAGGTGATCCATTGCAGGCCGGTGAGGGTGGTCAGCGGGACGGTCGCCGCGATCTGTACCCATTGGGTTGCCCGCGGTGTCGGCGCGACAGTGCGTGGCTCGACGAAAGCGGTGGGTGCGAGTTCGTCGAGGAACTGGGCCAGTGAGCCGAGACGTGGGTGGTCGTAGAGTTGTGCGACGGTCACCTCGGGGAAGCGTTCGCGCAGGGCGCTGACCAGCTGGGCGGCGCTCAGCGAGCCCCCGCCGATGGCGAAGAAGTCGTCGTCTTCGCCGCCGATCTCGGCGCCGAGGATTCGGGTCCAGAGCCCGGCGATCCACGCCGCGGTTCCGTCGAGACCCGAGGCCTGCGCGTCGGGCCCACGGGACCCGGGCAGTGGCCACGGCAGCGCACCGCGGTCCACCTTGCCCGAGGTGCGGGTGGGTAGCTCGTCTACCCGTGCCAGCCGGGGTACGAGGGCTGCCGGAAGCTGCTGCGCCAGTTGCGCGCGGGCATGGGTGAGGTCGAATCCCTCCCGTGCGGCGAGGTATCCGATGAGCATCCCGGTGCCGGCTTCGGACGTGCGCACCGTGGCGGCCGCTGCGGTGACTCCGGGTAACGCGTGGAGGGCCGCGTCGATCTCACCGAGTTCGATGCGCCGCCCGCCCAGCTTGACCTGGTCGTCCGCACGGCCCTGGAACAACAGTCCCTCGCGGTCGAGTCGCACCAGGTCGCCGCTGCGGTAGGCGCGATCCCAGCCGAGCGAGGGCATCGGCGCGTACTTCTCGGCGTCCTTGGCCGGATCCAGGTAGCGGGCGAGGCCGACCCCGCCGATCACGAGTTCCCCGACCTCGCCGTCGGCTACTCGGCGGCCGCCCGCGTCGACGACGGCGAGGTCCCACCCGTCGAGCGGGAGCCCGATGCGCACCGGGCCGATCCCGGTCATCTGTGCGGCGCAGGCGACCACGGTGGCCTCGGTGGGGCCGTAGGTGTTCCACACCTCCCGGCCATCGACCGCGAGCCGCCGAGCAAGCTCGGGCGGGCAGGCCTCGCCGCCGAAGATCAGCAACCGCACGGAGTCGAGGGCCTCCGCGGGCCAGAGCGCGGCCAGCGTCGGGACCGTGGAGACAACGGTGATCGACCGCGAGATCAGCCACGGTCCGAGATCCATCCCGCTGCGCACCAGCGAACGGGGCGCCGGGACCAGGCAGGCGCCGTGCCGCCACGCCAACCACATCTCTTCGCAGGAGGCGTCGAACGCCACCGACAGTCCGGCCAGCACCCGATCGCCCGGACCGAGCGGGGCGTCGCGCACGAACAGCCTCGCCTCGGCGTCCACGAAGGCGGCGGCGTTTCGGTGCGTGACGGCCACCCCTTTCGGGGTGCCGGTGGACCCGGAGGTGAAGATGATCCACGCATCGTTCGACGGTTCCGGGGCCCGGACCTCGACCGCACTGCTGTCCGAGGTTTCGATACCGTCGGCGGTGACGACCGACTTGACCGCGGACTCGCCGAACACGAGCTCGGCCCGCTCGGGCGGGTCGTCCGCGTCGACCGGGACGTACGCGGCGCCGGCGGCGAGAACGGACAGGATCGCCAGGTACAGCTCCCGCGAACCCGACGGCATCCGAATGCCGACCCGGTCGCCCGGCCCGACACCACCGGCAGCCAACTCGCGGGCGCCCGCGGTGATCCGTTCGACCAGTTCCGCGTAGCTCAGTGCGACTTCACCGTCGTCGATCGCGGGGGCGTCGGGGTGATGCTCGGCGGTGTCGGTGAGGATGTCGATGAGGGTTCGCGGGACGGGTGCGAGGTCACCGGCGGTGAACGGGTCGAGACGCGTGGGGGCAGACAATGTGCGGGCTCCTTGTGGAACGGCTCCGGCTTGCGCGAAGGAATCCGCGGGGCCGGGATGAGAACGGTGCAGTGGACACCGTGGAAACCGGGGGCTGTGCCGGCTAAGTGGGTGGGGCGGCGTACTTCTTCGGTAGGCCCAGCGCCTTCAGGACCAGGCGCTGCAAGCTCCGGCGTTCCTTCGCCGAGAGGTTGCCGTAGAGCTGATCGAATGCCTTCTCGACCAACTCGTCGCTACGCTCCCTGACGTGCCGGCCTGCTGTCGTCAACGACAGCACGTGCTTGCGCCGGTCCTTGGCGTTCTTGGTGCGGGCCACGAATCCGCGTTCCTCGAGGTCGTCGAGCAGTCGCACCATGTCGCTGCGGTCGATGCCCAGAACATCGGCGAGCTGCTTCTGGGACAGCTCGCCGGGCTCCTCGAGGCAGCAGAGGATCCAATGCGTCCGCAGATTCAGTCCCTCGGCCGCCAGTACGGCCTCGAGGTCCTCGCGTCCCACCCGATGCAGCTGCGCCACCACGAAGGTGGGGTTTCGCAGCAAGCGCTCCGGGGGCGTCGTGGATGCAGGCATGAAGCCCACCATAACAGTAGTGGGGATTTGAGATCATGGATAATCCCCACTATTTGCAGGCATCGCCCGAACCGTGCGCCTCGGCTAGTCCCGGTAGGAGGGTGCGGGCGGGCCGGTGACCGGGCCGAGGACGGTCAACCACCGGTCGTAGAGACTCATCCACGTTCCGTCCGCGCGCATCCGCTCGAGGGTGCCGTTCACCACCCGCACCAGCGCGGTGTTGGTCTTGTTGATGCCTATGCCGTACGGCTCGGTTTCCAGTGGCGGACCGACGATCTGGAGAGTCGGGTCCTGGGCGGCCAGGCCCGCGAGGATGGAGTCGTCCGTGCTGACGGCGTCGGCCTGCCGTTGCTGGAGAACCATCAGGCAGTCGGCCCAGTCGGGAACTGCGACGATCGTGGCCTGCGGCTGGACCCGCTGAATCGTGGCGAGTGAGGTGGTGTCGGCGGCGGCGCACACCCGTTTACCGGCCAGGTCCGCGGGCCCGGAGATTTCCGACCCGTCGGGTACCAGCACACGCTGGTACGCCTCGAAGTACACCGTGGAGAACGCCACCCGCTCGGCGCGCTGACACGTGATCGTGATGGTTTGCGCGACGATATCGACCTGATTCTTCTCGAGCGCGTCGAAGCGGCCGCCGGGGGTGAGGAGTCGGAACTCGACCTTCGCCGGGTCGCCGAGGAGGTCGTGCGCGACCTCCCCCGCCACGTCCACGTCGAATCCTTCGAGAGTGTCGGTGTTCGGGTCACGGAAGCTGAACAGGTTGGTGCTCTGGTCGACGCCGACGATCAGCCGGTCCCGCGCGAGGATGTCGGCGACCAGCCTCCCCGGTGGCGCGGCACCCGCCTGGACGGATGGCGCCGGACGCAGGCTTGCCAACGCCCCGCACTCGGACGGCGCCACCGGCGCTGCGGGGGTGGCACCCGATGGCGGGATGATCTGCGTCCCGTCCGGCAGGGACAATTCCGTGTAGTCGCCCGTCACGGCGGGAGTGACGGGTTCGGGGGCAGCACAACCGGCGAGCACGGCCCCGACAGCCACGAGCACGCCGACAAGGCCACGAACGCGAGAGGCTCGACGACCGTGGACATGCTCGACGCGGGGACTCGTCACCATCCCACTCACCTCGCCGGAGGCATCAGTGGTACTCGTTCAGTCTGGGCCAGATGCCCCCGCCGACGGCGAACCCGGAGAGCACACCGAGCACGACGGCACCGACAGTCAACAGCGAAGTCGAGCGATACGCCTCGGTCGTGGCCTCGCGTTCCTCGCTCCTCAATCGATTGATCGCGGACTGCAACGCCTCGTCGAGTGCGGAGAACTGGGCGGTCGGCGCGAGCGCCCCGGGATCGACCGCCATGGCCGACGCCGCCGGATAATCCCCGTTCACGAGTTTCTGCTGCAGCAACTCGTGGGTGCTCCGCCAGCCCTCGAGCGCCGCGGTAGCGTCTGAGTTCCGGTGTTGTTCGAGTATCCCGGACAGGACCGTGGAATGCCGCGAGAAGTCGACCTCGGATTGTGGGTCCGAACCGCGCTGCAAGACCCCGAGCATCTCATCCGCCCGTGCCTGTTGCGCCAGGATCCGGGCCGCCGCGATCGCGCTGAGTGGTTCCGCCCCAGCGGTCCTCGCGCGCTCCCCCGCCGACGTGGACATCCCGAACGCCGTCATCGACCAGACCAGGAGGCTCGCCATGAGGAGTGTGGCCACGATCAGGCCGGGGTTGAACAGCCGTCGGCTCTTGCGGGTCAGGTACACGTGCGCGAGCACGAGCCCGACGAGAGCGGAGGTCGTCACAGCGAAAGCGGCCACCGGCAGCCTGGTTGTGCGCGCCTGTGTGGTGGCCACCGACTTCCACTGCTCGGCGCAAAGGCGGTGCGCCAGCGGAAGGATGGTGCCCTGCATCATCGACGAAGCGTTGCGGAGATACGTGATTCCGATCGGATTTCCCCAGCGATCGTTCGCGCGGGCGGTGGAGACCAGACTGGTGTACTCGGCGAAGCGCCTCGACACCTCCGACAGCAGGCCGAGCGCTTCCGCGTCCGCGGGATCGACGCCGTTCGAGGCGGTCACCAACGCATTGGAGGCATCACCGACGGCCTGGTTGTAGCGTTCGCGCACCGCCACCGGTTCGACCCCGCCGAAGATGAAGGAGGTCGTCGCGGCGGCGTCCGCGATCGACAGCGAACTGTAGAGGTTCTGCGCCGCGTCGGCGAGAGGTTCCGAGTAGGTCCGCAAGGCGTCGATTTCCTGTTGACGGGCGGCGTTGACCGCCGAAGTCACGGTCCCCGCGGCGAGGGCGGCCACAACGAGGACCACCGCGAGCACCGACAACCGTCCGGGCGTCGACGTGAGAAAACCCCGCCAGGACGGCCGAAGCCGTTGAGGCTCGATGAGCAGGGACTCGTCCAGCGCGTGCGGGTCGTCGGCAACGGTGTCTCCGCGTAGGAACACCACTCCTCCTCGCTGATCGGCGGTCGGTCAGTGCGACTCGTCGATCGGCGTCTCGTCCGGGATGGCCCAGCCACCGGCCATGAGGTGGGCGTGGACCCGGTCGACATCGGCGTCGAGGGGCTTCTCGTCGGTGACCTTGGCGATCATCACCTGGATGTCCGGCCTGCCGATCGGGAGGTCGCCCTGGTCGACCAGTGTTGCGGTGATCTCGCGGACCTCCTCGTCGGACAGTCGCCGGCGCAGCAGGGCTATCAGGGGGATGTAGTCGGTCTCGGGCACGCCCTGTGGATAGCCGGCGCGCAACCATTCGATGATGTTGCTCAGCAAGGGCGGCAGGGCCTTCACGAGTGGAGGCTTCTCCTCGATCGGTGCCGCTAGCGGCCAGCCGCCTGCGGCGAGGCGAGAGGCCACCCGCTTGACGTCGTCCTCACCGGGATGTTCGTGCGCCAGTCGGGCGATGGCCTCCTCGATCTCCCCGCGGTCGATCCTGCCGTCCTCGAGGGCATGCCCGTCCGGGGCCGACAACTCGTCGACGATCTCGCTCACCTCGGTGTCGGTGAGCCTGCGGTGCAGGACGGCGAACAACGCGATGTAGTCCTCGCGGGGCACCCCGTGCGGGTAGCCGTCGCGCACCCATCGCAGGACCTTCGCCGGAACTGAGGTGATCGGTTTCCGTACCACTGCACGCGTCCTTTCCGGGGTCAGAAGATGTGGATTCCGAAATCGTGGGCGAGAAAGTCCTTCATGATGAAGAGGATTCCGGCGACGACCGCGACGAGGATCACCGCGAAGCATGCCGACCCGGCGATCCAGGCGGTCGGTGTGCGTGCGGCGCCGTTTCCGTCCGTGGATGGCGTTACCCCCAGCGACAGGAACCGGATTCCGAGCGCGAAGACGGCGGGCAGGCCGGCACCGAAGAGCAGGCCGATGAGCACGACCTGCCAGAGCGAGTCCACGGTGTCCATGAACAGATTCACGATGCCTGCCTCTCAGACCTGAGCCGAATGCGAGGTGTGCGTCTTCTCGGACGGCGGGGTCAGGCCACCGTCCCACTCCTCGTTCACGTTCGAGGTGTCGATCGGGTTCCGCCGCGAGCGCAGGTACATGGCGCCTGCGGCCACCAGGAGCAGCGCGAACACCACGAGAACACCGGGCAGTCCGCCGATGGCATCGGCGATCACCCAGCACACGGCCCCGACCACAGCGGCGGAGGGAAGGGTGAACAACCACGCGACTGCCATGCGTCCGGCGACGCCCCACCGGACCTCCGCCCCGGACTTGCCGATTCCCGTTCCGAGGATCGACCCGGTTGCAACCTGTGTCGTCGACAGCGGCAAGCCGAAGTGGCTGGAGGTGAGGATGATGGCGGCCGAGGACGACTCGGCGGCCATGCCCTGGGGCGACGCGATCTCGACGAGACCCTTGCCGAGTGTCCGGATGATCCGCCAACCGCCGAGGTAGGTCCCCAGGGCGATCGCGAGGGCGCAGGACAGCTTTACCCAGAACGGCATCGCGGTGTCGGCGGTGATGGTGCCGTGCGCCACCAGCGCCAGAAAGATGATGCCCATCGTCTTCTGGGCGTCGTTGGTGCCGTGCGCGAGCGAGACCAGAGAGGCCGACCCGATCTGTCCCCAGCGGAATCCGTCCTCTTTGGCATTCTCCTCGACGCCGGCGGTGATGCGGTAGATCAGCCAGGTGCCGATGGCAGCGACCAGCGCTGCGACCACGGGTGCGAGGACGGCGGGGATGACGATTTTGCTCATCACGCCCGACCACTCGACGCCGCCCATCCCCAGGGCTGCGATGGTTGCACCGATGAGCCCGCCGAACAGGGCGTGCGACGAACTCGACGGTATGCCGAGTAGCCAGGTCGCGAGGTTCCACAAGATGCCCCCGACGAGGCCCGCGAAGACGATGATCAGCAGCGCCTGCCCGCCCGTGTCGCCGAGGTTGACGATGCCCTTGGCGACGGTGGCCGCCACCTCGACCGACAGGAACGCGCCAACCAGGTTCAGGATCGCCGAGAGGGTAACCGCGACACGGGATTTGAGTGCCCCGGTGGCGATCGACGTGGCCATGGCGTTCGCGGTGTCGTGGAAACCGTTGGTGAAATCGAAACCGAGTGCAGTGACGACGACGATGAGAAGAACGAGAGATTCTGCGTTCACTGTTCCAGTGTCGTCGGGATGGACTCGGCAAACCAGTCTCCACCTGGGTGTTCATGGTGTGTTCAACTCCGGGTAATCGCAATGAGATCGCCGAGTCGAAGTACTACGGCGGCGCCCGGCCCGGGGTCGAGGTGCCGCATCCTGACGGGTCGAGATCGGTTGCCGCGACACTCCCTCGGCGTAGGCGTCACCCAGAAGTGTCGGAGGCGACGTATCAGGAACGTCTGAGTGAACGTTCTCGGGAGCCTTCGGTGGTCGAATCCCAGCACATGCCATGTGCGACCAGGCCCCGCGCGCGATGCGGCAAACGCGACCGTGCCAAGAACTACCAGGTCAACGGATGGCGGACCACACGAAACGCTCGTGAACTCTCGAACAACACAAAGACATCGGAGGGCCCGAATGGTTACGCTGCGCATGCTTTTTCGTATCGGTTGCAGTACGAACTGAATGGGGATCGGCATGACGAACATCAGCACAGCTCGACCCGGGCACAGACAATTCACCCGCCTGGCGGCGGTCGCAGGTATCGCAGTGCTCGCCATGGTGATGGGTAACGGCACCGCCTCGGCCGGTGTCGACAACGCCAGTTCCGTCATCGACGCGGACGGCAACCGCATCGAGGTCCTGCAGGGCGACACGCAGTATCAGGTCGTTCCGCCGCTCGACGGCGTACCGACCAGCGTCGAGTTCTTCCACAACGGGTATGCCGGAGTGAACATCAGCGGTCCCGACGCCGCGGAGTTCGAGGGCACCCAGCTGACCGTCGGCTACCAGATCGGCTACCCGGTTGCGCTGGCAGGCGCGACCATCGTCCTCAATTCGCCCGGCCTCGGGTTCGCGATCGGGTCGGACACCGGCATCGACCTGGGGCTCGTCCCCGACTTCACGCTGGATCTGAGCGCGGGGACCAACGCGGAGCTGGCGGGTGACATCATCCCGTCGCAGGAGCTGGACATCGACCTGGAGCCGGGCGGTATCACCACGGTCCCGCTGCTCGAGGGCCAGGAGTTCGACGGACCCGAGGCGCTGGTGCGGATGCAGGGCGTTCACGGTTCCATCTCCGGAGCTATCGGACCGGTCACCATCCGGCCGTACGCGATGGCGGTGACGGAGAACGGCGACACCGTCATGACCTACGGTGTGCCGCAGAAGCTCAGCTGAACGAGATCCCGAACAGGTTTCGGTGGAGCGCGCCGGGGTCGCCATCTCGATCGTGGATGGGGACCCCGGCGCGACGACGCCTACGACGTCACCAGTTCCTGGATCTTCTCGCGGGCAGCCCGCTCGACGAGCAGGGGCACGAAGTCGCGTACCTTCCGGTCCGCAAAGTGGCTGTGCGCAGAGCGCACTACCTCGTCGATGGCCTCCCGGGAGATGTCCGGGTAACGCGTCTCGAGGCGATCGATGACCCTGGTGACGTGGAGCTGCTCTTCATCGTTCAACATTCAACAATCTTCCGCCGAACTCGGCGACGGGGTCAAGCCGCAACGAAGTCACCGGTTCGCCGCGTCCTCATCGGCTCCCGCCCGGGCCGAGACGCCGTTCACGCCGCCGGCCGGGCCGCTGACATGGGCAAACTCACCGCAAGGCAGCGCCTGCCGCTCTCGCTCCGCAGTGCGCGACACGTGGGATGCACGCACTGTGTGAGCGAATCTGTGACGAAGTGCATTCTTCATACCTGCCGCCTCCGACCCCTCGCTTCGACCTGCGAGCAGAACTCACCGAGTCGGCGAAGGAACGCTGATCAAAAGCTGCTGATCTGCAACCCCTTTCGTTGCGAACGATGGATCAGGTCATCGACCACGCAAGGTAGGGCCTGAGGAGTTTCCTATCGCGCGGGCACACTCCTCCTATCGTCGCTGCATGCCGCCGCCCCGGCGCGGGTCGGGTCGGGAATTCGGGGTGCGGTGTTCACCGCACCGTCATCCCCGGCTGCTGTGGTGTCTCCGGGAAACACGGAACAACCGAGGAGATGCGGGTGGCGCGGATAAGACTCGAAGGTGTGTCGAAACAGTTCGGCACCGCGCGGGTGGTGCGTGATGTCGACCTGGACATCGCCGACGGAGAGTTCATGGTCCTTCTCGGCCCGAGCGGGTGCGGGAAGTCGACGCTGCTGCGTCTGATTGCCGGGCTCGAGAGCCCGTCGTCGGGTCGCATCCTATTGGGCGAGAACGACATCACCAGGACACCGCCGCGACAGCGGGACGTTGCGATGGTCTTCCAAAGCTATGCTTTGTACCCGCACCTGACCGTCGCGAAGAACATCGGCTTCCCCTTGCGTGCACGCAGACGGTCGAAGGACGAGATCCGGGAACGGATCACCACCGTCGCGTCGGCGCTCGGCCTGCAAAGCCATCTGGACCGGCGCCCGGCCCAGCTTTCCGGTGGGCAACGTCAGCGGGTGGCGCTGGCCCGGGCGATGGTTCGCGACCCAGGTGCCTTCCTCATGGACGAGCCGCTGTCGAATCTCGATGCCGCGTTGCGCAGCGCTACCCGCACCGAGCTCATCGACCTGCACCACCGTCTGGGATCGACGTTCCTGTACGTCACCCACGACCAGGTCGAGGCGATGACGATGGCGACACGGATCGCACTGCTGAACAACGGGAGGATCGAGCAGGTCGGTACACCGACCGAGCTGTACGACACTCCGCGTTCGACGTTCGTCGCCGCATTCCTCGGCGCGCCACCGATGAACCTGTTCGACGCAACAGTCATCGAGCGGGCCGGGGAACTCCACCTCGTCGCCGACGGCGTCGACGCGCCCCTCGGGCTGTTCGCCGGCTCGGCGACCGGACCGCAGAAGGTGACCGCAGGCATCCGGCCGGAACGCATCCGGCTGAACGGCGCCGATACCCGACTCCGCGGTGTCGTCACCGCCTCGGAGAACCTGGGCAGCGAAGAGATCCTGCACGTCACCCTGGGCGGCAACGTCATTCGGGTCCGCGCTCCGCGCCCGGTTGCCGCCGAGGTCGGCGACGTCGCCGCGCTGAGTGTCGGTCCCGCCGACATTCAGCTCTTCGACTCCGGGACCGGCCGCCGGCTGGTCTGGCACGTTCCTCACGAGCACGGGGCATCTCCACGCGATGCCTCGCTGTCGGTGGCATGAGCACCGGCACGATTCACGAGCCCCGCCCACACACGAACAACAGGAGAACCACAGTGAAGAAGACCCTGCCCGGGCTGGGCGCCCTGGTGACCAGCGCGTTGGTCCTGACCGCCTGCGGAGGCCTCGGCACCACAACCACGGATTCCGCGGCGAGCAGCACCGATCCGGTGCCGGAACTCGCTCCGGACCAGAACGTGTCGATCGTGTTCGAAAGCTACAACTACGGTATGGCGGGTGCGTGGACCGACACCTTCAACGCCCTGATCGACGACTTCACCAAGCAGAATCCGAACATCCACGTCGCGGCGCAGAAGCCGCAGGGCAACAGCCCGAACCCGGCAACCGACACGATCGCGAGCATCCAGAGCCAGACGGTGGCCGGAGCGCCACCGGACGTCGCGCAGCTCGGGTTCAGCGACCTGGACTTCACGATCCACCAGCTCGGCGCCCACTCGCTCGACGACCTCGTCGGCAAGGACGCGGTGCAGAAGAACTTCGACGGTGCGAAATACCCGTACGCCCCGACTGCGCGCACCCTGGGTGACTGGGAAGGCTCCACCTACGGCGTGCCCTTCGTCTTCTCGACCCCGGTGTTCTATTACAACGCAACACTGTTCGAGCAGGCCGGGCTCGACCCCGCGGCACCACCGAAGACGTGGGACGAGGTCGCGGCCGCGGCGGACGCGATCACCACCAAGACCGGCAAGGGCGGGGCGTACCTCGACTGCCTGACCAAGACCGCGAAGGACTGGTGCTTCCAAAGCCTGGTCCGGTCCAACGGCGGACAGGTGATCTCCGACGACCGCTCCACGCTGACCTTCGCCGAAGACCCGGCCGTGCAGGTCGCGGACATGGCGCAGAACCTGGTGCAGTCGGGATCGACACCCAAGCTCAGCCAGCAGCAGGGCTACGAGGCCTTCGCCCGCGGAGATATCGGCATGATCCTCGAGACCAGCGCGATCCAGGGCACCTTCGTCAAGGGCGCCAAGGACAAGTGGGACCTGCGCGCCACCACGATGCCCTCCTTCGCCGGCACGCCCCCCGTTCCCACCAACTCCGGTGCCTCCCTGTTCACATTCGCATCCGACCCCGCCAAGCAGCGCGCCTCATGGGAATTGATCAAGTACCTCACCAGCGAAGAGGCCTACACCAAGATCGCGCAGGGAATCGGGTACCTGCCGCTGCGGACCGGACTCGTCGACGACCCGGCCGGGTTGAAGGACTGGGCGCAGAAGAACCCGCTGCTCGCGCCGAACATCGCCCAGCTCGGCTCGATGGAGCCGTGGATCTCGATGCCCGGCAACAACTACCTGCAGATAAGAGACGGCATGATGGACGCCGTCGAGGCGGTCGTCTACCAGGACGCCGACCCGAAATCCACCCTCGACGCCGCCCAGAAGCAGGCAACCGCGCTTCTGCCCACCCAGTGACCCCCGCAGACGTCACGGTGATTCACCTGACGGACACCCACATCCGCGCCGCGGGCGACCTCGTCCACGGCACGATCGACACCCTCGACAACCTCACCCGCGCCCTCGACCGCATCGTCGGATCCCGGCAGCGCGTGGACGCGGTGGTGTTGTCGGGCGATCTCAGCGACAACGGGGCACCGGAGGCCTACCGGCGGTTGCGGAAGGTTGTCGAGCCGGTGGCCGCCGAACTCGGTGCGCAAATCGTCTACGCGATGGGCAATCACGACGACCGCACCGCCTTCCACGCCGAACTGCTCGGACTCGACTCCGGCAGTGGTGATCTCGAGGCCCCGCACGACGCAGTCCACGACATCCACGGTCTCCGGGTGATCGTGCTCGACAGCACCACGCCCGGTAGGCACGAGGGTTGGCTGACGGACGCGCAGCTCGCGTGGCTCGACGAGGAACTGTCCCAGACCAGTGAGCGGGGAACGCTCCTCGTCCTTCACCACCCGCCGATTCCGTCACCGGTCGCCACCGTGAACTACCTGCGCCTCCGAGACCCCGACCGGCTCGAGGCGGTTCTGGCCGGCTCCGATGTGCGGATGATCCTCTGCGGGCACGCGCATCTGACCGGTACCGGTGCGGTGGCGGGGATTCCGGTGTGGGTCGGCCCGGCCCTGTCCTACCGGGTGGATCCAATCGCGGCAAAGGGCAGTCACCGCGGCGTCGCCGGCTACGGGTTCAGCCGAATCGACGTCCTCGAATCCACGGTGGTCGCCACCGCGGTCGAGGCGACCCCGGCCGAGGTGGTCTACGACATCCCCGAACAGGACACGCTCGACCGCTTGCATGCCCTCGAGCTACAGGCGGGGTGAGGGAAACATCGTGTTCGTTGCCGTACCGGACCTCGCCGACGCGACAACGCCCGTCCGGGAACCGGTGGCGGTGCCTGCCATCCGTACCCACCCTCTGCGGAGGGCGGTGCGGGTGGCCGAGCCGTACCTGTTCCTGGCACCGGCTATTGCGCTGCTGGTCGTGTGGACATACCGCCCGCTCGTTCAGGCGGCCCAACTCTCCACCTACTCCTGGAACCTGCTTCCGACCACTCCCATGGTTCCCGTCGGCACGGACAACTACCGCCGGCTGCTCGAGCTGCCGGCGGTCGGTGACTCCGTCTGGCGGACAGTCGTCCTCATCGTCGGGCTGTTGCCGTTCACGCTCGTGCTACCGGTGGTCGTCGGATTCGCCACCCGCGGCGTGCACGGGCGAGCCCGGACGATCTACCAGAGCCTGATCTTCGCGCCCTTTCTCGTCGCCCCGGTCGCGAGCGCGGCCGTGTGGCAATGGCTCCTCGACCCGGGTGCCGGAATCGTGAACCGGGTGCTGGGCTCGGACACCAACTGGATCCACGAACCGGCGACGGCGCAGTGGGTGATCGTCGCCATCACCGGGTGGCATTTCATGGGTTTCGCCGTGCTGGTTGTGTCGGCCGGGATGGCCGGCATCAGCGGGGACTACGCCGAGGCCGCGCAGGTCGACGGAGCGACGCGGCGGCAGATCGACTGGTGGATCACCCTGCCGCTGCTGTCGCCCACGCTGGTGTTCCTCGGACTCATGACGGTGCTGCTGAGCGCGCAGTGGACCTTCCCGCTCATCGACACCCTGACTCAGGGCGGACCGTCTCGGGCGACGACCAACATCTATTATCTGTTGTGGGACTACGGGTTCCACAGCTTCGACGCGGGCCTGAGCGCCGCCGCGGGCATCATGCTGTTCATCGGATTCGGTCTCGTTGCGGGCGTTCTCGTGTGGATCTCGGAAAGGATCTCGTTCCATGACGACTAGCGATTCACTCGTACCCGAGCCGTTGTGGCGGCGGGCGCGGGGGCATGCCGTCCTCGTCGCCATCGCAGGCGTGTGCATATTTCCCATCTACTGGCTGCTCGCAACGTCGCTGCGACGGCCCGACGACGTCGGCTCCCTCTCCCCCGTTCCGTGGCCGCTGTCACTGGGGAACTACGTGGACGCGACCGAGAAGGTCGACGTGATCCGACTGCTCGCCAACACGTTCGCCGTCTCCGCGGTCTCGGCAGCTGGTCAGCTCCTCGTCGCCCTGCTGGCCTCGTACGCGTTCGCGATGTATTCGTTCCGCTTCCAGCGGCTGCTCTACCTCGCGTTCGTCGGAACCTGGTTGGTGCCCTTCCAGGTCACGATGCTCCCCAACTATGTACTGCTGTACCAAATGGGACTGATCAACAACCTTGCCGGCATGATCGTGCCGACGCTGTGCTCCGCGCTGGGTGTCCTGATGCTCCGCCAGCACATGGCCGGCTTCCCGAAAGAACTGGTCGCGGCGGCGAAGCTGGACGGCCGTTCGTCGTGGTCGATCCTCTGGACCGTCATGGTGCCGAATCTGCGTCCCGCATTGGCGGCGCTGTCGATCCTGTTGTTCATCAATGCCTGGAACGAATACTTCTGGCCCGCGGTGGTCCTGCAGCGCAGCAACGCCGTCGTGCAGTTGGGGCTGAGGAGTTTCATGGGAACCGAGGGAAACGACTGGGGGCCGATGATGGCCGTCGCAGGTCTGGCGTGCCTACCGGTGTTCGCGCTCTACGTCGTCCTGCAGCGGCACATCGTCAACGCGTTCGTTCGATCCGGTCTGAAATAGGTCTCGGAACGCGGGGCGGAACGGCGACCAGGCGGTCCTCGCCGCGGTCCAGATCGTCGGAATCGTCGACGCAGTCGAGGAAGGAGAACACCGCAGGATTCACCTCGACGGCCCGCCACACCGCATACAAGTCGATCGTCGGAATCGGATCGACCAATCTCACCGCCACAGTATTCACGCCCATCGCATCGAGTCCGCCCGAACTGGCGCGCGGCAGGGACGCGAACCCGACCAACGGCTTGACCGACACGATGTGCGCCGTCGCGCCCGGGTCGTCGGCGGTCTGAGCGACGTCGAGCGAGATCCGACTGTCGGACGCCGCACCGAAGATGGAGTCGTACATTGCGGGGCACTGATCGCGAGAGAACATCACGCACGCCTGGGTCGCCAACTCCGCGAACGGAACCGCAGCCCGCCCCGCCCATCTGTGGCCCTTGCCTACGATGGCGACGAGCGGAATCTTCCGCAAGACCCGGCGGTACCGGAAGTCGGCCGTCCGCGGATGCCCGTACACGAGCGCGATGTCGAGCGTGCCGTCCGCGAGATCGACGAGCTGCGGTCCGGTTCGCTTCTCCCACAACGACACCACGACGTCCGGGTGCTCTGCGCTCATCCGGGCCAGCGCCGCCGGCAGGACGTGCTTACTGGCCGGCATGTTGTATCCGATGTCGAGGGTTCCCGAGCGGCCGTCCGCGGTGGCTTTCGCTATCCGCGCCGCCCTCTCCATCTGGGAGACGATCAGCCTGGCCTGTGCCACGAATTCCCGGCCTGCGGAGGTCAACCTGACCTCATGGGAGTTCCGCGCCACGAGTCTCACCCCGAGCGACTTCTCGAGCTTCTGTAGTTGCGCGCTGAGGGACGGCTGCGAGAGATGCAGCCGTGAGGCGGCCCGACCGAAATGTAGTTCCTCGGCAATCGTGATGAACGCGACGAGATGTCTGAACTCCATAGTCACTCCCCGGCGACGAGCGCCGCCTCGATGTCCGGTAGCTCGCTCTACAAGGCTAGCGTCGAGCCGAAACCAGGGGTGAACTGCGCGGGCACGGTCCTCGCCGCGGACGTGACCGGTAAACGAACGTCTCGGGAACAGACGACCCGGATCGACGGTTTGGGCTCGGCAGCTGAGGGCAAGCTGTGTAGGAGGGCGTTCGGCCGATGATTCGGCTGTCCGCTCGTGCCACACGACAAACAGGAGATGTCATGCAGAAAGCGTTGATTTTCGCAGCGGGCGCGGCCGTAGGCTTCGTCGTGGGCACTCGGTCCGGCCGACAAACCTACGAGAAGATGAGGCATCAGTCGCTCGAACTCTGGCACAACCCCACCGTGCAGGAGAAGGTGAGCAACGCGACGGAGACCGTGAAGGACAAGGCTCCGCAGGTGCAGCACAAGGTCGGCGAACTAGCGAAGAAGGCTACCCACCACGGCACCGACACGGGCTCGGCGAGCGTCCCCACCAACGGGGTGTCACTGGGTGAAGCTACAACTCCCACTCCGACGGCCACGGCACCGGCGACGGTTACTCCGCCCACGGACGGCAAGCACACCCAGGGCCCGAACTGACCGGGCAGGCGGCGGTGCGGCAGTTGATGCGCGGCGACGGCTACGCCTTTCGATCGCATTGTGATTGCGTCCGTCGAATGCAGTGGCGACTATGGATCTATGGGCGGATTCGGAGGCGACATCCACGGCGGGCCGGGCCGTGGTGGATTCGAGCGGCGGTTGCGGGCGGAGCTCGAACGGGTGGCGAGGGATCTGGGCGCCGAGCACGCGAGCATTCACGGCACCCTCGAGTTGATCATCCGGGCGGCAATCGAGATCGTGCCCGGCGCCGAGCACGC
The DNA here is from genome assembly GCF_042738615.1 of Rhodococcus sp. NPDC059968. Taxonomy (NCBI): domain Bacteria; kingdom Bacillati; phylum Actinomycetota; class Actinomycetes; order Mycobacteriales; family Nocardiaceae; genus Rhodococcus; species Rhodococcus sp. NPDC059968. Next base: position 24,431 of record NZ_JBHWUE010000029.1, read on the forward strand.
AGGTATCACCCTGGTGACCAGGGGCTCCTCGCCCGAGTCCCGAGCTGCAACGTCGGAGCTTCCGAAGGCGATCGACGACTTGCAGCACCGACTGGGTGACGGCCCCTGTATTCAGGCGATCTGGGAACACGAGACCGTGCTGGTGCCGGACATGGAACACGAGACCCGGTGGCAGCGGTTCGCACCGGCAGCAGCGGCGGCCGGCGCACGATCGATGCTGGCGTTTCAGCTCTACGCCACCGAACAGACCATGGGTGCATTGAACTTGCACTCGACCCGGGCACACGCGTTCGACGATGCCGCAGTCAGCGTCGGTGGTTCCCTGGCCACGCATGCCGCGATCGCGCTGATCGCGTCCCTCCGTGAGCAGCAACTCCGCGATGCCATCGCCTCACGCGACGTCATCGGCCAGGCCAAGGGAATGCTGATGGAACGCTACTCGATCGACACCGAACGGGCCTTTGCCATCTTGAAGGCGCAGTCTCAAAACACGAACGAGCCGCTCCATGACGTGGCCCGGAAGATGGTGGAGAGTGAGCGTCCGCCAGGCATCTGAAAATATTCGGGGTAGGCGTGGTCGTCCGCGGTCACCGACAATCCAAACCCCTCGTGACGGAGGTCAACGGTCTGCGGTTGCAGGCGAGCGATCAACCCTCGCAGACGGACCCATCACCTATCTCGAATCCACCCTCGACGACCGCTGCAGCGCCTCCAGGTCCGATCGATGACACCGGCGGGCGGGCCCGATCTCGGGTTCAGCCGTGTGGCATCGGGGTATTCAACCGTCAGGTGCTGTGATGTTCCGGATCATCAGAGGGCTCAGGCTGCGCCGGTTCAGAACCGAGAGCCGGTGCGGCCGCCCCGCCGTCGAAGTGACAGCATCGCCCACGGGGACCGCACGAGCTCGACAGCATCCGCGTCGACCCTCTGTCACTTCTTGTCTTCGGCTTTGCCGACGCCTCCTTGATGCGCGGGACCCACTCCGGAGTCGCTGCCCTCGGTCTCGGCGGCATGTGCGGCGGGCTTCTCTTCGGCCGGCGATGCCACCGCGCCGCGCGGGGTCTGCCCGGGTTTCGGTGACTGCATTCCGCCGGAGTCCACATGGTCGTCGTGCTCCGGGCGTCCTTCCTTCGTGCTGGTCGTCCGGCCGTCGTACGGCGGTGTCGCCGGCGCAGCGTCGCCGGGAGGCAGCGAACCGCCTGCGGGCGCAGGGTTCGTGCCCGGCTCCGCGGTGGAGGTGACCTCTTCCTGATCCAGAGACCCCGGCTTACGGTCTGTCTGGCCTGCTCCAGCCTGGTCCGGGCCCGCGTCTCGTGAGCCCTCGGGGCCACGCTCGGACTGTGGTTCTTCGTGCAACTGCTTGCCTGCTTCGGTACCCATGATCACTCCTTCCCGACGCCGCAGAACGCCGGATTCCTACTTCGTTTTGTGGTGGACATCTGTTGTAGCTATGCCCTGGGACGTGAATGCGAAACCGCGTCTCTCGGTGGGACAAGGTTTGGTGCAGCGCTCATCTTGATTCGTTTTGCGAACGTGTGGGCACTCCGAGAAGAGCGGACCGTTCAGCAACGATGCGGCGCCGATCCCACGGATTTCCAGCGAGGAGCTACGCCGTGCCCAAGAAGAACCCGCCCATTCCCGGAACTCCCGGCTCCGGTACCCCGACGCTCGCCGAGCCCACGGAACCCACCGAGCCGTTGCCCCCCAAGCCTGATCAGCGGGCTCCCGCGCTGGGCACCGCAACCGGGCAACCCGTCGAAGGTCCGGACACGGCCCGCGGTCAGCAGGGTGAGCACCTCACCACGGCCCAGGGCGCGCGGCTGTACGACACCGATCACTCGCTCAGGGCGGGAACCCGGGGACCGACACTGCTCCAGGACCACCATCTCCGTGAGAAGATCACGCACTTCGATCACGAGCGGATCCCGGAGCGGGTGGTGCACGCACGCGGTGCGGCCGCCCACGGCGTCTTCCGCGGATACGGTTCCGCCGAGCCGATCAGCAAGGCGGCGTTCCTCGGCAAGGACGTCGAGACGCCGGTGTTCGTCCGGTTCTCCACCGTCCTCGGCTCCCGAGGGTCGGCCGACGCCGTCCGCGACACCCGAGGGTTCGCGACCAAGTTCTACACCGGCGAAGGCACTTTCGACCTGGTGGGAAACAACATTCCGGTGTTCTTCATCCAGGACGGCATCAAGTTTCCCGACGTCATTCACGCCGCCAAGCCGCACCCCGATCGCGAGATTCCGCAGGCGCAGAGCGCGCACGACACGTTCTGGGACTTCGTGTCCCTGCACACCGAAGCCACCGCGCACACGTTGTGGAACATGTCCGACCGCGGCATCCCGCGGTCGTACCGGATGATGGAAGGCTTCGGCGTCAACACCTTTAGGATGGTGAACGCGGAGGGCGAGAGTTCGCTTGTGAAGTTCCACTGGAAGCCGAAACTCGGTGTGCACTCACTGGTGTGGGAAGAAGCGCAGATCGTCAACGGCATGGACCCCGACTATCACCGCCGCGACCTCGCCGACGCGATCGAGTCCGGCGCGTACCCGGAATGGGAACTGGGCATCCAGGCGTTCCCGGACACACCGGACCAGACGTTCGAAGGCATCGACCTGCTCGACCCGACCAAGATGGTGCCCGAGGAACTGGCCCCCGTGCAGCCGGTCGGGCTGATGACGCTCGACGCGAATCCGACGAACTTCTTCGCCGAGACCGAGCAGGTGGCGTTCCATCCCGGGCACCTCGTTCCCGGGATCGACGTCACCGACGACCCGCTTCTGCAGGCGCGGCTGTTCTCCTACCTCGACACCCAGATCACTCGGCTCGGTGGGCCCAACTTCGGGCAGATACCGATCAATCGGCCCCACGCCGAGGTCAACGACATGCTGCGCGACGGCATGCACCAGACGGGAGTCCATCCCGGTGTCGCGCCGTATCGGCCCAATTCTCTCGACGCCGGTTGCCCGTTCCTGGCCGGCGCGGACACGGCCTTCGTCGAGGTGCCGGTGCCGATGCCGGAGTCGACGAAACTACGCGCCGCCCCCGCTAGCTTCGACGACCACTTCTCGCAAGCCCGACTGTTCTACGCCAGCCTCAGCCCAGTCGAGCAGGCGCACGTCGCGGAGGCCTACACGTTCGAGTTGGGCAAGTGCTACGAGCAGGTGATCAAGGAGCGCGCCCTCGGGGTCGTCGCGAACATCGACCCCGGACTGTGCGAGCAGGTGGCCGCGGGTCTCGGCCTCCCGGCGCCGGAACCGACCGTCGCCTACGACGTGGCTCCCACGCCCAGTCCCGCGCTGTCGCAGGTCGGTGCCGAGTGGCCGCTGGACGGTCGGATCATCGGCATCGTCGCCGACGACGAGTCGGATCTGTCCGAGGTCGCCGACGCGGTCGAGAAGATCGGCAAGAACGGCATGGTTCCGCTCGTCATCGGACCGCACGGTGGCGAATTGGGGTCGGGCAAGGGCGCCGTGCCGGTGTCCCGGACGTTCCACACGATGCGGTCGGTGGAGTTCGACGCCATTCTCGTCGCGGCGCCGGCGTCGGACCCGCGGGTCCAGGTGTTGCTGACGGAAGCGTTCCGGCACTGTAAGGCGATCGGGGGATGGGCCGCCGGTCGCGGCCTCCTCGAAGCGGTCGGAATCCCGGCCGAGGCTCCGGGCATCGTGATCGCCGACGACGCGTCCGCACTGTTCGACGGCATCACTGCGCTGATGAAGTCCCACCGGGTCTGGGAGCGCCAGGTGTGACGTGATCCGTGGGGGGCCGGCCCATCAGTGGCTGCTCCGGCAGCGTCGCAGTTGGCCGGACAGGTACCGCTTGGCGCGGCGATGCCCACCCACGGTGTCGAGTTCGAGGTCCAGCGCGGTCAGGAGCGTCGCGAGCAGGCTCGCCTGCGGAGCCCAGCCGTGTCGGCTCCGGCAATGCGCGAGCCAGTCGACCGGACCGGTGTGTCCGCGGTCCGAGTTGCACCGCGGACACGCGGCGGCCTCGTTGGCCGCGATGCTGGGACCGCCTTTGAGTCGTGGTACGAGGTGTTCGGTGGTCGGCGGAATCAACGGTCCGAAAAGGCGACCGCACCACAGGCATCGTCCGCCCTGTCTGTCGACAGCGAGGGCGAGTCTGGCGGTGCGGTCCACCCGTCGATCGTGACCGATCCGCTCACCGATCGCCAGTGCTCCGCCGGTCCGCGGGCCGAAACCATTGTCGCTACATGGTCTCCTCCGCCGTGTGTGTCGTGAACGGCAGCACGAGGCGGGACCGGTGCGCGGCGTCCCGGTAGATCTTGTGGGTGACCGGGCGGCCCACCGGCAGATGGAAGGCATCCGGCGGCAGCAGTGCGTTGTGCGCGTCGGCCAGCGGTTCGTTGTTCGAGAGCTCCACCGTGAGAAGGTGTCCCGGCTGGAACGTCGCGGCAAACGGGTAGAGGCGCAGCACATACTCCTCGATCGTCCCCGGCTCGACCGGCACGGCGCGGGTATGCAGGTGGTACGGGTTGCCCTCGGTGGTGCGCTCGTCCAGCTCGCGGTGCGAGGCCTTGAGGTACCCGGACGTGATCAGCTGACGCTTGCCGCCCGGAGCCTCGTCCCACAGGCGCAGGATGAAATTCGTGTCCTCCTGGTCGATCTCCGCGAAGATGTGTGCGGCGCCGGTGCCGATCAGTTCCGTGGGCTCCTCGAACGGCTCGGTGCTCCAGCGCAGCATCGCCACCGTGTCGGTGACCGTCAGCGGCGCCTGGTAGAAGCCGTCAGGGGCGGCGTATTCCGCACCCATCGGCTCGGGCTCCGTGGACAGCTTGCCGCGCGGGCGCAGGTACAGCGACTGGTGCTCCACGTCCTTCGGCGGCCACTGACTGCCGGTGACGTGCTTCCGTGAGCCCTCGACGAAGACGTTCACCGCGGGCTCGTCCATGATCCCGTTGTCGATGCCCTTGATCCAGTAGTCGTACCAGCGGAACATCTTGTCGTGCTCCTCGATGAAGGGGCGCGACTGCATGGGCGGGTACGGACCGATGTCCAGCTTCTTCGGGCCCTTCAGCGCGTCGAAGAGTTCGATCGTGCCGTCGACCGTCCAGCCGCGGCCCTGGTCGATCTGCAGGTAGACGGGGATGTCGATGTTCGGGGCCAGCGTGGTGGGGTTGCGCTCCTCGTACCAGTCCCCGTCCAGGTCGTTCATGACGATGTCGAACCAGGCCTCGTGGTGCTTCGGGTAGTTCAACACGTGGACCAGGTTCGGCCAGGCGGCCACATCCGGATCCTCGAGCCGCTGGCCGACGCGTTCCTTCATCTCCTCGGGGGAGTACGTCTCGAGCATGCGGGACTTGACGTTGTCGGTGAAGGCCCAGCCGGAGTCGCCGCCGCGGCCCTCGCGCGCGGCACGCGGCATGAACCACATGATGCCGCCGTGGTAGGTGGTCTCGTAGAAGTCGTAGTGACCGCCGCTCACGAAGATCGCCTTCAGATGCGGCGGACGCTCCGCGGCGGCGAGCACCTGCATCGAACCGAAGTAGGAGATCCCGATCATGCCGACGTTACCGTCGCACCACGGCTGCTCGGCCACCCACTCGATGAAGTCGTACGCGTCCTGACCCAGGGACACGCCGCCGGCGTTGTAGTTGCCGATGTGCTCGCCGTCGGAGCCGCCGGAGCCGCGGAGGTCGCCGATCACGTGGACGTAGTCCTCTTTGACGACGCGTGCGATGTCGCCCGCCTCGATGCAGCCGTCCCACATCGGGCTGGGGCGTCGCTGCGGCGGGGTGGTGAGCGCGAGGGCCTGCAACTCCTTGCCGTACGGGCTCAGAGCCACCAGCGCGGGCCGGGGCTTGTCCTCCACACCGGAGTACGAGTCGGCGACGAGGGTGACCCCGTCCCGCATCGGCACCCGGAGGTCCTTGCGGACGGCGATCTTCTGCCCACCCGCGTCAAGCGTTCGAAAATCCGTCATGAGCGCACGACTCTCTTTCTCTGTCAAAATTTCTGGTCGAATTGCGTGCGGTGGCCGTGCAGCGTCGTGAAGAACGGGGACGGTTCGAGTGTGGGGTCCCCCTCGTAGCCGAGTTCCTCCGCCACACGGGCGAACGGCGAGTACGCCGAGTCCGTCTCCTGCAGACCGTTCTGCAGATGCCGATGGGCCACGTCGCTGACCCGCGCCTGAATGTCCAAGCTCTCCTGGAGGGCCTGCCGCGCCTGCTCGCTGTCGAGCTCGACACCATAGGCCACACCGTCCGCCCGGCGGTACGGATGCCCCAGATACAGGTGCTGCGGACGGATCTCGTCACGCAGATACTGCACGCTCGACCGGTAGGCGACCGGATCCTCGTAGCCGGGAAAGCCGTTTGCGGCGCCGTGGACCTGCACGGCGTCGCCGACGAACACGGAGTTCTGGCCGTCCACCACATAGGCGACCGATCCGGCGGTGTGGCCCGGGATCGAATGCACCGAGACGGTGACATCTCCACCGAGGGACAGGGTCTCGCCGCCCCGGAGCAACATGGACGGCTCCATCTCTCCCGAGATGACCGCCTGCGCCGTCGACGTCTGCTTCGCAGCGCCCTGCGGGTCGTTCAGGTACTGCCCACGCACCGCCACGTACTCGTCCACGTGCGCCTGCCGCGATCGCAACAGGTGCGCGTCGGCCGCGTGGATCACGACCCGGGCACGCCTGCCCGTGAGTTCCCACAGAGCGTGTGCCCCGCCGAGGTGGTCGATGTGGCCGTGAGTCAACAGGATCCAGCGAACGTCCTCGATCCGGCGACCGAGAGCCTCGAGCGCGGGGGCCATTCCCTCGGCGGGCGACGAGGCGATCCCGGTGTCGACGATCGCCGGCTCGGGGGCGTCGATGAAGAAGCTGTACAGGCCGAATCGACCCCACGGCGAGACGAGGGGGTGAATCTTCACGTCCTGCGTCACGTCACGCCCCCGACGTGGACTGAAGGAAGTCGGCCGTCTCCTCGAACACCTTCCGGTATTCCGGGATCCAGGAGAAGTTCTGGACGAAACCGTGATTGGCGCGGGCATAGCGGCTGACCGTCGCTTTCACTCCGGCCTCGTTCAGCCGCTCGCCGTAGAGTTCGCCCTCGTCGCGCATGGGGTCGAACTCGGCGGTGACGATCAGCGCCGGGGGCAGCCCGGTCAGATCCCCGCGCTTGATCGGCGACACGAGCGGGTCTGCCGGATCGGCACCGCTGTCGAAATAGAAGGCGTTGAAGGCCTTCAGCCCCGCGGTCTCCACGCCGTATCCTTCGGCGTTCTCCCGCAGGGAGTCGTAGCGGTCGATGTCGAAGTCCAGGTCCAGGGACGGGTAGAACAGGACCTGGTGCGTGATGCGATCGAAGCCCTCGTCGTGGGCCATCGCGGCGACGGCGGCGACGAACGTGCCGCCCGAACTGTCGCCGGCCAGCGCGAGCGTCGAGCCGTCCCACTTCAGGGCCGCGCCGTTCTCCGCGACCCACCGCACCACCCCGAGGCAGTCCTGGAGGCCGGCCGGGAACGCCGCCTCGGGCGCCCGGCGGTAGCCGACGGAGACGACCTTCATCCCGGTCTCCTTCGCCAGGGACCGCGCGACGTGGTCGTGCGTGTCCAGGCTTCCGAGGAAGAACGCGCCGCCGTGGAGGTACACCAGCAGTCCGTAGGAGTCGGCGTCGACCGGGGTGTAGATCCGGACCGGGACGTCCCCTGCGGTGGTGTCCTCGACTGCGTGAAGCGGCAGGCGCTCCTCGACGGGAGCGACCTGTGCTTCCTCGCCGGCGCGCATGGCAGCCGGGTCGAGCGGGCCCTCGGGCGGGGCGGGCAGGTTGGCGATCACCTGGGCGATCTGGGGGTGTAGCGGCATTTCGGTGACCTCGTTTCTACTTCGCGACGGGCTGCTGAGTGGCGGGCTTCTGACCGGGGAAGACGTCGTCGACCTCGTCCTCGGTCCACCCCTGACGCGAGATGCGCTGCAGCTCGTCGGTCACCGGCTTGCGGGTCGCCTGGTACAGCGCCAGCGCCTCCTTGACGGAGCCGGCCTCCTGCAGGGCGTCGGCGAGTGCGCCGGCGTCCAGGATCGCCGAGTTCGCACCCTGCCCCTGGTGATGCAGCATCGAGTGCGCCGCGTCGCCGACGAGGACGACCGAGTCGGAGTGCCAACGCTCGACCGGGTCGATGTCGTAGACCGCGCGAATGCTCACGGTGTCCAGGTCGAGGCCGCGCGCGATGCTCACGATCCGCTCGTCGAAGCCCTCGACGGTTGCCACGATGTCGTCCTTCGTGATCTGCGGCGCCCAGGTACCGTCCGGGCACAGCGCGGTGATGTCGAAGGACACCTGACCCCGGTGGCGCAACGGCAGCAGGTAGACCTTCGTACCCCTGCCGATATACATCCGGAGGTTGTCGTCGACGACCATCCCGTGGGCGTCGTCGACGGAGATCACCGCGCGGTAGGCGTGCTCCCCGGAGAACACCGGGTCCTTCTCGCTGAAAAGCTGCTGGCGCACAACCGACTTGATTCCGTCGGCGCCGATGATCAGATCGGCCTCGACGGTCTCGGCATTCGCGAAGGTGAGGACGGAGCGATCGCCCCTGTCCTCGACGGTCTCGAGTTTGTGACCGAGGTGCACCATGCCCTCGGGGAGCACGCCCAGGAGTGCGTCGATGAAGTCTCCGCGGTGGATCAGGTGCGTCTTGGTCTCAGCGGCGAAGTCGTCGATTCCCGGCCACGCCTCCTTCATGATCGGATCGCCGGTGGCGGTGAGGATCTCGAAGTAGTCGCTCGGCGAGCTGACCTTCGCGATCGCGTCGAAAATCCCCCACTGGCGGAAGCGGTTCATGGTGGAAGGACGCAGACCGATGCCGGCGCCGACCTCCCGAACCGCGGAGGCCTGCTCGTACACAGTGACGTCGGCGCCGAGCAGGCTCAGGGCCTTGGCTGCCGCAGCGCCGGCGTATCCCGCGCCGACGATGGCGATGTTCAAGTTCTTCAGATCCGTTGGCTGCATGGTTCTCGTCCTTGTCAGTTCTGGATGGTCAAGAAATCGGCGGGATTCTCGACGAACAGCGTGGTGATCGTGGCCTCGTCGATGCCGGCCTCACGCAGGTCGGGGATGAGGTCCTCGAAGAGGTAGTTCACGGTGTGGCCCTTGACTCCCGGCCACCCGAGCGGGCTGCAGTTGGCGTCGACGCCGGCAAGCGCCTGGTTCAGGTGGCCCCGGGCGAGGAACCGGAGGAAGTGGTCCAGGCGCTCCTTGCGCGGGCGGGCCCAGAACGGCGGGTCCTCGAGTTCGGTCTCGTACCCGAAGGTGTCGAAGCCGACGCGACCGCCCTGCTCGGCGATCCAGGTGTCGCGGGTCTTCTCGGCGTTCACGCCGTCGTCGACGTGCCCGAACAGCACGCGGTCCAGCGGCAGGCCCTCTTCGTGGAAGATCGCGATGGCGTTCTCGGCGTCGATGGCCAGATGGGTCAGGATCGGCACTCCGGTGCTCAGGGCAGCGCGGGCGGCGGCTCGGTAGATTCGCTTGTCCAGCTCCGTCATTCGGCCACCGCGACTCACCCCGACCTTGATGACGCCGGCGCGGCTGCCGGTGTCCCCGATGCCGACGGTGATCTCGTGGACGAACTGCCGCGTCAGGTAGTCGACGCTTGCCCGTTCGAAGAACGGCAGGGCGGTGTCGCCGCCGACGAATCCGGTGCAGGCGACGATGTGGACGCCGGTCTTCGCGGACAGCGACTTGTAGTAGTCGACGTCACGACCGTTGCAGATTCCGGTGACGTCGACGAAGGTCCCGCCCCCGTAATCGTGGAACTTGCGGAGTTTCGGGACGGTCTCCTGGTACCGCTCCTCGGGGGTCTTCCACCACCTCGTATCCAGCTCGGAGCCGGGCATGCCGTATCCGATGTGCTCGTGGATGGCGACGATGCCCAACTCCTCGGTCGGGATCGGCCCCAGAACTGTATTGACTCTCGACACAACACTCCCCTTCGGGAAAGACGAAACTTCGATTGTGGATTTCGCGCGGTCAGCGCACCGACAGCAGTTCGCGCGGGTTGTCCACGAGGATGCGCTGGACGTCCGCGTCGCCGAGCCCCTGCGCGGTGAGGAGGGGTACGAACGTCGACAGGACGTAACTGAACGGAAGATCGCGCTGCGGATGACCCTTGGCCACGCCGATCGCGTTGCTCGAGAGCAGGATCCGGTTCCCGTGCCCGGCCTCTACGAGTTCGCACACCACGGCGGCGCGCTCGTCGTCGGCGATGTGCGCATCATTTTCGGAGCCCACGTGGTCCAGTGCGACGAAGGCGCCGCGGCGGGCGATCTCGAGTGGTGCGCCGGCGGCGACCGCGTCCTTGCGGTCGAGCCCGCCGACGACGACGCGATGGGCCGGTAGCGTCTCGTCCGCGACGATCTCGAGGTCGGCCGCCGCGTCCCTCCCGTAGCGGAGGGACACCGCGACTCCCGTCTGCAGCGCGGCCCGGGCGGCGCCGCGGAACAGGCTCTCGTCCGTGGGGGTCATGCCTTCGCGCGTCGCGGTCGTGGTCACCAGACCCGCGGCGCCCCACCGCTCGACACGTGGGATCACCATGCCCTCGGTGATCTCCTTGGTGAATAGGCCGGCGAACTTCTCCGCGGGCCACGGCGTAGGCGGATTGGTCTGCGGCGTCAGGAAATAGCCGCCGAGCATCTCTTCCGGGCCCATGCCCGTCGACGCGACGATGTGCACGCCGGTCGAGCGGGAGAGTGCCTGGTACAGCCTCACGTCGCGACCGTGGAACATTCCGGTGCTGTCGACGATCGTCCGTCCGCCGTGGTCCCGGAAATCTGTCAGCTTCGCCGCCAGGATCTCGAAGATCTCGGCGCGGTCCATGGCGATGTCGAACGCATGCTCTGCGCCGGGAACCACGGAGAGCAGCGCCTCGTGAACCGAGACGACTCCCAGCTCGGCAGCGGGAACCGGGCCGAGGACGGTGTTGACGGTGTTGCTCTCGGCGGTCTGGGAGCCCTTCATCGGCACTTCCTTTCGTCAACGTCATGTCTGCATGACGTGCTGCGCATCACAGTAGAGATTCACATTACAGACTGTCAAGTGAGTGAATGAACAGACATGTGACTTTGCGGGCAGGTTCGTGGCTGTACTGCGGATAGAATCCGGCCATGTCTCTCCGTGCCGCACAGAAGCAGATGACCTATGAGCTCTTCCTCGCGAAGGCGCTCGAGCTGTTCGGCGGGAAGGGCTACTCCGCGACCACGATCGACGACATCGCCACCGCCGCAGGTTCGACCCGGACGACCTTCTACCTGCACTTCTCGTCCAAGGCCGAGGTGATGAGCGCGCTCCTGACGAAGGTCGACGCGATCCTCACCACCGCCGACGACCCCACGCTGACCGCAGTGGTCGCCTCCGGCTCACGCGACCTGATCCGGGAGTGGCTGGACCGCAAGTTCTCGCAATGGGACGAGATCAAGCCCTACCTCACCGCGTCCTTCCAGGCCACACACGAGCCGGACGTCGCGGCCAAGACCGAGCAGTGGTTCGAGGACGCGGTCGGTCAGATGACCGAGGGGCTGGACCGGGCGAAGCGCTTCCCGCCGGACCGTCGCCAGGTCCGCTGCGTGCTCGCCTTCGGCCAGCTCGAGTACCTCTCGCGCCGCTACTTCTCGGTCGGCTGGCGGATCCCCCGCGAGGTCTGCCTCGACGAACTCACCGACTCCTGGTGCCACCTGCTCGCATCGGACAACTGAGAGTCGAAAGTCGTCGCGTCGACGAGGATCTCCCGTAACCAGCCGACGAACGCCGCATCTGCCAGGCGCGGGTTCCACACCATGTCGACCCCCAACGGCGAGACCGGCAGCGGGAACTCCTCGATCCGGAGGTCCACCCGTTCGCGCATCGCGACAGCGACCCGGAGGGTATGGACCGCAACCCCACCGGCCGTCGCCACCAGATGCGGGATGAGCAGGTGGTCGGAGATGAGTTGCCCGATCCGGTACTGCACGCCGTGCGCGTCCATCGCCGCGTACGGCGCCACCCGGTGCCGGGAGTCGTAGGTGACGTGCGGCAGCGAGGTGAGCAGGTCCAGTGCAGATGCCTCGGGATCGCTGTCCGGATGGGCGATCACCACCCAACGGTTCTCGTAGAGCCGCTCCCGCGGGTACGGCGAAGTGAACGCCTCGGACAGGAGCACGACGTCCACCCCGTCGTCGGTGAAATCGCTTGCCTGCGGCTGGACGAAGTTGCGCACCCGGAGGGTCGCATTCGGCGCTCGCTCGGCGATCAGTCGTGCCACACCGGGCCCGACCACGAATGCCGTGCTGGTGGTCATCGCCACCGTGATGGTACGAGGGTCGTGGGCAGGGTCGAAGCCCGGGAAATTCACCACCTGCGCGGTCTGCCGCAGCACTTCCCGCAGTGGCGCGATGAGTTCCAAGGCACGGGGGGTGAGCACCAGGCCGCTGCCCTGCCGCGTCACCAGGTCGTCACCGATCATTCGGCGCATCCGTCCCAGGGCATGACTCATCGCGGGTTGGGACATGCCGACCCGGGCCGCGGCGCGGGTGACAGATCCCTCCTCGAGTAGTGCCAGCAGCGGCACCAGCAGGTTGAGGTTGACCGAGGCGAGCCGCTCCAGGCCGAGATCACTCGAATGATCCCCGGGTTGGTTCATCCACACGAAGTTACGCGTCCTCCTCCCGAACCGTCGGCGTCATGCTCCGGCCGAGGCCATCCGGCGCAGTTTCGGGATCGGGATCCGGTGGTTGACGGCGACCGCGACACCGTGACCGTCGTCGTGGGTCCAGCGCATCACCGACGGCCCGTGTGGGCTGTCCCCGAGAAGGAAGTCGGGTTCACCGGCAGCCGGTAGGTGACCGGCGGCCTTGAGGTTCAACCCGAACTGCTCGGTCCAGAAGTACGGATCGAGGTCGAGTTCGGGCGCCTCGTCGCCGGTCAGAAGCGCGAGGGCAGCGACCTTGGCCTGTTCGATGGCGCTGCTCCACAGCGGAATTCGACGTACTCCAGTCCGCGTCGGGACGGCCGCGACGTCCCCGGCAGCGACGATGACGGGCCTGATCCGCCCCCGCGAGTCCGCCTCGAGGCGGCCGCCGGTCATCAGTCCGCTGGTGGCCAGCCACTCCGTGTTGGGGATGTCACCGACCGCACTGACGAGCAGGTCGGCCTCGACGCGTGATCCGTCCCGCAGGACCACCCCACGCGCATCGTCGATCCCGGCGGCCGAGCAGACGACGACAGTGAGTCCCCGGGCGACCGCGGCCGCGGTGAACGCGTCGGACAGGCAAGGCCCCAGATGCGACAGCATCGGCCGGCCGGCGGCCACCAGCGTCACCGGGCATCCCGCCGACAGGGCTGCGGATGCGATCTCCATCCCCAGCGGACCGGCTCCGACAACCGCGACCGACGGCCGGGCGGCCAGCCGTTCCCGGAGAACCAGGGCATCGTCCAGGGTGCGCAGGGTCAGCTCCGGGCTGTGGTCGCCACCCAGACGCCGGGCCCTGGAACCGGTGGCGATCACCAGTCCGTCGTAGGGCAGGTCCGAGCCGTCGTCGAGACTCACCCGGCGGGACTCGACGTCGAGGCCGACTGCCGCCACCCCGAGCACCTCGGCGGCGTCGTGCGTGGGCAGTGCCAGTTCGTGGGAACCACCACCGTCGACCAGGAGCGCCTTGGAGAGCGCGGGCCGCGAGTACGCCGCCCGGGGTTCGTCCCCCACGATGGTCAGGTCGCCGTCGAAACCTGCGGCACGGAGGCTGTCACACGCGGTCTGGCCGGCGATCCCGTTGCCGATGACCAGAATTCGCCTGGGAGCATCGGTGAGTTTCATGCGAGTTTGAGTGCGGCGACGGGGCAGACCCGGACAGCGGCGCCGGCGTTCGCGATCTCGGGGCTTCCCTCGGGGAGGTCCTCCACGTCGAGGATCAGTTCGCCCTCGTCGTCGAGGTGCATCAAGTCGGGAGCGATCTCTTCGCACAGTCCGTGTCCCTCACAACGGGGTCGATCGATCACGATCTTCATGCTGGGACCACCTTCAGGATCTCGAGTGTGTCGATGGAGCGGGTGATGTTGCTGGGCAACCGAACCGGTTCGGCGGCCACCAGACGCTGAGCGTGATCGGCCAGCGCCCCGATGACGGCGTGGGCTTCCAAACGGGCCAGGCCCTGGCCGGCGCAGCCGTGCGGGCCGTAACCGAAAGAGAGGTGGTCGACCGGGTTCCGTTCGACCAGAAAGGCGTCCGGGGTCTCGTAATGGCGCGGGTCGCGGTTGCCTGCACCGAAGAGGATCGCCACCTGGGACCCGGCCGGCACCACGGTGCCGTCGATGATTACGTCCCGGGTGACGAGGCGCCCCCAGGCATGCACCGGCGCCCAGAATCGGAGTATCTCGTTGAAGGCTGCCGGCACCAGGGCGGAATCCGTTCGGACCAGGTCGAATTGGTCGGGAAACGCCGAGAAGAGCGCGACGATGTTGCCGAGCGCGGCGATCGTGGTGTCCACACCCGCGCCCAGATACTGGTGGATGATGTGGCCGGCGGTGCCGGGAGGAATGGCGCCCCGGTCCTCGGCATCGAAGATGCCGCGACCGACCGAGCCCGGCGCCAGATCCTCGGCCCGGACCCCGGTGCACCAACCGTAGAGTTCGCCGGCGATCGGGAAGTTCTCCGCAGTCCGCTGGTTCATCGGGCCGATGACCTCCATAGCGGCTCGTCCCCATCGCAGCATGTTGTCGCGCACCTCGCCGGTGAAGCCGATCAGGTCCGCGACGACCTCGAGCGGAAGAGCGCGGGCCAGCGCGTCGATGGCCTCGAACGAGCCCCGGGCAACCAGGTCCGCGACCAGCGCATCGGCCTTGATCTGGATCTGGTCTCTCAGTCCCCGCAGCGCCCGGGGGGAGAGGTTCTCGGTGAGGGTCGCGCGCAATTCGGTGTGGATCGGCGGGTCGGAGGCCAGCGACGTGCCTTGCAGCGCCTCGTTGACCATGGAGTTGAAGCCGATCGTCCGGGACGAGAACGTGCCGGGGTCGGCCAGAGCGTCGCGGATGGCGTCGTATCGGGTCAGGGCATAGACGTCGTTGGCGGGCAGATGCACCACCGCGCCGAGATCGCGGAGTTCGGCGTACGTCGGATAGGGGTCGGTCAGGATGTCGTCGGCGAAGAGGTCGATATCGGAACTCGCGGGAGTGCTGGTCATGCACCCAGTGAAGTGACTCCACTCACATAAATCTAACTCATATTATGTATATAGGAACATGCAGGAGATTGATGTCAGCGTCCAGCGTTCTCCGCCGCCGAGCGAAACTCGTTGTGCCCCTCTTGGATTTCCGGTGTCGACTCCGCCGGGGGCGGGCCGTTCCGGGCTGCACGTCTGCCCGATCCCTACTACGGCGGTCGCCACAGAGGGAGGTACGCGCGGGGTGTCTGCCGCGCGAGCACTCGATATCCCTATCGGGCATGCCGGGACTCGGCCGGATGAGGGTCGATCGGTCTCACCTTCGCGCGGTGATGGCGTCGGCGGCGTCGTGTAGCGCCCGGGAGACGGCGTGCATGCCGGGGGTGTACTGCCGGCGGGCGAGTGAGGCGATGTAGATCGAGCGTGTCGGCACTCGGTCGGTGGGAAGAAATCGCACCGCGTGTACGTCGGGGCGATGGTGTGCGACGGCCAGACGCGGAACCATGGCGATGCCGACTCCCGCGGCGACCATCGCTTCGATCTCTTGGTAGTCGTGGGCCTCGTAGACGACGTTCGGGGTGAATCCGGCCGTCTCGCAGCTACGGTAAAGCACTTCGGCGGCCGGGTGGTCGGCGTTGCGGATGATCCACTTCGCCGATCGCAGCGATGCCACCGCGACATTGTCGGCGTGCGGCCCGTCGAGCGGGACGAGCAGAACCGTTTCGTCCTCCATCAGCGGCACGAGGGCCAGGGATTTCTCGGCCTCCTCGGTCCAGTCGTAACTCCAGAGCAACGCCATTTCGACCTCGCTCGAATGAAGCATTTCCAACAGTCGCGGGCGGACCGCGGATTGGACGCGCACGTCGATGCCGGGCCAGTGGGCGTGATAGTCCTTGAGCGCGTCCGAGAGCAGAGAGGCGCTGACGGTAGGAAACGAGCCGAGTCGGACGGTGCCACGCTCGAGCCCCAGCAGAGCTTCCAGGTCGCCACGGGCAGCGCGCATCTCCTGACGGAACAGTCGCGCACGCGTGACGAGAATTTCACCGGCCTCCGTCAACCGGACGCCTCGAGGCAGACGGGTCAATACCGGCTGCCGGATCTCCTGTTCCAGCTTGGCGATGCGCTGCGACGCGGCGGACGGCGTGACGTTAGCGCGTTCGGCGCCGCCGGTGAGCGATCCGGCCTCGGCTATGTCGAGGAGCAGGAACATTGTCACCACATCGAACGAGTTGCGCATCGATACCTCCAACAAGCCTTTAATCCTGCTAAACCCCGCCGTAGAAATACGACATTGTCATAAACATAACCCGCTCATAGTGTGATCTGGGTAATGATCAAGCGAAGGATGTGACATGCAGACGATCGCTACTCGCCAACCACCCGGGATCACAGCACGGAATCGCCTTGTCGGTCGCCCAGTGCGCTCACTGCAGCTCACGTCGGTCGGCATCGATGAGGTGCTGCAACCCGGTGCGGTGTGGGCGGCCGACGCCGTCGACAGTCACCTCGGGCGGCGGCGTGCACCGTGCACTGCGCCGGCGGGAGTGACAGCTCCCGATCCACATCGCTCGGCTCCGCCCCATATTTACGTTTGTCCGTCGCGACCGGCCGCCGACCAGGCGCCGTTCGATCCGCCCCGCAGCGAACCGAAAGTACGCCCATGACTTCCATCGAGATACTGCCACTGATCGCGCTGGTGGCAATGTTCGTGATAGCCACCTTCTTCCCCATCAACATCGGCATTTTGGGGTTCATCGGCGCTTTCGTCGTGGGGGCGTTCCTCCTCGGCTACGACGACAAGGAAATCCTCGCCGAGTTCCCCAGTTCGATCGTGCTGACGATCATCGGCGTCACCTACTTCTTCGGTATGGCGAAGAAGAACGGGACCATCGATCTGCTCGTCAATGCCTGTATACGTGGCGTTCGCGGACGAGTGACGATCGTCCCGTGGGTGTTCTTCTTCTGTGCCTCGGTGCTCACAGCCCTGGGCACGTTCAGCCCTGCCGCGGTCGCATTGATCTCGCCGGCGGCGATGTCGTTCGCCGCCCGGACCCGGATGAGTCCGCTGGTGATGGGCATCATGACGATCAACGGCGCGCACGCCGGAGCGTTCTCGCCGATCTCGGTCTCGGGTGTCCTCGTCCGCGACATCGTCGAATCGAGCGGCCTGACGATCGCCCCCTGGACCCTGTTCTTCGCCAGCTACGGCATCAACCTGCTGCTCTCGGTCCTGACCGTGGTCGGCTACTCAGTCCTCGCCCGGGTACGGAACCTCGAATTCACCGCCACCGGCGCGAGCGACGGCATCGACTCCGACGGCGGCGGGAGCGCACTGCGCACCCCCACCGCGGGACCCGGTGGAACCCCGACCGGCGGATCGTCCGGTTCGGGTGGTACCCAGGTACTCATCCGGACACCGCGCACCGAGGCCGTCACCGACCACGCCGTGCAGCCGGTCACCGGGGTCCAGAAGCTCACCCTCGTCCTGATCGCCGCAGTGTTGGTGCTGGTCCTGGTCCTGCATATGCCGATCAGCTTCGTCGCCATCGCGGCCGGTGCGATCCTCGCCTTCACCGACCTGTCCAAGCAGAGTGAGGCCATCGCCGGTATCAGCTGGTCCACGGTCCTGCTCGTCGCCGGCATGGTCACCTACATCTCGCTGATGCAGGAGATCGGAACGATCGACCACCTCGCCGCGATGGCGATCACCATCGGCGCACCGCTACTGGTCGCTATCGTCCTCTGCTACGTCATCGGCGTCACCTCGGCCTTCGCATCGTCGACGGCGCTTCTCACCGCCGTCATCCCGCTCGCGCTTCCACTGCTGCAAACCGGCGCACTTCCGGTCGTCGGAGTCGTGGCCGCCCTCGCCATCTCCGCCACCGTCGTCGACGTCTCCCCGTTCTCGACCAACGGCGCACTCGTCCTCGCCAACGCCCAGAACATCGGGCGGCCCCGGTTCTACCGCCAGCTGCTCCTCAACGCGGGCATCGTGGTCGCGATCGCACCGGCGCTGTGCTGGCTGCTGCTGGTGGCCGTCCCGACTCTGGTCTGACGCACAGACAGCACCCGCGAGGGTTTAACTGAAGTTAACCCTCATCGACTTATTCGCCATTGTTCTCCACCCTGATATCAGTCAGGGTGGGTAGTGGGACACCGCTGGGAAGCACGCTCCCCATCCGATCAGAGCCTCCAGCGGTGCCTCACAAACTCTTCGAACCCGAAAGGTGGGCCGGACCGTGTTCACACTTCATGGAACTTGGATGCGGGGAGGCACCAGCAAGTGCTGGCTGTTCAACGCATTCGACGTCGATCCGCTCATTGCCCAGGCCGGTGGCCTGAACGCCATCTTGACGTCGGCATTCGGATCGGGTGATCCGCGTCAGCTCGACGGTGTCGGCGGCGGCAGCTCGACCACATCGAAGGCGGCGATCGTGCGCCGCTCCAGCGAGCCCGGAATCGACGTCGACTACCTGTTCGCGCAGGTCGCTATCGGTGACCGCCAGGTCGAATGGGGCAGCAACTGCGGGAACTGCGCCACGGCGATCGGGTTGTACGCATTGCAGTCCGGGTTCGTTCCGGTCGACTCCGCGACGACGACTGTGCGGATGCGTAACCAGAACACCGGCGCGATCCTGAACGCCGAGATCGCCACCCCAGGCGGGATGATCCCCACCGAGGGCGACGCGGCCGTGCCCGGTACCAGCGCGTTGGGTGTCCCGGTGGGGCTCACCTTCGCCGGTCTCGCCGCCGGTGCGGCCACACTGCTGCCCACCGGCGCGGCCGCCGACCAGATCTCGATTGCCGACCACACCTACCGCGCCACGATGGTCGTCGCCGGAGCCCCGGCGGCGTTGTTCAACGCCGCCGACCTCGGGCTGACCGGCGCGGAGGACAACCAGACGATCGCCGAACACCTGCCGTTGCTTCTCCGGCTGCGACAGGAATCATCATTGCGGATGGGACTGAGCAAGCCGGGAGATCCTATCTCCCATGCGATTCCGAAAGTCGGAGTCGTGGGCCCGCCGGCGGACTACCGCACCAGTGCCGGCGTCGACATCAGCGCCGACGACTACGACATCTCGGTCCGGATGCTGTCGATGCTCGCCCCGCACCCGGCGATCGGGCTCACATCCGCGGTCGCCGTCGCCGCGGCATCCACCGTGACCGGTGGTGTCGTCACCGACAACACGCAGGTCCGGTGGCCGGGATCACTGCGGGTGGGGACACCCGCCGGAGTACTCGACGTCGACCTCTCCGTTTCCCCCGACGGGGTACTCGAATCGGTCACCCTGCGCCGGGCGGCACGCCGCATCGCATCGGCGGAACTGTTCGTCACCGCCCCGGCGCCGGCTCCGGCACTGGTCGGCTCCGCGCGGTGAAGACTCCGCACGGCCCCGCGATGTGTGAGGACGCCTGATGCCCGAGAAGATCGCGATCGCGCCCAGACCGATCGACACGCGGATCGCCCGATCCTGGCTCCTGGTCAACGGCACCCGAACCGACCTGTTCGACCAGGCCGAACGCTCCTGCGCGGACCAGATCGTCCTCGACATCGAGGACGCCGTCGACCCTCAACTGAAATCCACCGCGCGGGAGGACGTTGCCGCCTGGCTCGAGAACACCTCGGCCTGGGTGCGGATCAACGACCGGTCCTCGGCGTACTGGAGTGATGACGTCGATCGCCTCGCCGGCCTTCCTGGACTGGCGGGCGTGATGCTCGCCAAGACCGAAGCGGCGGAACATGTCACCGAAACCTTCGACCGACTCGGCGGAGCCACCCCGGTGCTCGCGTTGGTCGAATCCGCCCTCGGCATCGACAGGGCCGGTGATATCGCCCGCGCTCGCGGCGTGTTCCGGCTCGCCTTCGGCAGCGGCGACTATCGCCGCGACACCGGCACCAGCGCCGACGACCTCGCCATGGCCTACCCCCGCTCCCGGCTGGTCGTCGCCAGCCGAATCGGCAATCTGCCCGGACCGATCGACGGTCCCACCGTCAGCAACAGTCACAACGTGCTGCGTAAACAGTCCGCGGTGTCCGTGTCCCTCGGTTTGACCGGGAAGCTGTGTCTGGACACCGAACAACTGCCAGTGATCAACGAGTCGATCAGCCCCACGCCCTCGGACGTGACGTGGGCGCGGGAGTTTCTCGCCGATTTCGCAGCCCGCGGCCGGGTTGTGCGCGACGGCAGCGACCCGCCTCGGCTCGGTCGGGCCGAGACGATCACCCGCCTCGCCGACGCGTTCGGAATCTGCCGGAGTTGACCGGTCCTATCCGGTTTCGAATCCCTCCTGTAGCTGGTGGGCGGCGGCAGTGCACACCGCGATTCCTTCCTGCGCGGCTGGGCTCAGCCGCCGCTCGGTCAGGTGCGCGACCAGGATCCGCCGTTGCGGTGGGCGAGTCGCGAGGGGGATCGACCGGACATCGGGCCGGAGGTTGAGCACAGCCAGGCGGGGTGCGATGGCTACCCCGAGTTCGACGGCGACCATCGCCTGCACCTCACCGTAGTCGTGCGCGAAGACGCTTGTGCGTGGTGTGAAACCGCCTTGCTGACAGAGTTTTTCGAGCGTCTGCGCGACCGGGTGATCGTCGGCGCGGACCACCCACGACTCGTCGCGCAATTCGGCGATCCGGATCGAGTCGCGGTCGGCCAGGCGGTGCCGTTCCGACACCAGCAGCACGGTCGGATCGTTCATCAGGTGGTGGTAGGTCAACGTCGGGTCGTCGACGCGGTTCCATTCGTAGTCCCACAGCAGCGACAGTTCGGTCTCCCGGCGGCGAAGTGCATCGACCAGTTGCGCGAATCGGCCGCTGAGCACCTTCAACTCGACGCCCGGGTGCCGAGTCTTGAATTCCTTGACCACCAGCGGCAGCAGTGACGACCCCGCCGTGGGGAAGGTGCCTATCGCCAGCAGACCCGCGCGCAGTCCCTTGATCTCCGCGAGTTCGGCATTGGCGGCCTCGAGTTCGATCAGGATGCGTTCGGTGTGCCGGACCACCGACCGCCCGGCCTCGGTCAGCACGATGCCCCGCGCGTGCCGCTCGAGAAGCGGTTGCCCGGCCTCCTTCTCCAACTTAGCGATCTGTTGGGAGACAGCCGAAGTGGTGTACCCGAGCGCCGCCGCCGCCGCGGTGATCGAGCCGTGCTCGGCGACCTCGCGCAGCGTGAACATCCTGTTCGTGTCCAGCACCCACCCACCTCCTGACTTTAGAGAAAGTTAACGTCTGTCGACATACCCGTGATTGTAGTTGAACCGTGCGAGTGTCAGTCTGAAGTGGCGGCAGCGGCGGCTCGGCACTCCCCAACCGCACCGTGACACCTGTTGGTACCCACCTGTCGGGCGGCACTCGTCCGCGGCGAAGCGCCGCACCCCGTATCGATTCCCCCACACGCGAGGACAGCCTATGACTGCACACCCGAGCGACATCCACTCGCCTGACGACCAGGCCGACGAGAGCACGGGCGACGGCTCATCTCCGGCGCCCGGTCCGCTGCACGGCATCCGAGTCCTCGACATCAGTACCGTCTACGCCGCACCGATCACCGCCATGCTGCTCGGCGACTACGGGGCGGACGTGATCAAGATCGAGCACCCCACCGGCGATCCGGCCCGCACACACGGAGCCCGGAAGGACGGACACGGGCTGTGGTGGAAGGTCATCTCACGGAACAAGACATGCATCACCCTCAATCTCAGCACCACCGACGGTCAGCAGATGCTCCGCGACCTCGTCGTCGACGCCGACGTACTGGTGGAGAACTTCCGTCCCGGCGTTCTCGAGAAATGGGAACTGGGCCCGGATCGGCTCCGTGCTCTCAACCCGGGGCTGGTCATGCTGCGGGTCACCGGCTTCGGTCAATCCGGCCCCTACGCAGAACGCCGAGCATTCGGGACCCTCGCCGAGGCGATGAGTGGATTTGCCCACCAAACAGGTGGCGAGGACGGTCCGCCGACGCTGCCGCCCTTCGGCCTCGCCGACGGTGTCGCCGGACTCGCCGGCGCCTTCGGCGTCGTGACCGCGCTGCTGCACCGCATCGGCCCGGCTGGCGACGGAAAGGGGCAGGTCATCGACCTGTCTCTGCTCGAACCGCTGCTCGGGATCCTGGGCCCCGGACCCACCGCGTACGACCAGCTCGGCACCATCGCCGGCCGCAACGGCAACCGATCCCCCAACAACGCCCCGCGCAACACCTACCTCACCAAGGACGGGCGGTGGGTCGCCATCTCCGCGAGCGCCACCTCCGTGGCTGCGCGGGTCATGCGACTGGTCGGCCGACCCGACATCGTCGACCAGCCCTGGTTCGACTCCGCCGGCGAACGCAGCCGCAACGGCGACCTGCTCGACGAGGCGGTCGCGAAATGGATCGTAGACAGACCGCTCGACGAGGTCACGGCCGAATTCGAACGCGTCGGCGCCGCACTGGCACCGATTTACGACGTCGCGCAACTGATGAACGATCCGCACGTCCTCGCCCGCGACTGCATCACCACCGTCGACGACGACGACCTCGGCCCGATCAAGATGCAGAACCTCATGATCCGCATGCTCGGAACACCCGGTTCGATCAACTTCGCCGGCCGCCGCCTCGGGCAGGACAACCAGCAGTTCTATCACGACACCCTGGGCATCGACCCGGACCGACTGACCAGGCTCACCGAGAAGGGAGTCCTCTGATGGACCGCAGCTACCTATTCGCCCCCGGCCACAACCGAAAACTCCTCGGAAAGGTGTTCGATGCGGGCGCGGACGCTGTCATCCTCGACCTCGAGGACGCGGTCCCGCTTACCGACAAGGCCACCGCCAGGGCGAACGTCGCATCCGCCGTCACCACCCACACCGCGTGGGTGCGCATCAACGCCCCAGGCACCGAACTCGCCGAAGCCGACCTCGATGCCGTCGCCGCATCGGCGCACGGCATCCGAATCCCCAAAGTCGAGACACTCGACGACATCCGCTGGGTTGCAGACCGGGCACCCGGAAAGCCCCTGATCTGCGCCATCGAAACCGCGAAAGGCGTCGCCAACGCCTACGCGATCGCCGACCACCCCGCAGTGACACACATCGCGCTCGGCGGCATCGACCTGCAGAAAGACCTCGGCACAGGCGGCGGAGACATCCCCATGCAGTACGTGCGATCCCACCTCGTCGTCGCCGCTCGCGCCGCCGGCATCGCCCCGCCGATCGACAGCGTCTACCCGCACATCGAAGACACCGACGGACTCCTCCGCCAGGCCACCCACAGCCGCGCCCTCGGCCTGTTCGGCAAGTCCGCCATCCATCCCGCTCAGCTACCGGCCATCCACACCACATTCAGTCCGCAACAGAACGAAATCGACTGGGCTCGAGAGGTTGTCGATGCATTCGAGAATGCAGGCGGAGCCGCGGTGCGACTGCCCGGAGGCGAATTCGTGGACCTCCCCGTCGCGGAGCGGGCAAGGAGAATCCTGGATTCCGCACACGCATGACGTACCGAACGTCCACGATCCGTGCTCCGGAATTGGCAGAAGGACGATCCGAACCGTGAAACCCCTGGCCTCATACTGTGGACGGTGCGGCGCGACATCAAAGCCCCTCGTCGCCGCCGAGGGGCCCTTGGGCAAGGCATACCCCAACCGGCGGCGATTCTCACATCAAGCCGACATCCTGCCACTACTGTCCTGGGCCGGGTACAGCTAGTTCCTCGGGCGATCAGACTGCAGACTCGGGGTCCCTGAGGCGGCGCCGTCGGCCACGTCTTGGTCAGTCTTCCGGGCGCCAAGCTTGCCCGAGCCGTCACCCGCGGTCTCGATGCCGATCTCTCGATTGTGCTCGATTCGTCCCAAGAGTCGGTCGCATGTGTGTTGCGCTGATAGTCGTCAGGAAAGCTCTTCACAGGAAAGTGCCAGCGACTTCACGGGTTGACCGGATTCTGCGCTCTTACGCTCCTCCCATGCGAACTCAGAACTCCCGTGTCACCTCACCGAAGAAGTTGATCGTCGCGTCCTCGATGACGATGCTTCTCGGACTCTCGATCGTGGCGTGCGGGACGGACAACGACAGCACCACCACCCCAACCGCCACCTCCGCTTCGAGTTCTGTCGCATCCACTGCTGCCACCGCCGACGCGGGCACCGTCGTCGCCGGCGCCGAGGCTTTCGCGACGACGCTGACCGACGATCAGAAAGCATCACTACAACAAGAGTATTCGCTCGAGAATGCGCAGAAGTGGTCGAATCTGCCGCAGGCACTGCTCCGAGGCGGTCAGGGGCGGATCGGCCTGCAACTCAGTGAACTCGACGACACTCAAATCACCGCGCTCGACACCCTCTTGCAGGCCGTCACCGGATCGGCGGCGGGCGACGGGTACGACGAGATCCAACAGCTGCTCAACGCGGACGACTACCTCGCGGCCAACGGCGGCGGAACCGACTACGGCCGCGGCAATTACTACATCGCCTTCCTCGGCACCCCGTCCGATTCCGGGACGTGGGAATTGCAGTTCGGCGGCCACCATCTGGCCTTCGCCAACACCTACATCGACGGCGCGCTCGTCGGTGCGACCCCGTCGTTCCGCGGGGTCGAACCGTTCGGCACCTTCGAGCAGAACGGCACGTCCAATTCCCCTCTCGCCAACGAGCAGTCTTCGTTCGCGGCGATGCTCGCGGGAATGTCCACCGAGGAGCTGGCCACAGCGAAGCTCGATTCCGTGTACAGCGATCTGGTCCTCAAACCCGGTAACGACTGGGCATTCCCGACCACCAAGGAAGGCGTGCAGGTCTCGACGTTCACACCGGAACAGAAGCAACTGGTCATGGCCGCGATCGCCACCTACGTCGACGACATCGACGACGCGGACGCGGCCACCATCCTGGCGAAGTACGAAAGCGAGCTGGACCAGACCTACGTCTCGTACTCGGGTAGCACCGGTGTGACAGAGCAGAACGACTACGTGCGGATCGACGGACCGTCGGTCTGGATCGAGTTCTCGATGCAGCACGGCATCGTGCTGTCCGGTAATCACCCGCACTCGGTGTGGCGTGATCGGACGACGGATTACGGCGGAACGCAGGAGTGATCGCCCCGCTCGAGATACGCCGGTCAACTCCCCCTCGACTGCGCAAGTCGGCCGCGGGGTTGTTGGTGGTGCTCTCTTCGATCGGAGTGTGGCTGGTGGGTGGCACCGCACACGCTCACGTTCTACCGACCACCACCATCGAGCTCGATGTTCGTTCCGGGGAAATCGATGCCGCACTGACGATTCCACTGAGCGACCTGGAGGCGGCAAGCGGGATCGACCTCGGATCCGCCGGCCAGGCCGAGGTCGACGCGCATTCGAGCGAACTGGTGGACTATCTCGAGGACCATTTCGTGCCGACCGCGCTGGACGGCCGGCCGTGGGCGGTCACGTTCGACGAATTCACCGTCGGCTCAGCGGAGGACCTCGGTACCGGAATCTATGACACGCTCACGACGACGGCGCATCTGGTTCCACCCGCCGGAGCCGATGAACGCTCGTTCGATCTCGGCTACGACGCAGTGATCCATCGCGTGGTCACCCATGTCGTCCTGGTCACCGTTCGATCCGACTGGTCCACGGGAACAATAGATTCCGGGCGAGAGATCGGCACCGTCGGAGTGGACTCCGTCACCGGCGACATCACGCCACTGACAGTACACCTCGACGACGGAAGCGCCTGGCAGGGATTCGTCAGTATGGTCTCGCTCGGCATCACGCACATCCGGGAGGGAACTGATCACCAGCTGTTCCTGCTCACGTTGTTGCTACCCGCTCCGTTGCTCGTCGCCGCCCGGCGGTGGGGTGGTCCAGCGCGGCCCGTGGTGGCGGTGCGGAAGATAGCTGCGATCACGCTGGCTTTCACCGTCGGCCACTCGGTCACTCTCGCATTGGGCACGATCGGCTTTCCGGTTCCGCAGCAGCCCGTCGAGGTGCTCATTGCGATCAGCATTCTCGTCGCTGCCGTTCACGCGATAGTGCCGATCTTTGCCGGCCGCGAGGCGTTGATAGCGGGGATCTTCGGTCTCGTCCACGGTCTCGCGTTCTCCGCGACGCTCACCGAGCTGGATCTCACCGGCGGGCAACTCGCAGTGAGTCTGCTGGGTTTCAACATCGGCATCGAACTCATGCAACTCGCCGTCGTCGCTGTCGTACTGCCGCCGCTCATCGTGCTCGCGCGGACCCGCACCTACCATCCCGTTCGGGTATCCGCGGCCGTGCTGGCCGCGGCAGCAGCAGTCGGATGGGTGTTCGATCGGATTGGTTTTCCCAACCTCGTCGCCAGCGTCGCGGACAGCC
Source organism: Rhodococcus sp. NPDC059968 (assembly GCF_042738615.1). Lineage (NCBI taxonomy): Bacteria > Bacillati > Actinomycetota > Actinomycetes > Mycobacteriales > Nocardiaceae > Rhodococcus > Rhodococcus sp. NPDC059968. Next base: position 50,881 of record NZ_JBHWUE010000029.1, read on the forward strand.
TGGCCGACGTGTCCCCGTATATCGTTGCTGCACTGTGGATTGCCGCTGCGTCCGTCGCCATGGTACGGCGCTCGGGTGGCCGACCAATGGCAGCGATGTCGCCGGTGCCCCGCGCGTCGTCGAGAGTGTGACCGGGCGGCTGTTCTACGTGTGCGGGGCTGCGTCGGGACGGCCGGGCCAGACGCGTTCCGCAAGCGTGAGGACCGGGGGCAGGGCCGGGTTGTCGGAGGTCGGGCGCCACGCCATGCGCAGATGGATCGGCAGGGTCTCGTCGAGCACCCGCAGGAAGTGCACATGCGGGTCCGTCACGTTCTCAGCCACGGACGATACCGTCAGGGAGCATCCGACTTCGGCACCCACCAGCGCCATGGCGGTCCACGAATCGGGTGCCCTCTGCACGATGTCGGGATCGAACCCTGCCCCCAGGCTCAGTCTGCGCAGCCGGTCACCCAGGACCGAGCCCTCGTGCGGAGGCAGGGCCACGAACGGCTCTCCGGCAAGTTCCGCCACGTGCACCTCCCTTCTCGAGGCGAGCGGGTGGGATGCCGGGACGGCCACGACGAGGTGTTCCTCGACAATGATGCGGGACTGGACACCGGCGGGCACGAAATCCCACCGGCCGAGGCTGACGTCGACCTCGCCCCGGAGAACCCGGGCAAGGGCCGGGAGTGCGAAATCCTGGCTGTGGAGCCGTAATTCAATCCCCGGGTGGGCCTTCCTGACCTCCCGGGCGAGCACTCCCACGAGTACGTGGGTCGAGGCACCGGCATAGGCGAACGTGACAGTCCCTGCCTCCCCCTGATCGGCGGCCAGCGCGGTGGCGCGGGCCCGTTTCTCGGCGGCGAGCAACTCCTGGGCGGGTGCCACCAGCGCTGTTCCTGCCGCGGTCAGCCGGACGCTGCGTGTGCTCCGGATGAAGAGGTCGGTTCCGAGGTCGCGCTCGAGTTGTCGCACTATCCGGCTGACCGGCGGCTGCGCGAGGTGGAGCCGCTCGGCGGCCCGCCCGAAATGTAGTTCCTCGGCCACGGCGAGGAACACCCGCAGTTGTTGGAAGTCCATCTCAAGATTATTTCACGAATTGAAATAGTTCGGCCACCAGTAAGTATTGGACGCGAAGTAATGGCGGTGGGATGGTTGAGGGGATTTCCCACACGGAAGAAGCCTCATGACACTGCAGAGCAACGACACCGCCATCGCCCCGGAGGCCACCGAAGATCGGCAACCGGGACGACAGCACCAGGATGCCTTCGGCCGCAACGCAAGCGGTCCGTTGGCCGGAATCGTTGTCGCCGATTTCAGTAGGGTCCTTGCCGGGCCCTACTGCACCATGCTTCTCGCAGACATGGGCGCCACCGTCATCAAGGTCGAGAGCCCGTCCGGTGATGAAACACGTGCGTGGAAACCGCCGGTCTTCGACGGCCAGTCCACGTATTACCTGTCGATCAACCGGAACAAGAGGTCGATCGCGTTGGACTTCGGCGACCCCGCCGATCTCGAGACGGCCCGCGGCATTGCAGAGAGCGCCGACGTCGTCGTCGAGAACTTCAAGCCGGGCGGACTGGACCGCTTCGGCCTGGAGTATGCGTCCATCAGGGAACGCAATCCCGCTGTCGTGTATGCGTCCATTACCGGATTCGGCTCGGCCGGAGGAGCAGCGCTGCCCGGATACGACCTGCTCGTCCAGGCGATGTCCGGACTGATGAGCCTCACCGGAGATCCGGATCTCCCCGCCTACCGCTCCGGCGTCGCGGTCTTCGACGTCATCACCGGACTCCATGCCGCCATCGGCGTCCTCTCCGCGCTGCACGAGCGCGGCCGGAGTGGCCGGGGCCAGCGCATCGAGGTGAACCTCATGTCCTCGGCGCTGTCAGGCATGGTCAATCAGACCGCCGGGTTCCTGCTCAGCGGAAATGTGCCGACCCGCATGGGCAATGAGCATCCCAGCATCTACCCCTACGAGCCGCTGCCCACCGCGGACGGCGACATCGTCCTCGCCATCGGAAACGATAGGCAGTTCCGGACTCTGTGCGATGTCATCGGTGCGCCCGAGCTGGCTGCGGACCCCAGGTTTGCGACACCACCCGACCGTAGCCACAACCGTTCGGTACTGCGCCCCATCCTGCAGGAATTGTTGGCCGCCAAGCCTGCTTCCGAATGGTTCGACAACTTCACCGAGGCACGGTTGCCGTGTGCCCCGATCAACGATGTCCGCGGCGGAATCGAATTCGCGCAGCGCCTCGGGCTGGAACCCGTCGTGGAGGTGGGAGACGGCGAAGAAGCGCTTCCCGGGGTCCGCAACCCGATCACATTCTCGGCGACGCCGGCCAGTTACGACCTCGTGCCGCCCGGCATCGACGCCGACCGGGGTGACATCCTCGGGTGGCTGCACGAGGTCGCTCCCCGAACCTAGTCGGAAGTCAGCAGCGCACGAGCCTGAAGGATTTCCTGTTCGACGTCGTCGTCGAGACCGCCGGCGGGCAGGGCACCGATTTCGCCGCGGAGCAGACCGACATCCTTGAGCAGCAGGTCGTACTGGACGTCGACGAGGTTGTCGCTCATCCAGCTCTGGCCGGTCGACACACCGATGACGTCGAAAAGGCCCTTGGCGGGCATTCCGAGCTGGCCCGCGAGATTGAGCATCCGTGCGGTGGCGGCCAGGTTGTAGGTGGCCAGCGCGTTGTTGAGCAGCTTGACCAGGGCCGGCTGACCGTAGGACTCCATGCGGAATACGCGGCCGGAGATGTCGGTCAGCAGCCGGTCCTCGGCGGGGGTGGCGTCGGGTCCGGCGAGGAAGATGGTCATCGAGCCTTGGCGTGCACCCTGGGGGCCGCCCGATACGGGGGCTTCGAAGACGCGCCAGTTGTTCGGGGCCTCGGACATGATCTTCCGGGCGTCTTCCGGCGCCAGCGTGGTGTGGACGAAGACGGTCAGCGGCCGTGCGGTGTGGTCCCGGAGCGCCGCGAACACGGACGAGACCTGGTCCGCCAGCCGCACCGCGACGTGAACGCTGTCCACGGACGGCCACTCGGGAGCCGCCAGGTCGCTGCCGGCCGGCGACTGGGTCTCCTCCGACCACTCGCGGACGCGCTCCGTGTCGAAGTCGTAGCCGTACGCATCCTGCCCCAGCTGGGCGAGATGCGCACCGATGTTTCCGCCGATGGGTCCGAGTCCAATTATCAAGTGCATGAACGTTCCTGGAGTGTGAGTGAGAAGTGTGTGAACGAAAGTGCCGGACCGGCATGGCGAGTCATCGAGCTGTCGGCGGGATCGGCAGGCGCCACGAGGGCGCCGCGGTGGGGCGAATCGGCTCAGTCCGTGGGGGACTCCGGTGCAAGACCCCGCTCTGCCATGACCGCCTTGACGAGCGTCAGGCCGTTGAGCACGCGCGGAAACCCGATGTACGGGATGCAGTGAATCAGGGCACCGACGATCTTCTCCTTGGTCAGGCCCACGTTGAAGCCGGTGTTGATATGCAACTTCAACTGGGGTTCGGTGCCCAGGGCGACCAGTGTGGAGATGGTCACGAGCGTCTGCTCCTGCTGGCTCAGGCCAATTCGGGAGTAGATGTCTCCGAAGGCGAAGGAGACGATGTAGTCGGACAGGTCCGCGTCCAGACGCTTGTAGGACTCCACGAGCTTGACGTGGTCGAAGGTGTTGGAGTGCTCGGGGGAGACGAGCTCCATCATGCGGTCGAGGCCGCGCTGGTAGCGATCTGTGGCCATGGGGTATTCCTCATCAGCTTATCGGAGAAAGAATATTCACCGTGCACCACGCCTTGGCTGGTTTCACCGAGGCGGGTGCACGTGGGCGCCGGTCGGTGGCTGGCGGATGATGTAACTATCGCTATCCCTTTGGGTTTCGCACCAATTTCTTGTTGGAGAACTCGTTGAAACCGTACCGGGCCAGCTCGCGGCCGACGCCGGAGCCCTTGACGCCGCCGAACGGCAGGTCCGGCGAGCTCTTGCTGGTGCTGTTGATCCACACCATGCCGGTCTCGAGTTCCTGGGCCACGCGGTCGGCCTTTTCCGGGTCCGAGGTGAACACGCTGGACGAGAGGCCGAACGGGGAGTCGTTGGCCAGGCCGATGGCCTCGTCCATCGACCCGACGCGGTGGACGACGGCCACCGGACCGAACAACTCCTCGCTGAACGCGCGCATCTCGCGCGTGACGCCTGTCAGGACGGTGGGCGGGTAGTAGGCCCCGGCCCCGTCTGGCCGGATGCCGCCCAGCAGGGCGTCGGCACCGTGTGAGATCGCGTCCTGGACAAGCTCGTCCAGTTCCTCGGCTCCCGAGTTCGAAGCCAGCGGTCCGAGCTTCGTCTCGGGGCTGGTCGGGTCACCGGGCTGCCAGCCGGTCATCCCGTCGACGAGTTTCCGCACGAACTCGTCGTACACGTGTTCATCGACGAGGAACCGCTTCGACGCGGTGCAGGCCTGCCCGCCGTTACCGAGCCGGCCGACGACGGCGGCGGCCGCCGCGGCGTCGACATCGGCGTCGTCGAGCACGATGAACGGGTCCGAGCCACCGAGTTCCAGCACGCACTTCTTCATGTGTCGGCCGGCGACCTCGCCGACAGCGGACCCAGCCTTCTCGGATCCGGTCAGCGAAACACCCTGGACACGTGGATCCGCAACGGTATTCGCGACCTGCACAGAGGAGATGAGGGCGTTGAGGTACACGCCCGCGGGCAAACCGGCCTCGGCGAGGACCCGTTCGATGGCGAGGGCGGACTGCGGGCAGTTCCGCGCGTGCTTGAGGATGATCGTGTTGCCCAGGGCGATGTTCGGGGCGGCGAAGCGTGCCACCTGGTAGTAGGGGTAGTTCCACGGCATGACCCCTACGAGCGGGCCGATCGGCTCGGTGCGGACGACGGCCGTGCCGGACCCGGTGATGTCGAGGGGCTCGTCCGCCGTGTACTCCTCCACATGGTCGGCGTAGTACTGGTAGATCGAGGCGACCAGCTCCACCTCGCCCTTGGCCTGCGCGATGGGCTTGCCCATTTCCAAGGTGAGGAGCTTGGCCAGCTCGTCGGCCTGTTCACGGTGGATCTCGGCGGCGCGCGTGAGGACGACGCGGCGCTGCTCCAGCGGTGTGGTGCGCCAGGAGCGGTATGCCGCCGTGCTGCGTCCGATGAGATCGTCCAGTTCCGCATCCGAGATCTCCGGGTACTGCGCGTTCTGGTCCCCGGTGACCGGGTCGATGGTGGTGTACACACCCATGGGTGGTTCTCCTGTGTGGTGGTGAAGGGTGTCAGGCCGCGATCGTGTCGGCCGACTCGAAGCCGCGGTATCCGTTGGCGGTGACGTCGGCGAGGACGGCGCGGTAGTTGCCCAGGCCGCCGAGGTAGAAGAGGACGCTGGGCTTCTTGCCGGGGATGTTGGCGCCGAAGATCCACGAGTCGACCTTGGTGAACACCGTCATGTTGGCGATTTCGGTGCAGGTGTCGGTCCATTCGGTCTCGGCCTCGGGTGTGGGCTCGATCGCGCGGAGCCCGGTGCGTTCGGCGTGGTCGATGGTGTCGCTGATCCACTCGACCTGGGTCTCGATGCTCGGCGGCAGGTTGGTGAACGGGCCGTTGGGGCCGAGCACCATGAACCAGTTGGGGAAGTTCGCGGTGGTGATGCCCAGGTAGCTGGTGGGCTGTCCGTTCCAGTGGTCGTTGATGTTCAGGCCGCTGCGGCCGCGGATCTGCATGCGGCGGTAGTTGCCGTCGACGGCGTCGAATCCGGTGGCGAACACGAGCACGTCCAGTTCGTGCAGGACGCCGTCCTCGGTGATCACGCCGTTGGCGGTGACCTCGCGGATGGGGTTTTCCTTGATGGCGACGGCTTCGACGTTGGGCCGGTTGAAGACCTGGTGGTAACCGTCGTCGCACAGGGGGCGGCGGGCGAACAGGCCGGTCGGGGTCAGTTTGCGGGCGGTTTCCGGGTCCTCGATGACCTCGGCGGTCTTGGAGCGGATGAACGATGCTGCGGTCTCGTTGGCTTCCTCGTCGGTGGCGATGTCGCCGAAGGTGGCGAACATGAAGCGGAAGCCGCCGCCGTGCTGCCATGCCTCCTCGTAGACGCGGTGGCGTTCCTGCTCGGTGACGCTCATCGCCGGCACGGTGGACTCCTCGAAGCCGAAGGCCACGGAGGAATCCTTGACCTGTGTCCAGATCCGGTCGTAGTCGGCCTTGACGGCGTCGATCTGCTCGGTCGTCACGGGGCGTTTGCCGACCGGGACGGAGTACTGGGGGGTGCGGACGAACACGGTCAGGTGTTCGACCTCCGGTGCGAGGGCGGTGATGACCTGCTGGCCGGTGGAGCCGGTGCCGATCACGCCCACACGGCGGCCGGCGAGGTCCTTGCCCTCGGGCCAGGCGGCGGTGTGGATGGTTTCGCCTTCGAAGGTGTCCAGACCGGGTAGGTTCGGGAGGTTGATGGCGGAAAGCAGTCCGACGGCGTTGACGACGTAGGTGGCCCGGTACACGGCGCCGGTGTCGGTGGTGACCTCCCACAGCGCCTCGTCGTCGAGGTAGACGGCGGAGGTGACCTCGGTGCCGAAGCGGAAGTGGCGGCGCAGGTCGAAACGGTCGACGACGCCCTCGAGGTATTCGAGGATCTCGGGCTGGGTGATGTACGTGTGTTTCCAAGTGCCGTCCTGCAGCAAGTCCTCGTCGAAGGAGAACCGATAGACGTGGCTCTCGGTGTCGGAGAGGGCACCCGGGTAGCGGTTCCAGTACCAGGTGCCACCGGGACCGTCTGCCTTGTCGAAACCCACTGTGGTCAGGCCGAGTTCGTTGTGCAGCTTGTGGACGGCGTAGATGCCGCCGAAACCGGCGCCGATGACGACGGCGTCGACGATCTGGGGAGTGATCTGTGTAGGCATGGCGAACTCCTGTGTCGTTCTGATGCGGGAAAGAAGGCGGTGAAAGATATAGGGGCCCTGGGTGTTACGCGCGATACCAGGTGGCGAGCTTCTCGAACTCCTCGGCGACGAGGGCGGAGCGGCCGGCGAGGAACGGGTAGACGTGCTGCTGGCCTTCCCCGATGGACAGGGTGACATCCACACCTGCTTCCTTGGCGCGCTCCTCCACTCGGGTGGCGTTGTCGAGGAGCGATTCCACGCTGCCGGCCGTGATGTACAGCCGCGGGAAACCGGTGAAGTCGGCGTGCAGCGGGTTCGCCAGCGGGGTCTTCGGGTCGACGGCGCCCCCGAGGACGCCGGCGATCATGCCTTCGAGCAGTTCCGGGGTGATCAGGGCGTCGGTGTCGTTGTTGGTGAGGAGGGTTTCGCCCTTGTTCTCCATGTCGAGCCACGGGGAGAAGGCGATGACCCCGCCGGGGCCCTGCTTGCCCTGTTCCCGGAGGGCCATGGCGATGGCGATGGCGAGGTTGCCGCCGGCGGAATCGCCGATAGTGGTGATGTCGCGCGGGGCGATGCCGGATGCGACGAGTGCATCGAAAGCGGCCACACCGTCCTCTACCTGGGCAGGGTGCTGAAACTCGGGGGCCCGGCGGTAGTCCAGCACGAAGCTGACGGCGCCGACCGCCTTGGCGACGTGGGCCGCGAGCTTGCGGTGGCTGGACGCCGAGCCGACGGCGAATCCGCCGCCGTGCGTGTACAGAAGCACCTTCGACGTGTCCGCTCCCTCCGGCAGGCACCAGATGCCGGGGACGCCGCCGACGGTGTCCTCGCGGTACGTCACGCCCTCCGGCTCGACGGTCGGCTGGTGCCACTCGTCGAACATGGAACGGAACAGCCGCATGGTCAGGTCCGGCGTCGCCGCCATGATCTGGGACCAATCGACGTAGAGGTCGCGCAGCACGTCCCGGCCCTCGGCATCGGCGGAAGTGACGCTGAGCTGTTCGGAGATGTTGGTGGTCATGGTTGCCTTTGATTCGGTTTCGGACCAGGTGGGTTATGCCTCGTCCGTGTTCTGTGTCCTACCTGCCGCGGCCGTCCCGATGTGATGGCCGCCACGGCTCCTGGATCAAACGTAGGAGCATGTTCCGACTCACCTGTGTTCCGATGTGAAACACATTGCGCCTCGAATTTCTGCACATGATGAGGGGACACCCGACAGCCACACCCTGAAAGAGGGACTCTTGATGCATGCATTCGCCGTCCACCCCGACGACCCCACGATCCATGATTTGGAAATTCCGACCCCGAGGCCAGAGGGCCGGAAGGTCCTTTTGAAGGTCACGCGGGCCGGTGTTTGCCACACCGATACCCATCTGCGGGCGGGCGGCTACGATCTGGGCAGCCGCGGGTTGATGAGCATGAAGGACCGCGGTATCGAGTACCCGATGGTGCTCGGCCACGAGGTCGTCGGCATCGTCGAACAGGTGGGTGAAGACGTCGAATCCGTTCGTCCGGGCGACGCGCGGCTGATCTACCCGTGGATCGGCTGCGGCGAGTGCCGCCACTGCCGCGAAGGCAACGACAACCGTTGTGCTGCAGGAAGAAACCTGGGCGTGGCCTGCCACGGCGGCTACGCCGAATACATCCTCGTGCCCGACGAGAAGTACCTCGTCGACATCGACGGCATCGACCCGAGTTGGGCTGCCACCCTGGCCTGCTCGGGCCTCACCGCCTACAGCGCCGTGGACAAGATACTCCCCCTCGAACCGGACGAGCCGGTCGTCCTCTTCGGCGCGGGAGGTCTGGGCCTCACGGCCGTCGCATTGCTCCGTGCCCGGGGTCACCGCAACATCTGCGCGGTCGATGTCGCCGAGGGAAATCTCTCCCTGGCCCGGGACATGGGCGCGTCGAGTACGGTCCTTTCCGGGCCCGGCAGTGGGGCCAAAGACATCCGACGCGCGGCCGGGGGACCTGCCAGCGCCGTCGTCGACTTCGTCAACAACGGCGTCACGGCCACGTCGGCTTTCGAGATCCTGACCAAGGCGGGGCACATGGTCCAGGTCGGGCTCTTCGGCGGCGAAGTGACCATCCCAACCGCACTGCTGGCCCTGCGCATGATCCATATCGAAGGCAGCTTTGTAGGGACTCTCTCGCAGCTGCAGGACCTGGTGCGGATCGCGCGAAGCGGAAAGCTGCCCGACATCCCGGTCGTCGAACGGGCGCTGTCCGCGTCCGAGGTATCCCGCGCCCTGGACGACCTCACCGCCGGGGGCGTTGCTGGACGCATCGTCTTGACTGCTTGACACTGGGATGGTGATGGAAAAGTCACGCCGCGAGGACGAGGTCCGGAGTGCCCGGGAACGACTGATCACGCAGGGACTGGTCCGGGCTTCCGTTCCCGCGTCCCTCGTCGCCGAGGAGATCGAGCAGAGCTGGCGCCGCTCGGTCTCGCACCGCGTCGATCCCGGGGCCGGACCCCACATTCTGGGGGAGATCGACCCGGACAGCGCCATCCTGCGTGCCGCAGGCCGGATCCTGGACCAATGGCAGACCAACCTCACCGACTCCCGGATGACCCTCTTCCTGGCTGACGAGGCCGGCCGCATCGTTTCCCGCCGCATCGTCGACGCTCAGGACGAGCGGACACTGGACCGGGCCAGCGCAGTGGAAGGATTCGACTTCTCCGAACAGTCCTTGGGCACCAACGGGCTGGGCACTCCCATCGAGTCGCGCGGGATCGTATTCGTCCGCGGCACCGAGCATTTCAACGACGCCCTCGCCAAACTCGCGTGCGCGGGCGCTCCGATCAAGCACCCCATCACCGGCCGGATCGTGGGCTCGCTCTCCATCGCCTCCCACGTCGACGCCGCCAGCCCTTTGATGGTCGCGATGGTGCGGCAGGCCGGATATCAGATCGCCGAAGCGCTCGAGCTGATGGCCGACTCCCGGGACCTCGAGCTGGCGCGCACCTACCGCCTCTTCCGGTCCTCGCGGCACCCCGTCCTCGTCATGAACTCGGAAACGGTCATGACTGACCTGCCCGCCCTCGCCCACTTCGACGCGGAGTCCCACGCCGACTTGTGGGAAAAGCTACGCCGCCACCGCTGGGATCAGGACGAGCTGCAGCTCGAGTTGCCCACGCTCGGCGCCGAGGCCATGGTTCGGCGCCTCGGCCGCGCCGGTCAGGACGCGATCTTCGCGCTGGAGTTCACGGAGCAGGCCGCAGCGGCCGAAGCCGGACAGATGACCGTCGCCCACAACCCGGACAGTGCGGCCGCACCTGCCGGCGGCGTTGCGCTGGACGGTGTGACGTCCCATCGGACCCGGCCGACCCCGTACACCGACGTGCAACGGCAGCTGAGCGTTTCCTCAGACATCGACGGGCTCATTCGCGTCGTGGGAGGCCCCGGCACCGGCAAACGCCACCAGGCCGCGAGATGGCTTCGCCAACACACCAGCCAGGAGCCCGAGGTCGTCACCGCCCGCGACCTCGCCGCAGACGACGCGGTCTGGGTCGGCGGGGAAGCCGCGTTGCGCGGAGGCCGCGGGATCGTCGTGGTGGGAGGAGACGATCTCTCCGATGACCTGCGTGCGCGTCTCGTTGACTTCGCCAGGCTCCCGCGGCCGGGAGTTCCACCGGGTGCCCGGATCGTCCTCACCGAATGCACCGGCGATGCAGACAAAGTCGGAGCAGATGGCGGTCCGTCCGCGGTGCGCGTCCCCTCCCTCACAGAACTGCGCGACGAGCTGCCCGACATCGTGCGCGCGGTCGCTGCTGAGCTCTTCCCAGGCGCGCCGGCTCTGCGGTTCTCCCCCGCTGCGCTCCAGTGCCTGTTGGCCTGGCGTTGGCCCGGCAACGTCGCCGAGCTGACCCGGCTCCTCACCGCCCTCCCGTATCCGGTTCGCAGCGGCCTGATTCAGACCAAGGATCTGCCCGCACCCATGCGGCAGACGGCCTTGTCCTCGCTGAGCCGCTACGAGCAGGCGGAGCGCGAGACGATCGAGGGCGCCCTGCGCGAAGCCGACGGCAACAAGGCGCGCGCCGCCAAGATTCTGGGCATCGGCCGCACTACCCTGTACCGCAAGATGCGGGCCCTGAAAATCAATGCCGACGAACGAATGATCGCACCCGGTCCGTGATCCCGGGGCGATCCGGCACGACTGAACAGCCCCCGATAATCCAGCCGGGGGGCTGTTCATCGTCCTCGAAGGACTAACTCGTGGTGGCGGCCGCAGAGCGCTCGGAAGGATCGAGATTTTCGGAGGGCAGTCGACCCAGCAGTTCCGCACTTCGCGGACCACCGAGCAATTCTGCGGGAGTCTTCGACGTCTCACGCATTCCGATAACCGCGATCCCAGCGATTCCGGTGGCAATCGCACCGAACATTGCAACCGGAAGCCAGCCCGACGGGCCCGCGCCGAGGAGCACGGCTGCGATGAGCGGTGCGAATCCTGCAAGGAGGTTACCGATCTGGTTGCTGACCGCCATGCCGGTGAATCGAACGGGTGCCGGGAATTGCTCGGCGAAGAACGACGTCCACACGCCGTTGTAGCAGCTGAAGAACAGCGACATGTTGATGAACGCGAAGATTGCGATCAGCAGGATATTCGTTGTCGAAATCGCCCACAGGTACGCGAAGATGGTCAGCGCACCGCCGACAGCGCCGATCAGCATCGTTCGCTTCCGGCCGATCACGTCGGAGAGGTAGCCGGCCGCAGGGATGCTGACAATCGACAACGCTATTGCTCCGGAAATGACGGCGAGCATTGCGCCCCGATCCACCCCGACCGAGGTGGCGTACGACAGGCTGAACACGGCAAACAGGGTTTGCATCGACGCCATCAGTGATGCTCCGGCGACTCGGATCACGTCGCGCCAGTGATACGTGATTACGTCGTTCAGCGGTCGCTTCCGAACTTGGCTTCCTTCGCGAGCTTCGGTGAACGCGGGAGTTTCGTCGAGATGGCTTCGCACGTAATAGGTGATGACGACGACTACGGCGCTGAGCCAGAAGGGAATTCTCCAGCCCCAGGTGTGCAGCGCGTCGTGGGGCAGCATCGCCACCGGGAGGAACACGACGGTGGCCAGTGAGCAGCCGACGGCGTAGCCGACCATGACGAAACTCGTGAAGAATCCCCGGCGCCCCACCGGGGAATGCTCCACGGTCAACGTCGATGCTCCCGCCGATTCGGCCCCCGCGGAGAATCCTTGAACGATGCGGAGGGCGACGAGCAGTACCGGGGCAAACAGGCCCACCTGTGCGTATGTGGGAAGGCACCCGATGGCGAAGGACGCGATGCCCATCATCACGACTGTGGCCAGCATGACGCGTTTGCGGCCGAGTCGGTCGCCGAAGTGTCCCATCACCACCGCGCCGACAGGTCGGGCTACGTAACCCACAGCGAACGTCGCGAATGATGCGATGAGCGCGACGGCGGGATCGCCAGAGGGGAAGAACAACACGTTGAAGACCAGAGCGGCTGCGGCGCCGTACACGAAGAAGTCGTAGTACTCCAGTGCGCTGCCGAGGAGCGCGGCTGTCGCTGCACGACGGGGAGTCATCGCAGGCGGCGACGATGTTGTATTTGTCATGTGTTTCTCCTGAAACAGACTCGGGGATAGCAGGGCGGGGCCCGAGGACGTGTGTGACCCTCGGCAGCGGATGGGCGACATTGTGATGGCCGCCACGGCGTGTGGATCAAACGTAAGAGCATGTTGCAACCCACCTGTGTTCCACTTTGGAACACCACGACACCTCGATAGCTGAGCGATCCTGGAAGCACCCACCACACGCCGCACCCGGCGTCCCGAGGCTCGCCGGCTGCGTGAGCTGACGATTGGTTCGATTTTCAGGAGACAAGCGTCACCGCCACCGTGACCAGTGATCCGACAACGCAGTTGGATGACGACGACTTCCGCGACATCCTTTCCCATACCCGGGCGTTCGTCCGGAACGTGGTGGTTCCGCGTGAGCAGGAGATCGACGAGACCGACGCGATCCCCGCCGAGATCCGGGCCGCGGCCAAGGACATGGGCCTGTTCGGGTTCGCCATCCCCCAGCAGTGGGGCGGCCTCGGCATGAACCTTGCCCAGGACGTCGAACTCGCAATGGAGCTGGGGTACACCACCCTGGCTCTGCGGTCGATGTTCGGGACGAACAACGGCATCGCCGGGCAGGTGCTGGTCAACTACGGCACCGAGGAGCAGCAGACGACCTGGCTCGAGGACATCGCATCCGGCGACGTCGTCGCCTCGTTCGCCCTCACCGAGGCCGGCGCCGGATCCAACCCGGCCGGGCTGCGCACCAAGGCGGTGCGCGACGGCGACGACTGGCTGATCACCGGAGAGAAACGCTTCATCACCAACGCCCTGATCGCGAATCTGTTCGTGGTGTTCGCCCGCACCCGGCCCGCCGACGGTGATGGCCCGGGCATCGCCGTGTTCCTGGTCCCGGCCGATGCTGACGGCGTGCATGTGGGCGGCAAGGACCGCAAGATGGGGCACGCCGGGTCCACCACGGCGACCGTGCATTTCGACGACGTGCGGGTGCCGTCCTCGGCTCTCGTGGGTGGCAGTGAGGATGTCGGCTATCGTGCGGCGATGACGTCGCTGGCCCGTGGCCGCGTGCACGTCGCGGCGCTGGCGGTCGGGCAGGCGCAGCGTGCGCTCGACGAGTCGGTGGCCTACGCGGCGACCGCAACGCAGGGCGGCAGCGCCATCGGGGACTTCCAGTTGGTGCAGGCGATGCTCGCCGATCAGCAAACCGGCGTCATGGCGGGGCGGGCGCTGGTACGTGACGCCGCCCGCGCCTGGGTCGAGGGCACCGACCGGCGGATCGCCCCGTCGGTCGCGAAGCTGTACTGCACCGAGATGGTCGGGAAGGTTGCCGACCTGGCGGTGCAGATTCACGGTGGCAGCGGGTACATGCGCGAGGTCGTCGTGGAGCGGATCTACCGGGACGTCCGGCTGCTGCGCTTGTACGAGGGCACCAGCGAGATCCAGCGCCTGATCATCGGCGGCGGCCTGGTCAAGCAGGCCGGCAACACCGCAGGCGGGCAGCGATGAGCGAACCGACCCTGGAGGATCTCTTCCCGCGCAGGGGCGAAGTCACTCTCGATTCCGGCGACTGGTGGGCGCGTGCCGCGTGCCTTGATGCCGAACTGGCAGTGTTCTTTTCGCCTGACGATGAACGCGGCCATGCCCGCGACCGCCGCGAAACACGGGCGCGGCAGATTTGCCGGCCCTGCCCCGTTCTCGCGCAGTGCGGCAATCACGCACTCGTGATGGGTGAAACCTACGGTGTCTGGGGTGGCATGACTGAAGGGGATCGACGAAAGCGCAGCCGCCGACCCCGACGCGGTGAGTGTCGACCGCTCGAATCCCTGCACACGCGAACCGTTGCCGACGTCCCGCGGATCCGACGGTCCGCACTGTCCCTTCCGTAGCCGCCGATCGATCGCACGCCGGTGGGGCGCCCGTACCTGGTGGACGAGAAGACCCTTCCTCATCTCGAGGTCGTACATTTCGAACTCCGGGAGACCGGCCCGGCCGGTACCCCTCTTGCGGTCGCGGGGATACTCTGGGTTCACCCGCCCGCCGACGACGGGATGACTCGAGCCTGGCACCGGTGTGGTGACGCCCGACCGGGATGGGGCGTGCGATGGCCGAATTCGATCCGTTTGCCACCCAGCGTGACAACGCCGGGGACATAACGGCAGAGTTGGAAGCCGCCGGATTCACCGACCTCGAAGAAATCGGCCGCGGCGGGTTCGGGGTCGTCTACCGATGCCGTCAGCCGCATCTGGACCGCCTGGTCGCGGTGAAGGTACTGGCCGCGGACCCGGACCCCGAGGAACTGGAGCGGTTCCTGCGCGAGCAGCGGGCGATGGGCCGACTGTCCGGGCACCCCCACATCGTCACCATTCTGCAGGTCGGCACCACCCCGGCGGGCCGACCGTACCTCGTGATGCCGTATCACCGGTACGGCTCGCTCGACGCCACGATCCGCCGCACCGGCCCGCTGAACTGGGCCGATACCCTGAATATGGGGATCGCGTTGGCCGGGGCGCTCGAGACCGCCCACCAGGCCGGGGTCGTGCACCGCGACGTAAAACCGGCGAACATCTTGCTGACCGAATACGGCGACGCGCAGTTGGCCGATTTCGGGATCGCCCGAATTCCGGGGGCTTCGAGACCGGTACCGGTGTGATCACCGGTTCGCCCGCGTTCACCGCCCCCGAGGTCCTCGCCGGGCAGAGCCCCACCCCGGCATCGGACGTCTACAGCCTGGGCGCGAGCTTGTTCTGCGCGCTCACCGGGCACGCCGCGTTCGAACGCCCCAGCGGCGAACAGCTCGTCGCCCAGTTTGTGCGGATCACTACCGAGCCGGTGCCGGACTTGCGGGATCCGGCCATTCCCGATGCGGTGACGGCGGTGATCGGGCACGCCATGGCCGCCGAACCGACGGCTCGCCCACGCACGGCGGCGGAGTTCGGGGACGAGTTGCGCGACACTCAGGCCCGGGCGGGAGCGCTTGCCGACGAGGACCCGCCGCTCCGTGGTCCCGCAGATGTGCACGTGGGCTCGCCGAAATCCGTGCCCGTGCCGACCGAGACACCCGCAGGCACGCAACGGACGCGGCTTGCGCCGCCGACTCCGGCGACGAAATTCCGGCCACCCATCGCACCGAAGGCCCTGGTGCGCCGGGCACGGCTGCTCGAGGCTCTGCGGGCCGCGCGGCGGCGCCGGCTGGTGCTCATTCACGCACCCGCCGGGTACGGCAAGTCCACCCTCGCCGCCCAGTGGCGCGAGGTGCTCGCCGCCGGAGGCACGGCGGTGGCGTGGCTCTCCGTCGACAACGACGACAACAACCTCGTGTGGTTTCTCGCGCATCTGATCGAGGCGATCCGGCGTGTGCAGCCCACTCTGGGCCACGATCTCGGTCAGGTTCTCGAGGACCGCGGCGACGACGCCGACCGTTACGTGCTGACCGCACTGGTCGACGAGGTCCACGACCGGGGGATGCCGGTGGCGGTCGTGATCGACGACTGGCACCGGGTCACCGATTCCGCGACCCTCGCCGCCCTTGACTACCTGCTCGACAACGGCTGCCACCACCTTCAGCTCATTGTCACCAGCCGGACCCGATCCGGACTGCCTCTCGGCCGAATGAAGGTTCGCGACGAACTGGTCGAGGTCACCGCCGCGGACCTGCGTTTCGACCTCGACGAATCCACCCGATTTCTCGTCGACGTGAACGGACTCGCGCTGGCCGATTCCGAGCTCGCCGCGCTGACACGCTCCACCGACGGATGGGTCGCCGCTCTGCAGCTCGCGTCCCTGTCGCTCCGCGGCCGATCCGATGCGGGCGAATTGATCGCCCACCTGTCCGGGCGACACCATGCCATCGGCGAGTTCCTGGCCGAGAATGTGCTGAGCGCCCTCGAACCCGAACTTCTCGACTTCCTGATGGCCACCTCGATTCCGGAACGAATCTGCGGCGACCTCGCGGGGGTCCTTGCAGACACGACCCGCGGGCAGGCGCTGCTCGAGGAGGTCGCGAAGAGCGGGATCTGTTCCTGCGCAGCCTCGACGACGACCGGGACTGGTTCCGCTATCACCATCTGTTCGCCGAGTTTCTCCGACGCCGGCTCGAGCGCGACGCACCCGAGCAGCTCGCACGGTTGCACCGGAGAGCGTCGGACTGGTTCGCCGACCACCACGCGCTCGGCGAGGCGGTCGATCATGCGCTGGCCGCCGGAGATGACGACCGTGCCGTGGACCTGATCGAGTCGCACGCGATGAGCCTGATCGAAAGCTCGAAGATGGGGACGGTCCTCGCTCTGGTCGCGAAACTGCCCGCACTCCTCGCACAGAACCGTGCCCGGCTCCAGCTGATCGTGGCATGGGCCAACGTCCTGCTGCAC
The DNA here is from genome assembly GCF_042738615.1 of Rhodococcus sp. NPDC059968. Lineage (NCBI taxonomy): Bacteria > Bacillati > Actinomycetota > Actinomycetes > Mycobacteriales > Nocardiaceae > Rhodococcus > Rhodococcus sp. NPDC059968. Next base: position 67,658 of record NZ_JBHWUE010000029.1, read on the forward strand.
CGACTCGAGCCGATGCAGGCGGCCCTGGCGGGGGTCGAGGCCGCCCTCGACGAGCACACCCTGACCGAGGCGCAGGCGATCGATCTGCGGGTGGAGGCAGCAGTCATCGCCGATGTCGGTCGGTGCCACGCCGACGTCATCGACGGGGCCGGCGAGCAGGTCCGCGAATGTTTGAAACGACCGAACACCCTGCCGCCCTTCGTCGTCGCCGCCGCAGCCGACGTCACTTCCTTCGCCGACATCTGCACCTTCGACTTCGACGCCGCCCGTCGACAGCAGAACTGGGCACGGCCCTACCACCAGCAGACCCACGGCCCGCACTTCGGGATGATCGGGCACTGTTTCGCCGGTATCGCCGCCAACGAGCTCCTCGACATCACCGCCGCCGAGGACCACTTCCGGGCCGCCTGGGACCTCGCCGTTGTCACCGTCGGTGTCCACTCGTATGCGGCCCAGCTGTCCGGCGCCCTCCTCGGTGACCTGCTGTATCAGCAGGGCAAGATCGATGAGGCCGAGCGCCTGCTGGATGCCAGTTACCGCCTCGGCGCCGAGGGCGGCGTCGTGGATTTCATGCTCGCCAGTTACGGCACCGGAGCCCGGATCAAGGCCCTGCGCGGGGAAATGCCCGCGGCTGCGCAGCGGTTGGACGAGGGCGCAGACACCGCCCGGAAGTTGTCACTGCCGCGGCTCGCCGCGCGAATCGACAACGAGCGGATCCGCTGCGGATTGGAACCGGGCACCGAATTCCACACTCGGACAGATCGATCGACGTCAGGACGACAACCTACCGACATCAGCACACGAACAACCGAAATCGACGAAGACTCCCAGATCCGGCTGCTCCTGACCGCCCGCGCCTATGACGAAGCCTGTGCCCGGGTGGAGGCGGTGGTACGGACACTCGAAACAGCGCGGCGACCGCGGGCCCTCCTCGAGGCAAGGGTGCTGCACGCCCGGTGCCTGGCCGCCGCGGGAAGGGCCACGGACGCAACACAGGTCCTCATTCCCGTTGCCGCCGACTGCGCCGAGTACGGCCTGCCACGCCTGGTGGCCGACGGCGGCGAACCCGTCACCGGACTCCTCACCGGGATCGCCGACGATCAACGCGACGGCCGCTGGCGGCCCGAATGGCCGTCCATCCCGGAGGCCTTCCTTGCCCAGACGCGCCCGCACTAGTGTCGCGGAGTACGCGCCGTGCGTCCGAGAGTTATTCGTACCGTGCACAATTGAACTGCTGACCCGACGCCGTTGTGCGTAAGCGCTTCACCGAAGAAACACCCATCGACGGGTGATCCACGCATGTAGCGGGCCGGTCAGCGCTACTGGACGGTTGAAACCTCGGGGAGTGGAGGCAGCGGCCGGGAGGCGACGTCTCGTGCCTCGTCGGGGACGACTCCGACCATGCACAGCATCGCCTGGGCGAAGACTTCGTCGGTACGGTCCTGTGTCGGCGCCGACACCACGTGATGCAGGGTCGACAGCAGGGCGCCGAACACGCATGCCGTGGCGATCTCCACATCGGGAATCGTGAATCGTCCACTGTCGACGCCCTTGCGCAGGTCGCGCGCGGCCCGGGGGCCGAGAATGTCGATGAGCTTGGGATGAGCCACACCGAGACGTACCACGAACCACCCCCACAGGGGATCGCTGATCGCGTGGCGCACGAGGTGACGCAGCGACGAGGAAAATACCTCCGCAGCGTCGGTCATGTCGGCGGTCATCAAATCCATTCTGGCGCCGAGTGATTCGATCGATTCCTCGGCCACGGCCTCGACGATCTCGTCACGGGAGTGGAAGTAGTTGTAGAACGTCCCGGCGCCGAGGTCGGCGGCTTCGGTGATGTCGGACAGACCTACTGCGTCGACGCCGCGTTCGGCCACGAGGGTGCGCGCGGCGTCGATGAGCCGTGCACGGGTCTTCTCGCGTCGGCGCTGGTGGCGCGACGCCTGAGTGGGCGTTGCGGAGCTGTTCGACGGTGTGGGCACGTCGCAAACGCTACGCGATCGCCGTGCGAGCGAGGACTGGGATGGCCTCTAGATGAGCAAAGGCCCATAAATGAGGCATTGCTCATTATTGAAGAGTATGTCACCATTGCTTCATTCCTATGACCCAGCTCACTCTCGAAGAGGAAGTGCAATGACGGACACCCAGACGGCTCAGGTGGACCTCGCGTACGACGCCGATGTGGCAGTGGTGGGCTGTGGCCCCGTCGGAGCGCTGCTGGCGGTACTGCTCGGTCAGCACGGTCACCGCGTCACGATCGTCGACAAGTGGCCCGAGCCCTACGACCAGCCCCGCGCGGTCACCTACGACCACGAAATTGCCCGCATCCTCGCGATTCTGGGCATCGACTCGGACAACGATCCGGCGGTCGAGTACCACGACGATCTCTACTACTGGCGTAACGCGGAAGGGGAAACTCTCCTCGAGGTCGACTGGAAGTCCATCGCAGCATCGGGGTGGCGCACGCGGTACTGGTTCTCCCAGCCCGAACTCGAGAAGCGGCTACGTGACGTCGCCGCGACCGTGCCGAGCGTGACGATTCGGCGCGGCTGGCTGGCGACCGGCCTCGACCAGAACGACGACGGGATCGTGCTGTCCGGGCAGGTCACCGGTGCGAACGGCGACTCGGCGGCCGAGGTGATCCGCGCAAAGTACGTCGTCGGCGCGGACGGTGCGAACAGCTTCGTCCGCACGGCACTGGGCCTGGACTTCGCCGACCACGGGTTCTTCTTCGACTGGCTGATCCTCGACATGATCATGCCGGACATCTCGGGTCTGGACCTCGGTCCGAAGCACTGGCAGCTGTGCGACCCGGTCCGGCCGACGACGATCGTCCCGGGCGGCCCCGGCCGCCGCCGCTGGGAGTACATGGTGCTGCCCGGGGAGAACCCCGTTGAACTCGCCTCCGAGCAGTCCGCGTGGCGTCTGCTCGAGCCGTGGGGCGTCACCCCGGCCAACGCCGAACTCGAGCGTTCGGCGGTCTACCGATTCCAGGCACGGTGGGCGGAGACGTGGCGCAACGGTCGCGGCCTGATCGCAGGCGATGCGGCGCATCTGATGCCGCCGTTCGCCGGCGAGGGCATGTGCGCCGGCCTTCGGGATGCGGTGGCCCTGGCGTGGCGCCTGGATCTCGTGCTGTCCGGCAAGTCCGGCGAAAACGTGCTCGATTCCTACGGCACCGAACGCAAGGGACACGTCCAGCACTACATCGACTTCTCGATGCGCCTGGGCAAGATCATCTGCATTGCCGACGCCGACGACGCGGCCGTCCGGGATCGGCAGATGATCGCCGAACTCGCCGTCTCCGACGGCACCCCGGTCGACACCGACATCGCCTCGCTCGGTCCGGGGCTGTGGCACACCGGCACCGCACATGCCGGGGAACTGTCCGTCCAGGGCATCGTGGAGGCGGATGGTCGACGGGGCCGATTCGACGACGTCGCGGGCCGCGGCTGGACCGTGATCGGCCGCGGCGCATCCGTTGCCGACGTGCTCACCGACGGGCAGCGCCGACTGTGGGAAAGTCTGGACGGACGCTGTGTCCGGATCGGGACGGCAGGTACGGACTGCGACGTGGTCGACGTGGACGGCACCTACGAGAGGTGGCTCGATGAGATCGGCGCCGACTTCGTGATCCTGCGCCCAGATTTCTACGTCGCGGCCACCGCAGCCGATGCGGCAACACTGCGGGAATCGCTCGACACGATTCTCGACGGGCTCCACCTGACCGCCACCGATCGCGCACCGGTCGCGACCCGATGAAGGGAGCTATCCCCATGAATCTGAATTTCGATCACGTCACCCTCGGACAGCGGGTGCTGTTCGGATCCGGACGCGCCGCCGACAACGTCGCGGCGGAAGTGGCCCGGCTCGCCGCCCGGCGCGTCATGGTCATCGCCTCACGCTCCGAAGCCGCGACCGCGGAGGCGGTCACACAGCACATCGATGTGGCCGTGTTCCACGACGACGTCGCCCCGCACGTCCCGATCGCCAAGGCCGAATCGGCCCGTGCGGTTGCGACGGACAACTCGATCGACCTGCTGGTGTGTATCGGTGGTGGCTCGACCACCGGCCTGGCCAAGGCGGTCGCCCTGACGACGGGGTTGCCGATCGTCGCGGTGCCCACCACGTACGCCGGCTCCGAGGCCACCAACGTCTGGGGCCTGACCGAGGCCGCCCGCAAAACGACCGGTGTGGACGACAAAGTGCTGCCCGTGACGGTGATCTACGACGCGCACCTGACGCTGTCGCTCCCGGTCGAGCTGTCGGTCGCGTCCGGCCTCAACGGTATGGCCCACTGCATCGACTCGATGTGGGCGCCGCGCACCGACCCGATCAACCGTGCGCTGGCCGCCGAAGGCATCCGGGCGCTCGCCGAGGGACTGCCCGCGATCAAGAACGATCCGCAGGACCTGACCGGACGTGAGCAGGCCCTGTACGGCGCCTACCTGTCCGCGGTCGCGTTCGCCTCCGCGGGATCGGGTCTGCATCACAAGATCTGCCACGTTCTCGGCGGCGCCTACGACCTGCCCCACGCCCAAACCCATGCGACGGTTTTGCCCTACGTGCTCGCCTTCAACGCCCCCGCTGCGCCCGAGGCGGAGCGGAGAATCGCCGCGGCATTCGGAACCGACGCAGCTGTCGCGGGACTCGACGCTCTACGGGAGACGCTCGACGCCCCCCGCGCCCTGAAGGACTACGGCCTCGACGAGACGCAGATTCCCGAGGCCGTCGAGTTGATCCTGCCCTTCGTCCCCGACTCGAATCCCCGCCCGGTGACCGCCACCGATCTCGAAGCTCTCCTGCGTGCAGCCCACGCAGGCGCCACCCCTGTGCTGTGAAAGGAACACCGATCATGACCACCGACACCGCTGAATCGATCAGCCCGCAGCAGCAGGCGCTCGAGGACGAACTCGTCGCCACCGTCGTCGCCTCGTTCGACGGCACCCCCGATCCGCGACTGAAGGAAGTCATGCAGTCGCTGACCCGGCACCTGCACGCATTCATCCGCGACGTGCGCCTGACGGAGGAGGAATGGAACAAGGGGATCGAATTCCTTACCGCCGTCGGACACATCACCGACGACAAGCGCCAGGAATTTGTCCTGCTCTCCGACGTGCTCGGCGCATCCATGCAGACCATCGCCGTCAACAACCAGGCACACAAGGGCGCCACCGACGCGACGGTCTTCGGTCCGTTCTTCGTCGACGACGCACCCGAGATCCCGCTGGGCGGCGATATCGCCGGTGGCGCAACGGGACAGCCGTGCTGGGTCGAAGGCACCGTCACCGACACCGACGGCAACCCTGTGGCCGGCGCCCGCATCGAGGTATGGGAGTGCGACGAAGACGGATACTACGACGTGCAATACACCGACGAACGGGTTGCCGGTCGAGCGCACTTATCCACCGATGACCAAGGGCAGTACCGATTCTGGGGACTGACACCCGTTCCCTACCCCATCCCGCACGACGGGCCGGTAGGCAAGATGCTCGAGGCCGTGGGCCGTTCTCCGGTCCGCGCGGCGCACCTGCACTTCATGGTCACCGCCGACGGTCTGCGACCCCTGGTCACACACATCTTCGTCGAAGGCGACCCGCAGATCGAGATCGGCGACAGCGTCTTCGGCGTCAAGGACTCCCTGATCAAGGAGTTTGCGGCGCAGGCGCCCGGCACACCTACCCCGGACGGCCGCAGACTCGGCGACCAGCCCTGGGCGCGAGCGCGTTTCGACATCGTCCTGGCGCCCGCAGGCGTCTGAATGCGGCGCACGGCGTCGTTGCCGGAATGTCGTGACACTGCTCGACCCGTCGTCGGCGATGCTGGACAAAGCTCACCAGCGACTCCAGCGACTCCAGCGACTCCAGCGGCTGCCATGGCGTGCTCGGGTACCTGGATCGGGCTGCTGGGGGTGCCGACTCGCGCCGACACGGTGGAGGAACTCAGCGAACTCGTGCGGAGCCGCGGCGTGGAGCCAGTGCGCTGGTATGGGGTATGGCTGTTCGTCGACTGGCTCGATTTCAGTGGAGCCCAGTTGGACCCGAACGATTCGAAGCAGGTGGAAGCGGCGGCCGCGGTCGAACTCGAAGCCGGCCGACGAGATCCCTACCGCCAACTCAATCGCGTCTTTCATCTCGTCGGACGCAGAGGTCCGAGCTGACGGGACACGCAACGGAGTGAGTTCGGAGGCGAGGGCTCGAGGTCGGCGCCCCGACGACCGACGATCACGCGGTAGCGCTGCCGCGAGCGAATTGTGCCGAGCCGTTGACACCCCACCACTAAAATGAGAACCTATTCGCATATTTGGAATCTGATACGGCTGGGCCAGCAACAACGACGTTCGGCGCAGTTCTCGGATCTCTGGACACCTTCTGAGGAGAACTCATGGCTGACAAGTCTCTGGCCCTGGTAGCGGATCTCGGCGAAAGCTTCGGCAACTACACCATCGGCGACGACGATGCGGTGCTGGATCTGGTGACCATGGCCAACGTTGCGTGCGGTTTCCACGCCGGTGACCCGCGGGTCATGGAGCGGACGGTCCGTGCCTGCATCGAGCGGGGCGTCGAGATCGGTGCCCATCCCGGATACCCTGACCTGGTCGGATTCGGCCGCCGGGCGATGGCGTGTACCGAAGACGAGATCCGCACCGACACCCTGTACCAGATGGGTGCGTTGAGCGCTTTCGTGAAGGCGCAAGGTGGCACGCTCAGCCACGTCAACCCGCACGGCCGGATGGGCAACCTCACGGTCACCGACCCGGTGCACGCCCGGGGTGTCGCGGACGCCGTCGCTGCCTTCGACCCGGAACTGATCGTCGTCACGCAGGAGGGCCTGCTCGCTGACGAAGCGCGCGCCCGGGGACTGCGGGTTGCCCTCGTCTTCCTCGCCGACCGCGGGTACGAGAACGACGGCACCCCCGTGTTGCGCACCGAGCCAGGCGCCTTGCTGCACGACGCCGACGAGGTGGCTGCCCGTACCGTGCGGATGGCGAAGGAGGGTGTCGTGCGCACTGTGCACGGCACCGACATCCCGCAGGAATGCGACCTCGTCCTGCTGCACGGCGACAACGCGGAGGCCATCGTCAACGCGAACAAGCTGCGCTCCGCGTTGGTGGCCGCCCACGTGGCCGTCAAGCCGCTGCGTGAGGTGCTGGCCGACAAAGCTCGCGCCGTCACGGTCTGATCCGATGCTGCCCTCCGCAACGCCGGCAATCACACAGATCGTCTACGGCGACGCTGCGGTCATGATCGAGGTATCGGGTTCGGATCTCGAGACCCGGCGCGCCGTCACGCGTGCGCTGCGGAAGGCGGTGCTCACCGACACGCCTCGGGGAGTCGTCGACGTGGTCGGCGGACTCGAATCGGTACTGGTGCGTTTCGACTGCGCCCAAGTGGTTCACAACGACGTCTCGCGCGATCTCGACCGCCTGATCGGGACCATCGTGCACACCGAGGGTGACGACACGGCCGCGAGACATTTTCTGGTGCCGACGGTATTCGGTGGTGAGCACGGACCCGACCTGGCGCTCGTCGCCGGTGAACTCGGCCTGACCGAAGACGAACTCGTCGACCTGTTCACGTCGGCGTCCATGACCGTCGACGTTCTCGGCTCGGGAATTGCACCCATGATGCACGGTGCCACATTCCCGGGTTCGGTGGCCCGCTGCCGGACGCCCCGCGCCAACGTCGCCGCGGGCGCTGTCATGGTGGCGGGCCACAATGCCATCATCGGTCCGGCGCCCGGGCCGAGCGGCTGGCGCATCCTCGGCCGAACTCCGCTCGCTCTGTTCGACATTCACCGTGATCCGGTCGTCCACTACGCGCCGGGAGACATATTCCGTTTCAGGGCCGTCTCCGAGTCCGAGTGGTCCATGCTGGCCGGACGTCCTCTCGAACCGGTAGGTGCCTTGACATCATGACCGCAGATGCTGAAATCATTGTCCAGCAACCGGGTTGGCTGACCACACTGCAGGACCTGGGCCGGGCCGGGTCGGAGCACCTCGGCGTGCCGGTGAGCGGGGCGTCCGACCAGTACTCCGCCGCCGCCGGCAACGTGCTCGTCGGCAATACCCGGGGCGCCACGCTGATCGAGATCATGGCCACCGAGTTCTCGGCGACCGTCACGGCCGATCTGCTGATCGCGGTCACCGGAGCGACAGCCGACGTCCGGGTGTCAGGGCACCCCGTTCCGATGTGGGCGCCACTGTGCGTCCCGGCGGGATCTCAGATCACGATCCGCAACGTGCGGAACGGTATTCGAACCTACCTGTGCGTGAACGGGGAACTGGAAACCGATCACTTTCTCGGAAGCGCCGCCCCGGATGCGCGCATGGGTTTTCCGCAACGGCTGGGAGCCGGACAGCGGGTCCGGCTTCGGACGGACTACGTCGACTTCGTTCACCCGTACGCGCAGCAGCCGTTGCTCCGGCTCCCGGTTAGGATCCCCGACCGGCGCCGCGGCGGCTGGGTCGTCGACGTGACCGACGGTCCGGAAACGGCTGCAGTCGAGGGTATTCGGGATCTTCTCGAGTCTTCCGAGTACACGGTGACCGATCGGTCGAATCACGTCGGGCTGCGATTGTCGGGTCCGGTCGCGCACCCCGAGGGTCTCGACGAGATCATCTCCCACGGGGTCCCCATCGGGGGCGTGGAGATTCCACACTCGGACGAGCTGATCATCCTCGGGCGAGCGCGGTCGCTGACCGCCGGATACCCGATCGTGGCGGTGGTGACGTCCTCGTCGATGTCGGTTCTCGGCCAGGCCGGCCCGGGGCAAAAGCTCCGAATCCGTTGGAGCAGTATGGAAGATGCGATCGCCACGTACCGCTCGCAGCAGGCGGACCTCGACGAGCTGGAGGAGGCGGTGCGGCGGGTGTTCGACGCCGTGAACCTGCCGCATCACACCCGGGTGGTCCAGCCGACCGCCTGAGGCCCACGCACCGTACCGAGGCCCTGGAGCACCGCTCCGGGGCCTCAGTGGCATGCCTGGACGCTCCCTTGTTTTGCTGGAGTTCGCACATCGGCCGCGCGCGTCACCGGATCTTTACAAACAGGTCTTGACGCGGACATAACCAAGTGTGAAGCTGCTCTCAATCGAAAAACATTTCTCACTCTGTCGGTGGTTGATCCCGCGAGTCGAGATGAACCGAAGGGAAGCCCCGATGTCTGAACTGGATGGCGCACAACTCCGCATCTCCGCCGGCTGGACCCGGCCGGCGCCGGAGCTGGTCGCAGAGTTCGCCCGATTCCAGGTCGCCAATCTCGGCGACGCGATGGAGCGCCTGGGAATCTGCGACTCCGGCATCTCCCCGATCTGGCCCGGCGCGAAGTTCGTGGGCACGGCGCTCCCCATCCTCACGACGGCGGGCGACAACGCAGCCATCATCAAGGCGCAGGAGTTCATCCAGCCCGGTGACGTGGTCATGGTCAATGGCGCGGGTGACCTCGGCCGCGCTCTCATCGGTGACAACCTCGTCCAGCGCTTCGCGGCACGTGGTGCGGCCGGTGCGGTCGTCGACGGGTGCGTCCGCGACCGCGACACCATCGAGAACCTCGGTTTTCCGGTCTTCGCGCGGGGCGTGACCCCGGCCGGACCCTTCAAGAACGGACCCGGCGTGATCGGTGAGGACGTCGCGATCGGCGGCGTCGTCTTCCATCCCGGTGACATCGTCTGCGCCGACAGCGACGGCATCATCGTCATTCCGCCCGCACGTGCCCGCGAAGTGCTCGACGCCGTTCTCGCGGTGGTCGCGCGTGAAGAGGCCCTGGACGCCGAGGTCGCTGCGGCGACCTTCAGCTGACAGATGCCCGTGTCCGCCACATCAGCGATAATCCCGGAGAAAGGGAACGCAAGGTCATGACTGTCACCAATCCACCCGCGACCGATTCCGACAACCGGAAGGTAGTCAAGAAGGTCACCATCGCCGGGGGTATCGGCTCGTTCGTCGAGTGGTACGACTACGGCATCTACGGTCTGCTCGTACCCACCGTCGCTCTCGTGTTCGCCCCGGGAAACGGCAGCTCGGGTGGCATCATGCTCACCTACGTCGGGTTCCTCATCAGTTTCCTGGTGCGGCCCTTCGGCGGTGTCATCTCGGGCTACCTCGGCGACAAGCTGGGCCGTAAGACTCTCCTCGCCTTCCTGCTGCTGATGATTTCCGGTTCCACCGCTGCCATCGGCATGATTCCGAGCTTCGAGACGATCGGCTGGGCCGCGCCGATCCTGCTCATCTGCATGCGGATGATCCAGGGCTTCTCCGCCGGCGGCGAGGCGTCGGGCGCCATGTCGTTCGTGGGCGAGTACGCCGACGACGACAAGCGTGGCCGCACCACCTGCTGGCTGCCCATGGGCTCGTTCGCGGCACTGCTGGCGGGCAGCCTGATCTCCAGCGCGATCATCCAGCTGCTGGGCCAGGACGTGCTCGAATCCTGGGCGTGGCGCATCCCGTTCCTGCTGGCAGTGCCCATGGGTCTGGTCGGCTTCTACATCCGGAACCGGCTCGAGGACACCCCGCGATTCCAGGCCCTGCGTGAGGCCAAGGTGGTCGAACGGAACCCGCTGAAGGTGGCGCTCACCTCGAAGCGGCACCTGAAGGCCATCGCCATGACCATCGCGCTTCCCGCGCTCAACGGCCCCGGCTACTACATCCTCTTCGTGTATATGCCGACCTACCTGAAGAAGGAACAGGGTTTCAGCCAGCTCCAGGGACTGCTGGTGACCGCGGTGAGCCTGGTGGCGATCCTCGTCGCGATCCCCTACGCAGCGCGGCTCTCCGACCGCATCGGGCGCAAGCCGGTGCTGCTGTACTCCGCGATCGCCATGGGCCTTGCGTCCTACCCGTGTTTCCAGATGATCTCGACGGGCAACCTCGGCACCGCGGCGCTGGCGGGAATCATTCTCGCCGCACTGTTCGCCGGACATGCCGGTGTGATCCAGGTCCAGCTCGTCGAACTCTTCCCGACCAACGTGCGCTACAGCGCGTACAGCATCGGGTTCAACATCACGACCGTCGTGTTCGGTGGCAGCGCCCCACTGGTCATGAACTGGCTCATCGGACTGACGGGCGACAAGAGCATCCCGGCGTACGCGGTGATCCTGACGGCGATCATCACCGCGCTGACGGCGCTGAAGCTCGTCGAAACCGCCGGCCGGCCCCTGCAGGACACGTAGACCCGGCGTTCGTACGACCAGGCCGGGGCGGAGACCACCGACGGTATCCGCCCCGGCCCCTCGCCGTTTCTCGGCGCACGACACGAAAGGACCCCGAAATGGGATTGCTCGACGGAAAGATTGCCCTGGTCACCGGTGCCGGAACCGGGATAGGCCGGGAATCGGCGATCAAGCTCGCGACCGAGGGCGCCACCGTCGTCCTGGTCGGCCGCCGGGAGGCGGTACTCGCCGAGGTCGCCGCCGCGATCACCGAGGCCGGCGGCGCCGCACTGGTGAAGCCGGCGCACATCGAGGACAGCGAGCAGATTCACTCGTTGATCCATTCGGTGCAGAGCGAGGCCGGTCCGATCGACATCCTGGTGAACAATGCCGGCGCGGGCGGAAGGGTGCTCAACGTCCGGTGGACGAGCGAGGACGAATGGAACGAGATCCTCGGTGTGAATCTCACCGCCGTGTATCTGCTGACTCAGGCGGTGTTGCCCAGCATGCTCGAGCGGGGCGCAGGCACGATCGTCACCGTATCCTCACTGGCCGCCGCTAATCCCAATCTGCTGGGCGGTGCGGCGTACGGCGCCGCGAAGGCCGGCGTCCGGAACTTCATGACCTACCTGCACAACACGTTCCGCAACGACGGCATCCGCGCCACCTGCATCCTGCCCGGCGAAGTGAGCACCCCGATCATGGACAACCGGGCCAACCCGCCCAGCCAGGACGTGCGCGACGCCATGGTCCAACCCGACGACGTCGCCCGCGCGGTGCACCTCGCCGCCACACTCCCGTCGCGGACGGTCATCCCCGAACTCGTCATCGCCCCGACCCGTCAGCGCGACATCTCCGGCGATCTCGAGGTCAGCCGGTGGAAGGGAGCGCCGGAAGACATCCTGAGAGCCCTTGACGCGCACCAAGACAGATGAGAAACTATTCGCATATGCGATGCAGTGCTCAATTGAGATCGTGCAGATTTCGGAAGGATCGGTAGACCTGTGATCAACTTTGCCCCCTCGGACGCGGTGATCCGGGTCGAAGAAGCCTCACTCCGGACTCAGCAGCCACAGTCCGGCGGTGACATGGTGTCCCTCGCCATGGGCGAACCCGATTTCGACACCCCGGAGCGGATCCGTCGCTCGGCAGCCGCTGCACTCGAGGCCGGCCACACCCACTACGCCGCCCAGCTCGGCGACGCCGATCTGCGCGCCGCGGTCGCGGACCAGGTGAGCGCACTCGCCGGAACGACCTTCGGGTCCGATCAGATTCTCGTCACCCACGGCGGTACGGGCGGACTCGCGGCGGCGATCCTCGCAACCGTGAACCCGGGAGACAAGGTCGTGATTCCCGACCCCACCTACTCGCTGTACGCGGATCTCGTTCATCTGGCCGGTGGCGTGTGCGTGCCGGTGGCGCTGCAGGACGACCTGCACTGGGACCTCGACTCGCTGGCCGCTGCACTCGCCGGCGCGAAGCTCTTCGTGTTCTGCAACCCCTCCAACCCCACCGGCGTCGTGCACCGCACCAAGGAACTCGAGGTACTCGGGGAGATCCTCCGGAAGTCCGACACGCTGGTGATCGCCGACGAGGCCTATAGCGAACTCGTCTACGGCAGTGAGCCTTTCACCTCGGCACTGCAGATTCCCGAGTTGGTCGAGAGAACCCTGTACTGCCAAACCTTCTCGAAGAGTTACGCCATGACCGGGTGGCGGGTGGGATACCTGGCCGGGTCGAGTGCGGTCGTCGCCGCCTGCGCCCGGGTGCACAACAGCAACAACGGTTCGGTCAACACGGCCGTCCAACGTGCCGCCCTCACCGCGCTCACCGATTGCGCCGACGACGTCGCCGCCATGCGGGAGGCCTACCGGGCGCGTCGGATCCTCATGCGTGACGCCCTGTCCCAGGTTCCCGGGCTGGAGGTGGGAGACCCCGAGGGCGCCTTCTATTTCTTCCCGAAATACTCGGCCGACGTCCCCTCCGTCGAGGTCGTGCGGATCCTCCGCGAGCACGGCGTCGCGGTCCGGCCCGGCAGCGAGTTCGGCGCTCACGGCGAAGGTCACCTGCGCCTGTCCTACGCTGCGAGTTCGGAGGCGATCACCGAAGGCGTGGCCCGGCTGGCGCGCGGGCTGGCCTCGCTGGCGTAGGAACGAGGGAGAGGATCATGACGATGGCCAAGAAGCCGATGCGCAGTGACACCGAACGGAATCGGCGCAGCCTGATCCAGGCAGCCGTCAAGTTGTCCTCCGGCAACGACGAGCCTGTCAACATGACCGAGGTCGCCAAGGCCGCCGAGGTCTCGCCGGCCACCGCGTACCGCCAGTTCAGTTCGGTCGACCACATTCTCGGCGAGTACCGGTTCGAGGTCGGTTGCCGGATGCGGGACTACGCGCGCACGCTCGACACGGTCGGACTGGAACGGCTCGAGGAGCTCTGCCGGTGCTGGGTGGGACTCGTCGTCGAGCACGGTGAGGCCATGGTCGCCACCAGGTCGCGGCACGGCTACCTGGAACGGCTGCGCGAGGACACCTACTACCTGACCGTGCAGGCGGAAGCATTGCTCGAGCCACTGCAGCAGTCGGCGCGAGAGCTCGGCATCGCCGACATCGGCGACGAGGCCCTGTTCCTCTGGAACCTCCTGTTCGACCCGCGAGAGATCTTCGACCTGCTCAACACGGTGGGCCTGTCGGCCGAGCAGGTGGGCACCCAGCTCTTCGCCGCACTGCGCGGCGCCCTGACCGGCTGGGCCGCCGCCCGCGGCGAGCAGGACCTGTCCCGGTCCTGGTCCAACGGGGTCAGAACGTGACGGCCCCGCAGATCGTCGTGATGGGGGTCGCCGGCTGCGGCAAAACCTCGGTGGCTCAGGCCATCTCCGAGATCACCGGGGCGCGGCTCGGCGAGGCCGACGAACTTCATCCCGCGTCGAACATCGACAAGATGAGCCGCGGAATCCCGCTCACGGACGACGACCGCGGGCCGTGGCTCGAGGACATCGCCCGATGGCTCGCCGCTGGCGCCGAAACCGGGATTCCCGGCGTAATTGCCTGTTCCGCGCTCAAACGGCGCTACCGGGACGTACTCCGGTCGGGTGGCGCACCGATCTTCTTCGTTCATCTGCGAGCCGACCGGGACCTCATCGCGGGACGCATGAACGCCCGCACCGACCATTTCATGCCGACGAGCCTCCTCGACTCCCAGTTCGCGATCCTCGAGCGACTGCAGCCCGGCGAAATCGGGATCGAACTCGAGGCCCTACAGACTCCCGCCGACCTGGCCCGGGCAGCACTCGACGCGAGTGGACTGCACACGGATCAGGACCGGCCGACCTTCATCGGAGGACCAGCGTGACCAGCCACCCCGCGTTCGACATCGAAAATCAGATCGCGCTCGTCACCGGATCGAGTCGAGGAATCGGCTTCGCCCTGGCAGAAGGACTCGCACAGGCCGGTGCCGTCGTCGTACTCAACGGCCGGAACTCCGACGCGCTCGAGCTGGCCCGCAAGCAGATCCACGAACGCACCGGGGCGAACGTGTTCGCCTACGCGTTCGACGTCACCGACGCGGCCCAGGTCGCCGACGCCGCGACCGCGATCGAGAAAGAAGTCGGCCCCGTCCGGATCCTGGTGAACAACACCGGCGTACAGCACCGCAGTCCGCTCCTCGAATTCAGTGAGGACGACTTCCGGCGGGTACTCGACACCAACCTCACCAGTGCGTTCCTCGTGGGACGTGAATTCGCCCGCGCGATGGTGCAACGCGGGGTCGGGAAGATCGTCAACATCTGCTCGATCCAGAGCGATCTCGCCCGGCCCGGTATCGCACCGTACGCCGCGAGCAAGGGTGGCCTGAAGATGCTGACCCGTGGAATGTGTGCGGACTGGGCACCGCACGGGCTGTGCGTGAACGCCATAGCGCCGGGCTACTTCGACACCGAACTGACCTCGGCCCTGGTCCAGGATGCCGACTTCTCCGCTTGGCTGGCGGGGCGCACCCCGGCCGGACGCTGGGGCCGCCCCGACGAGTTGGTCGGTGCCCTGCTGTTCCTGGCCTCGGGCGCATCGGATTTCGTGAACGGCCAGATTCTGTACGTCGACGGCGGTATGACCGCGGTCGTCTAGAGACCACACCGAGTTTCATCGAAGAGCGGAGCGCAGAACACATGCGGGCTTGTGTCGTACACGGAGCACACGACCTCAGGGTCGAGGACATCGACGTCCCGGCGCCCGGGCGAGGTCAGATTGCGGTGGACGTCGCCTACGGCGGCGTCTGCGGGTCCGATCTGCACTACGCCCATCGCGGCGGCGTCGGCGACTTCCTCGTCCGGGAGCCGATGGTCCTCGGACACGAGGTGGTCGGCACCGTCGCCGCACTCGGGGACGGGGTCGACGGCCCCGAGGCCGGCACACCCGTCGCCGTGCACCCCGCCACCCCGTGCGGCAAGTGCCCCGAATGCCTCGACCGCCGCGAGAACGTGTGCCGTGACACCCGGTACCTGGGAAGCGCGGCCCGCCTCCCGCACGTGCAGGGCGGCTTCGCCCAGCGAATCGTGCTGCCCGCCCATCAGATCCGTGCGCTCCCTGACGGGCTGAGCCTCGAAACCGCGGTACTGGCGGAGCCGTTGTCCGTGGCACTGCACGCCGTCGCCCGCGCAGGAGACGTCACGGGCCGCTCGGTGTTCGTCACCGGCGCAGGACCCATCGGGTGTCTCGCCGTCGCTGCCCTGCGCGCGGCGGGCGCCCGGGAGGTCATCGTGTCCGACCTCGTCCCCGAAACCCTCGCGGTAGCCAGAGCTGTCGGCGCAACCGCGGTCGTGCGGGCCGACGACCCCGACGCGGCGCCGACCGACATCGACATCGCTGTCGAAGCCTCCGGTGCGCCCGCCGCTCTCGGCGCGTGTGTCCGCGCCGTCCGCCGCGGCGGTCGTGTCGTGCAACTCGGTCTGCTCCCGCCCGGCGACGTCACCTTCCCCGGAAATCTTCTCGTCACCAAGGAGATCGAGCTCGTCGGAGCATTTCGCTTCGGCTCGGAGTTCGACGACGCACTGGCACTGCTCGCCTCCGGGCTCCCCGTCGAACCCGTTCTCACCCATCGCTTCCCGCTCGATCAGAGCGAACAAGCATTCACCGTCGCCCGCGACCGCACCCAGGCCAGCAAGGTCGTCCTCGACTTCCGCTGAACAGCCCCGGGCCCGACCCTTCGAGGGATACCCATGTCTTCATCCACTGCAACGTCCACCCCGACCGTGCATCTCGGCCCCGATCAGCCGCCGCTTCTCGTCGACGCCATCACGGCGGGCGGAGGGCAGCTGACCGGGCTGCACGACGCCGACGCCGTCGTCTGGACGGGGGCGCCGAGCGACTTCCCGACGCTGCCCACGCAAGTCCGGTGGGTGCAGTTGCCGTCGGCGGGTGTCGAATCCTGGTTCCAGTCCGGTGTCGTCGACGCAGGCAGTGATCGAGTGTGGACGTCCGCAGCAGGCGCGTACGCGGACAGTGTGGCCGAGCATGCCCTGGCACTGCTCCTTGCCGGCGTGCGGGCGCTGCCGGGTCAACTCGCGGCAACGTCTTGGGACCAGGCGGGTTTCGGGGCGCAGGTCCGGACCCTGCGCGGTTCACTCGTGGCGATCGTCGGCTGCGGTGGCATCGGGCGCGCGCTGATCCCGCTCCTGTCGGCGGTCGGTGCGCACACCCTTGCCGTGACCCGTTCCGGCAGAACGGTTCCCGGCGCCGTCGAGACTCTGCCGGCGGAGCGCACGGCCGAGGTCTGGGGTCGGGCGGATCACGTGGTGCTCGGTGCACCCGCCACGGGCCAGACCAAGTACCTGCTGGGTGCACAGGAGCTCGCGCAGATGAAGTCGACGGCCTGGGTGGTCAACATTGCCCGTGGCTCGCTGATCGACACCGATGCCCTCGTGGAGGCACTCACCGAGGGTCGGATCGGCGGCGCCGCGCTCGACGTCACCGAACCCGAACCGCTGCCCGACGGTCACCCGCTCTGGACCCTCCCGAACGCCATCATCACCCCGCATGTGGCCAACCCGCCGTCCGCGCTGGCACCTGCGTTCGCCCAGCACGTCAGCGACAACGTGTCCCGCTTCGCCCGCGGACAGGCCCTCGCCGCGGTCATCGACCCCGCCAGCGGCTACTGATCCCGTAACCCGGTTCTCCTCCCCGTCCCTCGGTCCCTGGAGCGTGATTTGCCGTGACGGCCACGACACCTTCCGATCTCTCCTCCACCGTCCCTAGCGTCGGGATCTCTCCCGGCCTCGCCTTCGCACTCGTGCGGCCGCCCCTCACGGTCCTCACGCACGCCGCGGCCTCGGCTGCCGGAACGACGGTCCTCCGGGTGGTCGCCGACGATCATCCGGACGTGCCGGCACTCGTGGCTGCGTGCGCGGTACAGGCGGGATCGGTGGTGCTCGACATCGAGTGGTCCTCGGTCGGCGTGCGCCGGGCCGAGGAAGGGGCCCTCCTGGACGCCGCTCCCGGGGCTCGCCCCGGTGAGGGTGACACCATCGCGGAAATACGGCTGACCCTCGAACTTGCCGAGACCACCGGCGATCGGCGCGTACGCGCGACCGAGCGCCTCGTCCGCGATCTCGCCGCCGACCTCACCCTGGTCGCGGACGGTGCGCAGCCGTTGCATTTCGACCACATCCGGGAGAAGGCGGTCTCGGCTCTCGATCGAGCGGGAGTCGAACGACGTGCACCCGCATACGACATCGCACTCCGGATCGTCGACGCCCTCCCCGTCGCCGATCTCCTGCTCCCCGCCGCCGACGAGGTACTCGAGTGGGTTGTGACCGCGGCCCGGGACGCGGCGGCCATCGACGTCCGCGTGCTGACCGTGCCCGCCCCGCTGCCCCACAGCACCACCTGTCTTGTTCTGGTGCCCCTGCGCCGGCTGGACCACCGGCTGGGGGCGGTGGCCACCGCCATCGTCGAACGGCAGTTCGGCGGGCGGGCAGCGATGGGTGAGCTGTCCGTTGCGGGATCGGTGTTGGCTGTGCTCCGCTTCGATGTGCGCTCCACTTCCCAGCCGGATCGGGCACCACGGACATCCTTCACCGTGGGCGGCGCGATCGAGGACGAGCTGCGTGCGACGATCAAGACCTGGGACGACTCGTTCCGAGAGGCCCTCGGCCAACATTCGGGCACCGCAACCTCGGACAGTGCGCAGCGGTACGCGGAAGCCTTGCCGGAGGCCTACAAGAAGGAGCACGGCGTCGAGCGGGCCGCGGTAGACGCGGCCACCCTCGAATCGCTTCCGCCGAACTCCTCATCCCTGTCGCTCTACCGCATTTCCGGAAGCACCCAGACGCCGTGGCGATGCACCCTCTACGTGGCGGGGCAACCGGTCACCCTGAGCCGGGTACTACCGTTGTTGCACTCCCTCGCTGTCGAGGTGGTCGACGAGCACCCCTACCCGGTTCGTCGTAGCGACGGAACACAGTGCTGGATTTACGATTTCGGTATCACATTCGACGGCGACGCCGCACGTGCCGGAGCGGGAGATGACGCGGACGACCTCACGTCCCGGTTCTCCGCCGCCTTCGCGGCGATGTGGGACGGGTGTGCCGAGATCGACGGATTCAACGCGCTCGTTCTTCGTGCAGGGCTCGATTGGCGTCAGGCCGCGATGCTGCGGGCATATGCCAGGTATCTGCGGCAGGCCGCGTTCCCCTACTCACAGGATCACATCGCTCGAGTCCTGAGCCGTCACACCGACATCGTCCGCCAGATCGTCACCCTCTTCACGATGCAGTTCGACCCCGATGCTGCGAGCGAAGCCGCCTCCGACGCGATGGCGCAACAGTTGAATGACACCATCGACGCGATCCCGGAGATCGATTCCGACCGGATCCTCCGCTCCTTTCTGCGACTGGTACGGGCCACCCTGAGAACCAATTACTTCTCCGGTGCCGCACACCAATCGACCCGCCGGGCCCTTGCGTTCAAACTTGATCCCCGGTCGATACCCGAACTACCCTCCCCACGTCCACGATTCGAGATCTTCGTGTACTCGCCGTGGGTCGAAGGGGTCCATCTGCGGTTCGGCGCCATCGCGCGCGGAGGACTGCGATGGTCCGACAGACTCGAGGACTTCCGCACCGAAATTCTTGGGCTGGTCAAGGCGCAGGCCGTCAAGAACGCGGTCATCGTGCCCGTCGGCGCGAAAGGCGGCTTCGTGGTGAAGAAGCCGCCCGTCGGTACCGGCGACCCGGACGCCGATCGCACGGCCAGGCTCGGTGAGGGAATCACATGCTATCGGGAGTTCATTGCGGGGCTGCTCGACCTGACCGACAACGTCGACCGCGAGACGGGAACCGTTCTCGCACCGGACGGAGTGGTGCGGCGCGACGGCGACGACACGTATCTCGTCGTTGCCGCTGACAAGGGAACCGCGGCCTTCTCTGACATCGCCAACGAGGTTGCCACGCAGTACGGGTTCTGGCTGGGCGATGCATTCGCATCCGGCGGATCGGCCGGCTACGACCACAAAGGCATGGGTATCACGGCGAAGGGAGCATGGAAGAGCGTCGAGCGACACTTCCGCGAACTCGGCGTCGACACCCGCACCGACGCGTTCACCGTGGTCGGGATCGGCGACATGAGCGGCGACGTGTTCGGAAACGGGATGCTCCTCTCTCCCGTTCTCCGGCTCGTGGCGGCATTCGACCATCGGCACATCTTCGTCGACCCGGACCCTGACCCCTCCAGGTCGTACGCCGAACGCGCGCGACTGTTCGATCTGCCCACCTCGTCCTGGGACGACTACGACCGCTCCATCCTCAGCGAGGGCGGGGGTATCTGGGCCCGCACGGAGAAGTCGATACCGATCGATTCCCGGATGAGAGCCGCACTTGCACTGCCGGATTCGACGAACTTGCTGTCTCCCACCGACCTGATCGCCGCGATTCTGCGGGCACCGGTCGACCTTCTCTGGAACGGTGGCATCGGGACGTACGTCAAGGCGAGCACCGAGTCCCATGCCGACGTGGGCGACAAGGCCAACGACGGTGTCCGCGTCGACGCCCGCGCCGTGCGAGCCCGCGTGATCGGCGAAGGCGGAAATCTCGGCGTGACCGCACTGGGGCGGACGGAGTATGCGCTCGCCGGCGGGAGGATCAACTCCGACGCCCTGGACAACTCGGCAGGAGTCGATTGCTCCGACCACGAGGTGAACATCAAGATCCTCCTCGACACCGCGGTGAGCGCCGGCACTCTGGACAAGGATCAGCGGAACCCGTTGCTGGCGTCGATGACCGATGACGTCGCCGCATTGGTCCTCGCCGACAACACCTCGCAGAACGAACTGCTGGGCACCACTCGCGCGGTCGCGGCGAGGTCGCTGTCCGTGCATCGGCGTCAGATCACCGCGCTCGAACGTCACCGCGGTCTCGTTCGAGCCCACGAGGCTCTACCGAGCGATGAGGATCTGGGCGTTCGCGCCGCGACCGGCACAGGGTTGGTTTCGCCGGAGTTGTCCACACTTCTCGCGCACGTCAAACTCGCGCTGAAAGAGGATCTGCTCGCAGGGCAGCTCCCCGATACCGGTGAGCTGGCGAACAGGCTCCCCCAATACTTCCCCACGCAGGTACGCGACAAGATCGCGCCCGGCACCGCACACCCTCTCGCTCGCGAGATCGTCACGACGATGGTGATCAACGAAGTCGTCGACGACGGCGGGCTCTCCTACGTCCACCGGCTCCTCGAAGACTGCGCCGCATCGACTGAAGATGCCGTGCGAGCGTTCACGATCACCGCGGATGTCTTCGATCTGCGTTCGGTGTGGGGCGAGATTCGCCGGACGGAAATGCCGACCGCCGCGTCCGACCTTCTGAAGGCCGAGTCGCGGAGGTTGCTCGGCCGGGGTTCGAGATGGTTCCTGGCGAATCGCCCCCAGCCGTTGGCCATCGGAGCTGAGATCGCGCGGTTCGCGGGTGCCGTTCGCCGGCTGACTCCGGTACTGCCCTCCTGGTTGCAGGGTGCCGATGTCGACAACGTCCGTCGCAGGGCTGCTCCGGCCATCGAGGCCGGAGCGCCGCAGGATCTCGCCCACCGGGTGTTCCGCTCGCTCGATGTGTTCTCGCTGCTCGACATCGTGGAGATCGCGGAAGTGTCGGAGAGGGATTCGACGGAGGTCGGTGCGGTGTATTGGGCGTTGAACGCGCACCTCGAGGCGGGGCGGCTCCTCACGTCCGTCACCGCGCTCGACCGAGGTGACCGTTGGCACGCACTCGCCCGACAGGCATTACGCGACGACCTGTACTCGTCGATGCGTGCACTGTGCCTCGATGTTCTCGCAAGCAGCGAGCCCGGCCAGGATCCGCAGGACAGCATCGCCGAGTGGGAGGCCGGCAATTCGGCCCGGCTCGAAAGAGCGAGGGCCACCCTGCAGAGCGTCTTCGAGAGCAATGCCTTCGACTTGGCGACACTGTCGGTCACCGCCCGTCAATTGCGCAGTATGGTGCGGACGCCGCACTCGTCGGCCGCTGCGCACTAGGGAGATTCGCCTGATGACGAAACTAGCCGCGCCGAAGTCTTTCAAGGGAGCCGCCATTCGTGGAAGCCGGAGCGAGACCACCCCATTCGGTGTGCCGCCGGACCCCCTCACGACCGAAGTCCCCCGTCACGATGACGCTACCGGTGCGATGAAAATTCGCTGAGCTCTCCGATGCCTTCCAGAGGCAAGGGTCGGTTATCGGCCACGCTCTTCATGACGAGGGTTGAGCTGATGCGCCCGACGCCGGGGGGTGGCGAGACGTTCGTCGTATCGCATCTGGAGCCGGGATTCCGGCCACAGCACGCGCTGGCCCTGATATGTGTGACGGCTCGGATCGACCGGCGTCGATCCGAGCCCTCGAAGGCGTAAGACCTAACTGTCGACCGTCGTCTTCTTCAGACCGAAGGCGACGAGCAGGACCAGGACGGCGAGGTAGCCGAAATACCACGGGCCCATGCCGTGCCCACTCAGCCAGGTGAGCAGGAGGGGTGCAGTTCCGCCGAAGATCGCTGTGGCCAGGTTGTACGGGGCACCCACTCCCATGGCCCTCATCCGACTCGGAAACTGTTCGGTCATGATCACTGCGAGCACCGAAAACATGCAGGCCGTCAACGTCAGAAGCGCCAGATCGACGACTAGGCTCTGCCACCACACGCCCGCCAGCGCGAGACTCAGAGGGACAATCGCCACCGCTCCACCGACAGCGAAAATCATTCCGAAGACTCGCCGGCCGACGCGATCCGACAGATGCCCGAAGGTCGGCAACAGGAACATGAACACCACGAGAGCAACGGTGTGGACACCGAAGGTTGTATCGGCAGGCAGTCCGATGGACTTGATCAGGTGCGTCGGCATGTACGAGACGAAGGTGTAGAACGCCGTTGCCGATCCCGACATCAGCAGGAACACTCGCAGAGTCTCACGCGGATACTCGGACAGCAGGGCCGCGAGGCCGGATCGCTTCTTCGTCGGTTCCGCGGGGTGGCCAGTGTCGAGCGTCTCTGCCATGGCCGACCGGACCCACAGACCGGCCAAACCTGCGGCGCCTCCGATCAGGAAGGGGATGCGCCAGCCCCAGTCGCTCAGCGCTTCAGTCGACATCGCCTCCGCAAGAACGAATCCGAGCAGCGTTGCCAGCACGATTCCGGCTACAACCGTCGTGTACCACAGGCTGGTGTAGAGGCCCCGACGGTTGGCCGGAGCAATCTCGTACAGGTAGGCCATGGCACCGCCGGACTCACCGCCGGCCGCGAAACCCTGGATCATGCGTGCAGCCACCAGAATGATCGGGGCAAAAACACCGATGGTTTCGTAAGTCGGCGAGATTCCGATCGCGAAGGTGGGAACAGCCATCAGCACGATCGTCAGAGTCAGTGCGCGTTTTCGCCCCCGCCGGTCGGCGTAGCTTCCAATCAGCCATCCGCCGAGAGGACGGACGAAGAATCCGACAGCAAAAACCACAAAGGTGGACAACAGAGCCGCGGTGGGGTCACTGGCAGGAAAGAACAAGGGAGAGAAGTACACAGCGAACGTGGCGTAGATGGTCAAGTCGAACCACTCGACCACATTGCCGACAGCGGCTGCTGCCAGTGGGCGCAGTCGTGTACGCGACGGATTAAACGTCGATGGTGATACTACTGTCATGACGTGCCTCTCGGTACGAATCACACTCGATAAGTACCGTGACTGTAGCCACATTCCTCTCGGAACGATAGGGGGTACGAATAATATTTCTAAAGTACCCACTCGGACATTTGCGAACCTGCTTCGCGGGAGTCATCCGTCGCTACGACATATTATTTCGTTGCAGCACAATGCCCTTCAATCAGTTGCCCGTGCTGACGCCATCCACGAACCGCCCCGGGGGGCCCTGTTCTCGCCTACTCGGTGCGCAACAGACCGTGGAGCAGAAGGTCACCGAGTTCTCCGAAGGCGTCGGCTGCGGACAGGCCGGTGCGCTCGAGCAGCACCCCGGATTGGACGGCGTCGATCGCCAGCGCCACGAGCTGGGCCGCGAACGCGGCATCGGTTGCGCGGAAGTCCCCGGCTTCGACTCCCTCGTCTATCAATTCGCGCACTCGCATCGCTGCTTGGGCGGTGTTGCGGGCATAGATCTCGGCTGTGGGCCGGTAGGAGACCATGTCTTCGTAGAAGGCCCTCGAGTTGCGCCGCATCGCCGACGCCACGCCTCCGAGGTAGGTCGTGATGCGCGTGCGTGGGTCCGACTCGGCAGCAACGGTAATTTCGATCTGCTCTGCAGCGGCGCCGAAGAAGTGTTTGGTCGCTGCGACGACGAGCTGTTCCTTCGTCGACGCCACGCTGTACAGGGTTGCCTTCGAGCACCGTAAACGCTGGGTGAGGTCGTCGACGGTGACCGACGTGAACCCTTCGGTCAGGAAGATCTCCTCGATCCGCGCCAGCAACTCGTCCCGACGGGCGGTGTCGACGCGTCGACGGCGGGGGGTGTTCATCGCCGCGCGGTTCGGCGTCGCTCCTGCACGTGCCATGCGGTCGAGTGTTTCACAAACGGACGGACCTCCTCGAATCCATGGGTCTTCCCTTCCCCCGCGACGGTGGGTACATTATTGGGTACTTTCTAGTAATCTAACGTACCCAACAAGGAGTTGTCTGTGTCCGCCGAAATCGACGCGCGATTGCGCGAGATCCTGTCCTCGTATTCCGGTGAGGCCGCGAACGTGGCGTGGCTGCTGTGCGATCGGCATCCACCGCTGTCCGTGGCCCTGACCGTCGTCGACGAGGACGTGTCGACCACCCGATACACCTACGGCGACCTCGCCGACTCGTCGCGCCGATTCGCGCAGGTACTCGCCGATCGGGGGATTGGACGGGGCGATCGGGTTGCCACGCTGATGGGTAAGAGCGCCGATCTGGTCACCGTGCTGCTCGGCATCTGGCGGGTCGGCGCGGTGTACGTTCCGCTCTTCACCGCATTCGCCGAGGATGCGGTGACCTCCCGTCTGACGAATGCCGAGACCAAGCTGGTTGTCGTCGACGCCGCGCACCGGTCCAAGGTCGTCACCAACGCCGCGTGGGATGTCCTGGTGGCTGGCGGCGACGAAGACAGCCTGACCGCGGCACTGGCATCGATGAACACCGATACACCCCCGCCCGTTGCGGTCGGTGGCACTAGCCCCTTGGTGCACATGTTCACCTCGGGTACCACCGGAACTCCGAAAGGCGTGGTCCACCCGGTTGGCTACATTGCCGGATGGCACAGCTACCTCGAATTCGCGCTCGGCGTCACCGACGACAGCGTGTTCTGGTGCGCGGCGGACCCGGGCTGGGCCTACGGGCTCTACACCGCAATCGTCGCGCCGCTGGCAGCCGGTGTTCCGACCATCCTGGCCCGCGGTGGTTTCTCCGCTGCCTCCACCTGGTCGGTGCTCTCCCGCCTGGGGGTGACTGACTACGCCGCGGCGCCAACCGTGTACCGGGGCCTGCGCTCCGAAAGTGGAGCTCGCCCCGACGATTTGGCCCTGCGCCGCCTTTCGAGCGCCGGGGAGCCTCTGACACCGGAGGTCAACGGTTGGGCCGAAACTGAACTCGGCTTGCTCGTCCACGATCACTACGGGCAAACCGAACTGGGGATGCCCGCCGGTTTCCCACATCACCCCGACTTCGCGGTACCAATGATCCCCGGGGCAATGGGCGTGGCGCTGCCCGGGTGGGAACTCACCGTCCTCGCCGATGACCACGACGAGCCCGCGGCCACCGGCACGATCGGGCGCCTGGCCGTCGTCGTCACCGGCAGCCCGATGATGATGTTCACCGAATACGCGGGCGGACGCGGCGATGCGGGCCGATTCACCGCCGACAGGGCCTATTTTCTCACCGGTGACACCGCCCGCATCGACAGTGACGGGCTGCTCCGGTTCTCCTCCCGCGACGATGACGTCATCATCATGGCCGGTTACCGCATCGGCCCCTTCGACGTCGAATCCGTGCTCGCCCAGCACCCGCAGGTCCGCGAATGCGCCGTGGTCGCCGCACCCGACCAGGTACGCGGCGAAGTGATCGAGGCCTTCGTCGTCCGGGGAGCCAATTCCACCGCCGACGACGAGCTGGTCCACGAGTTGCAGCAGTGGGTGAAAACGAAATACGCCGCCCACGCCTATCCCCGCCGGGTGCACTTCGTCGACACCCTCCCCAAGACCGCCAGCGGAAAGATCCAGCGCGCCCAGCTCCGTCAACAGCGCCGTGTCGAACTGTCTCGTCAGGAAGCCCACTCATGACCGACAAACCCGCTATGCCGCTGGACGTGACCCATATCGGCGCCACCCGGATCCTCACCCTCAACCGGCCGGACCGGCGAAACGCTCTGAACGACACGCTGGTCGCGGCACTCGACACCGCGCTGTCCGACGCCGAGGATGACCGCGACACCCGAGCGGTCCTCCTCACTGGTGCCGGGAAGAGCTTCTGTGCCGGAGCCGACCTGCAATATTTCCTGCAGCTACACGCCGCCGGCCGGACTCCCCTGGAATTCCTCCGGGACGTCTCAGCCCTCGCCACCCGGCTGGAGACGAGCCCGCTACCCGTCGTCGCAGCGATCCATGGGCACGCCGTCGCCGGCGGACTGGAACTCGCGCTCGCCTGCGACGTCGTCATCTCGACCCCGACAGCACGGATCGGCGACGGTCACGTCCGCAACAACCTCCTCCCCGCCGGCGGCGCCAGCGTGCGCCTGCCCCGCAAGGTCGGCGACTCCATGGCCCGCTGGATGGCCCTGACCGGTGAGTTGGTCACCGCCGCCGATCTGAAGCACACGGGATGGCTGCACGCGATCGTCGTCGAGCACGAGTTGCTCAACGCCGCCCTGACGGCCGCG
This sequence comes from Rhodococcus sp. NPDC059968, assembly GCF_042738615.1. NCBI lineage: Bacteria > Bacillati > Actinomycetota > Actinomycetes > Mycobacteriales > Nocardiaceae > Rhodococcus > Rhodococcus sp. NPDC059968. The sequence goes on from NZ_JBHWUE010000029.1 coordinate 94,167, forward strand.
GACACACTCGCCGCGCACGCGGGCGCAGCCCAGTCCGCTTACAAGCAACTACTCGCGGAGTCCAACGAACTTGACGAAAAGCAAAGCCTCGCACGTGAACTCGACACCTTCGACGTCCACTGGAAGGCCAGTGACGTTCCCACCGCTCTGAACGACTTCCTGCAGGGCAGGACGACCACCACGAATTCCCCTCGACTCGAATCAGGAACACGATGAATCGCTACACCGACCAGGTAGTACTGATCACCGGCGCCGGACAAGGACTCGGTGCCGCGATGGCCGACCGCTTCGCCTCCGAAGGTGCCACCGTCGCCATCGCCGAAATCAACGACGCCACAGGACAGGCGCTGGCCGCAGAGCTGTCCTCCCGATACGGGCGTCCCGTCACCAGCCACCCCGTCGACGTTGCCTCAGACACCGACGTCCAGGACTGGGTCGACACGATCGTCCGTACCCACGGACGCATTGATGCCCTGGTCAACAACGCCGGGATCATCCGCGACAATCGGATCGAGAAGATGAGTGTCGACGACTGGCACGCCGTCATCGACGTGTCGCTGACCGGATCGTTTCTCTGCGCCCAAGCTGTCCTGCCACACATGCGTGCCCGCGCCTACGGGCGAATCGTCTCATTCAGCTCCATGAGCTGGCGCGGAAACTTCGGACAGGCAAACTACGTCGCCGCGAAGGCCGGCATCGTCGGACTCACCCGCACCATCGCGCTAGAAGCCGCCCTCGACGGCATCACCGCCAACGCCATCGCACCTGGACTCATCGAAACCCCCATGCTCGCCTCCATGAACGCTCCCGCCCGCGACAAACTCGTCTCCAAGGTCCCACAGCGGCGAACCGGCAACCCGAACGACATCGCCGAGGCTGCTGCCTACCTGTGCTCCCCCGCCGCCGGCTACGTCAGCGGCATCGTCCTCGACGTCGACGGCGGCCTCGGCATCGGATCATCCATCCGCTGATTCGGAGCGACAGCGCCCAAACTCGAGCGCCTGCGCCGAAGACGCATGCGGCGGCCTCGTTGGACTCGCAGTACTCGAAGGCGATGCCCCGTTCGCGGACATCGGACGGGTGCTCTTTTGAGCCGTTCCGGGGAGGTGATGCTGTTCGGCGTTGCGGCAGCTATGTCCGGGCTGACGAGGCGTCCCTCGCGAGCGAGACCCCTGTAGTTCGCCGCCGGAACAGTCGTAGTCGCTGGCTCGGGACCTGCGGCGTCGTCCCAGGACCGCACAAAACGGCAGCTTTCGGACGAGTTCGCGCATCGCATCGTCGTAGGTACCCGGTCACCCCGTAGTGGGATGGTCGGAGGCAGATCAGGTTTCGCTGGCTCGGACTGCCGACGTCGTGGCACGAGGAACGAGCGTTGGCGTCAACGTGATGACTTGTGTTTTGGCGTCTTCGTCGCTGAGCCGGGCCTGCAGGAGTTTGCTAGCGATCTCACCAGCCTGAGCACGCGGATAGTCGACAGTGGTCAGCGATACGAAACCCGATCGCGCAACCGTGGTGTTGTCGAATCCCGCCACGGAAAGCTGCGAGGGAACGTCCACACCGACGGCTCGCGCCCCGGAAAGTACGCCGAGGGCGGACAGGTCATTCGCCGCGAAAATTGCAGTCGGCCGGGGGTGGTTGCCGTAAAGCTGTTCGAAGCCGGCTCGACCGGCTTCTTCGGTATATTCACCTGGGCAAATCTGGATGTGTTGTTCTAGCCCGTGAGTGCGCATGGTGTCGGCGTACGCGCGGCGTCGGGTGGCGGCTCCGGCGCCTTTACCGCCATCCACGTGCGCGATTCGCTGGTGGCCGAGGGAAATGAGGTGTTCGGTCACCAGTCGTGCGCCGAGCCGGTCGTCGATGACCACCGAGTCCAGACCACGAATGCGGCGGCCGATCACTACGGTGGGAACTACTCGGCCGTACTTTTCGATTTCAGGGGCCGGCATCTGGGTGCCGACCAGCACGACGGCATCTACCCGGTGCGCGAGGAAGGACTCCACCGCGGCTCTCTCCCGCGTGACGTCCCGGAATCCGGACGCCAGAATCAATTGTTCGGGTCGGTCTTCCGTGCCGTCTGCCAGGCCGTCCAGAATTTCCGCGAACAACGGGTTGTGCAGGTCTGAGATCAGAACGCCCACCGTGCCGGAGTGCGCGCTGGCCAGGCGCCGGGCATTGAGGTTGGGCCGGTAACCGAGTTCCTCCGCGGCGGCAAGAACACGCTCTCGGCTGCGGGCCGCGACCCTCGAAGAGTTCCGCAGCGCCAAACTTACGAGCGCTCGGGAGACGCCGGCGCGCGCGGCGACGTCGTCCAGGGTGACGGGCAATGAAACCTCCTGGAATAAGGATGTGGGGTTGACGAAAAATGTGAAGCGCTTCACACTATAGCGAATTAGAGCGCTTCAACACAGCTCAGGCCGCTGACGAGCACCTCAACGCGGCGACAGGCACAGGAGGAGACCCAGAATGCCCTACGCCAATATCGGCCCAATCGAACTCTGCTACGAAATCACCGGCCCCGAAGACGGTGAGCCGCTGCTGCTGATCCACGGCCTTGGTGCGCAGCTGGTCGCCTGGTACCCCGGCTTCTGCCGCGCCCTGGAGGACGAGGGTTTCAGGGTGATTCGGTTCGACAACCGGGATGTGGGACTGTCGTCGAAGCTCAATGACACACCCGACTATCACCTACAGGACATGACCTCCGATGTGGAGGGGTTGCTGGTCACGTTGGGGCTCGACGCGGTGCACGTCGTCGGCCAGTCGATGGGGGGCATGATTGCCCAGCAACTTGCGATCGCGCATCCTGAGCGCGTGCGGAGCCTCTGTTCGATCTACTCCGCTCCCAGCACGGAGTTTCTGACCCAGGAACTCCAGGCAGTCCTGCAACGACCGCCAATACTCGATCGTGAGGGGACGATCCGCCAGTGGATCGAAACGGAACGGCTATCCGGTCTCGACGGGTTCGACGAGAGCCGAATCTACGACTTCGCCGCCGCGATCTACGATCGCAGCTACTGCCCGGCGGGATTCGAGCGGCAGTCACGAGCGTTGCTGACGGCACCCGACCAGCGGCCTGGTCTGGCGCAACTGACCATCCCGATGGCGGTGATCCACGGCAGGGATGACCGCCTGATCAGTTACCGGGGCGGTATCGCGACGGCAATGGCGGTCCCCGGTGCCGAACTCCACCTCTACGCCGGGATGGGCCATCAGGTCACGCCTCACCTGTGGAGCGACTACGTGCGCGTCATCACCCGAAACATCGAACGGGCCGAACCCGATCGTACCGAAATCCCAACTGCCGCAATGCCATATCCGACATCGGGCGACCGCGGTGACGCATCGCCCGTGCGAACATCTGCCGTGCTGGCCGAGGCGATCTAGCAGCGAAGGCACGGATGGCACGACGTCGTACCCGCACATCTCCACCCATGGACCACCACATCCGCTGCTCTTCATTCCCGAACCCCAGCTCACTCCAGAAGGAACGTCACATGCCCAGCATCGGCACGGCCCCGACAGCTCCCCCGCACGTACCGCTACCCCCTGATCGTCCCGGACCGCACACTAGACGCCTGGGAATGGTGGCATTCGTAGCCACCTTCGGCGGGTTGCTGTTCGGCTATGACACGGGTGTCATCAACGGCGCCTTGGGTCCCATGAAGGCCGACCTCGGACTCACCACGCTCACCGAAGCCCTCGTGGTCAGCATCCTGGTCTTCGGAGCCGCGATCGGGGCTGTGGTCGGAGGGAAACTCTCGGACAGATTCGGTCGCCGCCACAACATTCTGCTGCTCGCCGGCATCTTCATCGTCAGCACGGTGGGCTGCGCGCTGGCACCGACCTGGCCGGTACTCGCGGTGTTCCGCTTCGCACTCGGGGTCGCCGTCGGCGGCGCCTCGACGACCGTGCCGGTCTATCTCGCCGAAGTCGCTCCCGCGGAGCGCCGCGGCAGCCTCGTCACCCGCAACGAAATCATGATCGTCTCGGGACAATTCGCCGCATTCATCATCAACGCGATCATCATGAACGTGTGGGGCGAACACACGTCGGTCTGGCGGTACATGCTCGTGGTATCGGTGCTACCGGCGATCGCGCTGCTCATCGGCATGCTGCGCATGCCCGAAAGCCCCCGCTGGCTGTCCTCCCAGCAACGCGACGCGGATGCACTCGCGGTGCTCAAACAGGTGCGGTCCCCCGAGCGCGCGGAAGCCGAGATGGCCGAGGTCCGCGCCCTGGCGACAGAGGAACGGCAGGCGCAGACCGGTGGATGGGCCGACCTCTCGGTGTCCTGGATTCGCAGACTGGTCGTCATCGGTGCCGCCCTCGGCATCTTAGGACAGCTCACCGGCGTCAACTCGATCATGTACTACGGCACCCAACTGCTGCAGACCGCCGGATTCTCCAGCAACGGTGCCATTGTCGCCAACACGGCTAACGGCCTGTTCGGCGTATTCGGGGTCATCGTCGGCATCATGCTCATCAACAAGATCAACCGACGCACTATGCTCACAATCGGGTTCGCACTTATCACCTTGTTCCACGTCCTGGTCGGACTGTCTGCGATGTTGCTGCCCGATTCCGCGGCCAAGCCCTACATCATCCTGTTTTTCATTGTGGCGTTCGTGTTCTCACTACAGGGATTCATCGGCCCGCTGGTGTGGCTGCTGCTGTCGGAGATCTTCCCGCTGAAGATCCGCAGCTTTGCCATGGGACTGTGCGTATTCATGCTGTGGCTGACCAACGCCGGCATCACCTTCGCGTTCCCGCCGACCGTGGCGGCATTGGGCATCGCCCCGACATTCTTCATCTTCGCGGCGATGGGCGTCCTCGGCATCGTCTTCGCGCTCAAAATGGTGCCCGAGACCCGAGGCAAGACCCTCGAGGAATTCGAGGACGAAATGCGCGCTCGGTACTCATGAGCAGCAGATCAGCACCAGCGTAGCCGAAATCCGCGGTCCGGCCTCCGCCATCGGGCGGGTATGTGGTTGGCGCAGAGCAGGACAACGCCGCAGGAGGCAGGACGTCGCCGTTCGACTGAACGGCGACGTAGCTCACGCATGATGTGAGTGAGCGCAATCGCGTTCACCGACGCGGCCGTTTGGTACACGACCGCCGGCGATTACCGCCGACCGCCGACACATTCTTGCCACAGAAGCCCCTGCGCCCAAGAACGATCTACAGCGATCACCACGTTCGCCGGTAGTGCGCGAATGTGCCCGCAGCAAGCGGAATCAGGTGTGATTGGAAGCCCCTTACGTGTGATGACCGGCCCGTCAGTTCGTGGAGCTACCAAGCCCCGCATTTTTGCTCGCTATAGGTGAACACCCCTCCATCCATCCATGCTCGGGGTGTTCACCCAATAGGGCCTGTTGTGTTCACCTATTAGTCAGGAAGGATCGGCGGGTAGAAGACGCCGTCGATCCAGATGGTGTCGCTGCCCCCGGGGCCGGGGTGTGTGCCGCCCGCGCGACGGCGCGCTCTCCACTCCGGATGGCGCGGCGATCGGCATGACTTCATCAACCTCCGCAGCGCGTCGTTGACGGTCTTGTAGCTGATGACGACGTGGGCGGGCAGTCCCACCTCCCGGCGTTGCGAGTTCGACCATCCCCGCTCGACTTCGGCGACCTTCGTCTGGTGCATCGGCAAACCCGAGCACCGTGTCAGCAGGTACGCGGCGAGGAACGCATCAGCGGTGAAGACCCGGTGCGCGCCTTGATGGTGGTCGAACACCTCCCGCACGAAATCACGCGCCGCGCAGTTCTCGATCACCGCGGCACCGCGCATGCCCATCCGCGCCTCCGCGTTCGGTCCCCGGAACGGCCCGGGCAAGGCCGTTCCCAGGAACCTGCGTATCGCCAGGTGGTTGAGTGCCCCTTCCGGCAGGCCGGAAACGTCGCGGTCCGGTAACCGCTACAGGGCGTAGTGCAGTGCCAGCGCTCGGACAGCATTCGGAGACGAGACCAAGCCTGGTCAGGGCTGAAGGTTGTCTGTCGGCCCTCAATCCGCGGTGGTACCGCGAGAAGAATTCAACCGTTGAACTGCGGTGATGCAATATTGCACATCCGCATTGCAGGTTAGGTGATTCCACGATCGTCCATGCGCGGGCACACTGATTACCGTTCCCGGCGGAGAGCGACGCGAAGCGACATGATCCCCGGGGTTCATCCACGAGCCGTTTGTTCGAATCGATGCCCCAGGTGGGTTTCCTCGGCCCCGTGCGTGGAATGTCGGCTATCACACCGCTAGGAGTACAGATGAGCAAGATCGCTTTCCTCGGCCTCGGAAACATGGGCTTGGGTATGGCCACGAATCTGGTGCGCAACGGCCACACAGTCATCGGATTCGATCCCTCGCCTGCGGCAGCGGAGAAGGCGGCATCACGCGGAATCGGCTCTGCTGCATCTCTTGTCGACGCAGCAGAGAATGCCGACGTGATCATCACGATGCTGCCCAGCGGCAAACACGTGCTCGACGTCTATGCTGACCTGGTCCCGGCCGCGCCGCAGGGGACCCTCTTCCTCGACTGCTCGACGATCGACGTCGCCGACGCGCGGGCCGCCGCTGAACTGGCTGTCGACGCCGGGCACCGGGCGGTGGACGCCCCGGTATCCGGAGGAACCGTCGCTGCGGACGGCGGGACCCTCACGTTCATGGTCGGCGGCCCGGCCGACGCGGTGGACCAGGCCAGCGCGCTCCTGGACGCCATGGGGGCCCGTATCGTCCGCTGCGGCGACTCCGGAGCGGGTCAGGCTGCGAAAATCTGCAACAACATGATCCTGGGGATCTCGATGATCGCCGTCAGCGAAGCTTTCGCGCTGGGCGCGAAGCTGGGCCTGACGGACCAGGCACTGTTCGACGTCTCGTCGACCGCGTCCGGTCAGTGCTGGGCGTTGACGACGAATTGCCCGGTTCCCGGACCGGTTCCCACGAGTCCCGCCAACCGCGACTATGCCGGCGGGTTCGCGAGCGCGTTGATGCTCAAGGACCTTCGACTCGCGCAGGCCGCCGCGGCGGACAACGGTGTCGACACGACGCTCGGACGGCGCGCCACCGAACTCTACGAGCAGTTCGTCGCCCACGACGGCCCCGGTCGCGACTTCTCTGCGATCGTGACGGCGATCCGCGCCGGTGCTCTCGACACGCAGACGCAACCGTCCTAGCAATTCCCACGTAGACCTCACCCCAGTGCTGCGGTGCCGGGCGGGAGGCACTGCTCGATGTGAAAGGAATTGGTTGTGCGCATCATCCTGACGGGGCCGCCGGGAGCGGGTAAAGGTACTCAGGCGCAGTTGCTTTCGACGGCACTGCAGCTCCCCCACATCTCGACTGGCGATCTGTTCCGTAGCCATATCACGCGGGGCACGGAGCTGGGGCAGACGGCGAAATCGTTCCTCGATGCGGGCGAGCTGGTCCCGGACGAGGTCACCATCGGGATGGTGGCGGACCGCCTCGCTGCCGACGACACGGCCACGGGATTCATCCTGGACGGCTTCCCCCGCACCGTGACTCAGGCGATCGCCCTCGATGAGCTCCTCGGCGGGCAGCTGAGCCAGATCGACGCCGTCCTGGACTTTTCGATAACGGACGATGTAGTCGTCGCGCGGATGCTGGCCCGTGGCCGCGCCGACGACACCGAGGACGTCATTCGTCGTCGTCTGCGGGTCTATCACGACGAAACCCGACCCCTGCTCGACTACTACGCACCAGTTCTTCTGTCGGTCGATGCAGAAGATGAGGTCGACGTGGTCTATGCCCACGCGATCGGCGCGCTGTCCGAGCGCGGACGTGTCGCTCCGTCCACCTAGCACTGTTTCCTGCACTTCAGCAGAGCCATCCGTATATCAAGGAGATTCCGACATGACCTCCACACAAACCTCACTCGCTGAGCTCCACATTCCCGAGGCCCGCGACTACCCCATGTTCGTCGACGGGGCCTGGGTGGAAGCCCTTTCCGGTCAGTGGAGTGAGGTGACCACCCCGGTTCTGCGTGAGCATGTGATCGGCCGTGTCCCGTCCTCGAGCACTGAGGACGTCGATCGGGCGGTGCGTGCCGCGCAGAGGGCCTTCCCCCAGTGGCGGTCTCAGCACTTCACCGCGCGGGGCCGGATCCTGAGCCAGATCGCCGACGCCATCGACGCGCGCGCCGAGGAACTGGCTCGCCTGACCGCCCTCGACACCGGCAACGCGCTGCGCACTCAGGCGCGTCCCGAGGTCGCCACCCTGGCGAACCTGTTCCGGTACTTCGCCGGTGTTGCCGGCGAGATCAAGGGCACGGTTCTGCCCGCCGGCGACGATCAGCTCCAGTACTCCCGGCAGGAGCCGCTCGGTGTCATCGGGTGCATCCTGCCCTGGAATTCACCGCTGATGATCGCCGGATTCAAGATCCCCGCTGCCCTCGTCGCGGGCAACACCGTCGTAGTCAAGGCGGCCGAGGCTGCCCCGCTGAGCGTGTTGCTGCTCGCCGAGATCTGCGCCGAGTTCCTGCCGGCCGGTGTGCTCAACGTCATCACCGGATCCGGCAGGGTCGTCGGCGAGGCGATGGTCCAGCACCCCGAGGTCGACAAGATCTCGTTCACCGGCTCGACCGAGGTGGGTCGCCACGTTGCCCGCGAGGCAGGTGGCCGTCTCGCGCACGTCTCCCTCGAACTCGGCGGCAAGAATCCCTCCATCGTCTTCCCCGACGTGGACATCAACGACGACTTCATCAACCAGCTGCTGCTCTCGACCCGGGTGCACCGGCAGGGACAGAGCTGCACCGCCGGCTCCCGGTTGTTCCTGCACCAGGACATCTACGACGAGGTCCTCGACCGGCTGGTGAACACGTTGGCCGCCCTGAAGGTCGGGAACCCGCTGGATGAGTCCACGGACATGGGCGCCATCATCAACGAGACACAGTTCGCCTCCGTCTGCGGATTCCTCGACGACGGCCTGAGCTCGACCAAGGTTGCCACCGTCCTCGACGGCTCCCCCGACAAGCTCGGCAACCCCGACGGCTACTACATGGGACCGACCGTGTTCTCCGGCGCCGACAACTCCTGGCGCCTGTCCCGTGAGGAAATCTTCGGGCCCGCGCTCGTCGCGATCCCGTGGAACGACCACTCCGACGTCATCGAGATGGCCAACGACTCGCACTACGGTCTGGCCGCCTACGTGTGGACACACAACCTCGATCTGGCGCTGTCTACCGCACATGCCCTCGAAACCGGGTGGGTGCAGGTCAACCAGGGCGGCGGCCAGATGGTCGGCCAGTCCTACGGCGGATACAAGCAGAGTGGCCTCGGCCGTGAAGTGTCGCTCGAGGGCATGATCGCCGGATTCACCCAGACCAAGCAGGTCAACGTGCGCCTGCGCACACTCTGAGAAGGGAGAGCACCATGACTGTCGGACCTCTCGGCGACATCCTCGTCCTCGACCTCTCCCGCGCTTTGGCGGGGCCCATCGCCGCAATGATGCTCGGTGACCTCGGAGCCCGCGTGATCAAGGTCGAAGCCCCGGGCACCGGCGACGACTCCCGCACCTGGGGGCCGCCGTTCGTCGGGCCGCAGGATGACCCGCAGTCGTCGTACTTCATGTCGGCGAACCGGAACAAGGAATCGATCGTCCTCGACCTCAAATCCGAGCACGGTAAGGACGCGCTCCGTCGCCTGATCCGGCGCGCGGACGTGCTGATCGAAAACCTGCGGCCCGGCGCATTCGACCGGCTCGGATTTGCAGCCGACGTGCTCGAGGAGCTCAACCCGCGCCTGATCACGTTGTCGATCACCGGCTTCGGGCATGACGGGCCGGAGGGATCCCGCGCCGGCTACGACCAGATCGCCCAGGGCGAGGCGGGGCTGATGTCGGTGACCGGTGACCCCGACGGGGAACCGACGCGGATCGGAGTCCCGATCGCCGATGTCCTCGCCGGTGTCCACGGCGCCACGGGTGTGTCGGCCGCACTGGCATCGAGAGAAAAGACCGGCAAGGGCATGGTCGTGCGGACGTCCCTGCTGGCCGCCGCGATCAGCGCCCACACCTTCCAGGGCACCAAGTGGACGGTCGGTGGACAGGTCGCGCAGCGCTCCGGCAACCATCACCCGCAGATCGCACCGTACGGCAGCTTCCGCTGCGCAGACGGATACGTTCAGATCGCGGTCGGCAGCGAGGCGATCTGGGCGAAATTCGCCCCGGTGGCCGGTCTGTCCGCCCAGGATCCGCGGTTCGCCGTCAACCGGGATCGGGTCGCGGCGCGGGATGCGTTGATCGCCGCGATCGAGGCCGACTTCGCCGGCCGCAGTCGGGTCGATGTCCTCGCCGAACTCGAGGCCGCGGGTGTTCCCGCGGGGTCGATCCGCACGATCGACGAGGTCTACGAATGGGAGCAGACCCGCAGCCAGGGGCTGCTGGTGCAGGTCGAGCACCCCGTGGCGGGGCCGGTGCAGTTGCCGGGTCCGTCCTTGCGGATGGAAACGGCCTACGGTGAATCGTTGGTGCGGTCCGCGCATGCCGCGCCGCCGGTGCTCGGACAGCACACCGAACAGATTCTCGACTGGCTCGACTCGGTCGACACCACCGATCCGCTCGATGCCATGGTGCCCGCGCAGGCGTGATTTCGGTGAGAGCCCGGCTGTCACACCGGTCAGCGGCGTTGCAGGAGTCTGCGTCCTGCGACGCCGCCCCGGGTGGGCCGGCAATTACACGGTGGGGACCAGTTCTTCTCGCCGACTGCGCGCCTCTTCCTGAATCGCCTGCCGGACCGCTTGTACCGCCGGATTGGTGAGGCTTTCGCGGCGCGCGGCCAGGGAGAAGGCGAGCCGGACGTCGACGGCATCGGGCAGAATCCTGCGCAGATCGGCATGCTGATCCGCCATGAACGCGGGCAACAGCCCGATGCCCCCGCCGGAACGCGTGGCAGCAACATGAGCGAAGATGTTGGTGGACATGAACTTTGCTGCGACACCGGGCAGATGTCGGCTCAAGTCGAGATCCCCGACCTGCAGCAGCGAGTCGACGAAGAAGACCAGCGGATGAGCGGTCAGCTCTTCCAGGCTGCCGGGTTCGCCGTGGTCGCGGAAGTACTGTTCGCTGCCGTACAACCCCAGCGAGTACTGGCAAACACGTTCGGAGACAAGCCGGCTGGTGATCGGTGTGCCCACCGCGACAGCGAGGTCGAACCCCGATTGATAGAGATTCAATTGCCTTGTATCCGTGATCAACTCGACGACAAGGTGTGGGTGACTCATCCGCAGCTTGGCCAGTGCGGGAGCGACGAACAACGACCCGAATCCGTCCGGAGCAGTGATCCGGATGGTTCCCCGCAGTGAATTTTCACCGATGCCGAGGACCACGTCGGCGGCTTCCTGAACGGCTTCCTCGATCAGTCGCGCCTTCTCCGCAATCGACCGGCCGACATCGGTCAGCTCCCAGCTGTCGGCGCTGCGCTGCAGCAGACGGACACCCAAGGCCTTCTCGAGGGCGCGTATTCGCCGCGAGACGGTGGTGTGGTCGACGCCCAGGTCCAGCGCCGCGGATTGCCGGCGACCGGTTCGCGCGACCGCGAGCAGATACCGAAGGTCATCCGAGCGGATGTTGCGGACGTCGATCACGGTCGGCCTCCCGGTGCGGCGGTCGATGCACGTCGGGTTGCGGAGAGCAGCTGTTGCAGATCGTCGTGGAGACGGCGCATCACCTGCGGGTCCACGAGGGCGACGGCATCGAGGGCTCGGGTCGCCGAGACGGCCACCTCGCGACCCTTGTCCGTGATCGTGACCAGGGTCGAGCGGCGATCGGAGCGATTGATCGCCCGTACGGCCAACCCGGAACCTTCGAGTCCTTCGATCAGCGTTCCGATGGTGGTGGGATGCCTGTCCAGGGCGCGGACGATCCGCACCATGGGCAGCGGAGCGTTCGCGGCGACCATTATGGCCAAGACCTCGTACCGGGCGAAGGACAGTCCGAGCGGACGCAACGTGGAGTCGAGTTGATGGCTGATCAGCTTCTGCGTCTGCAGTACGGCGGCGATCAGCGTATACGGCGCCACAGCGTCGGCTGCCGGCGCCGAGTGGGGTGGTTGCGCAATGGCCACCGGAAGCCTCCTAGTTATCCGGAATGGGCGTCGAGTGAACGCCCTGAGTGTGTATTTCTCGAAACTCGCCGTCGGCGGACAGGACTGTATCGGCGCTTCCCGTGTCGAAGTGTGTCGGTTTGGAGTGGGTCACACCCACTGGCAATTTGCATGGATGTCCAACTATAGTACTTCCAACCTCCCCGATCTGAAAGGGTCGATTCATATGTTCACCTTGACCGATGACGAGCGGGCGATCAGCGACACTGCCCGCGACTTCGCGGCCGAGCATCTCGCGCCGCACGCCGTGGAGTGGGATCA